>DASZAE010000125.1:0-16359 GCA_035945515.1 Terriglobia bacterium
ATGATGCGGCTGGGGGGCGCCGAGGCGCTGGGACCCATCCTGATGGGCCTCTCGAAGCCCGTTCACGTCTTGCAGCGCGGGGCTACGGTTGAAGAGATCGTGAACATGGCGGCGATTGCGGTTGCCCACGCGCGGGAATGATACTGTGGCGGCGGCCTCGGGCCGCCGATTTTTCAAATAGCAAAGACCGGCGGCCAGAGGCCGCCGCTACAATGCCATCCGGCCATCCGCCTTGAAGATACCCTTGATTATGCTAACCTTATAGATAGACAGAGCCGGGCGGCTTGCGCCTATGGGGGATTCTACGGCTTGGCCGTGAAGCGATCATGTTTAATGACAGCCAATTGATTGAGGGGCGCTACCGCATCCTTCAGCAAATTGCCGAAGGCGACTTGGGCGCAATCTATATGGCCACCGACATGGAGACGGGCGGCCTTTGCGCGTTGCAGCCCATTTCTCTGTCGAGCGGAGCCAACCTTGATAAGGTCCAGGAGGAGGTCCGGCAGGAAGCGGCGCGAATTCAGGCTCTCGACCATCCGAACATCGCGCCTCCGGGCATCCTGCGCGGGCAGCAAGAGCCTTTCCTGGTGCGCGATTTTATCGAAGGCAAACCGCTTGATGAGCTTCTGCGATGGGAAGCTCCGCTCACCTTGGGGCGCGCCTGCTCTCTGGCGAAGCAGATCGCCATGGCGCTCGAAGCGGCCCATCATGCAGGCATCATTCACGGCGACCTGAAGCCTGCAAACGTCCTTTTGACTGACAATGACGGCGAGGAGACGGCGCGCGTGCTGGGCTTTAGCACGCTACCTTTGAAGAAGGGCCATTTTATCAACCTAGCTCACCTCGCAGTTGAAGATGGCAGCGGCCGCTTGTTTGGAACGCCAGAGTATATCTCGCCCGAACAAGCGATGGGACAGAACCCGGAGGCGCTTGACGGGCGGTCGGATTTGTATTCGCTGGGCGTGATCCTTTATCAAATGCTTGCGGGCGAGCTGCCCTTCCAGGGCAAATCTCCGATGGAAGTTTTGCTGGCGCAGATCTTTACCGAGCCGCGCCCGCTTTCCACCCAACCCGGCATTGAAGCGCCGCTGGCGCTGGATACGCTCCTGATGAGAATGCTGGGGAAGAAACGGGCCGACCGGCCCGCCAGCGCCACGGCGATTATTGATCAGCTTACGCCGTGGGAAGAACGCCGCGCTCCTGCGAAGCAAACCTCGAAGCAGCCCGTCGGGGAGCCGGAACTCGCGCAGCCTCTGCGCGCGGAAGCCGCCCAGGAACCGGCGCCTGAGCCGACGCGGGAGATTCCACAGCCGGTCCAGGAAGCGCCATTTGCAGCCCGCGAGACAACCGGTGAATTGCCTTCGGCTGTCGCGAGCTTCGCCAGCCCGGCGCCAAGCGCGGATGGCGCGGCCTCGCACTGGGAAATCCCGGTAGCGGCGACATCGGTTTTTGCTTCTCCCTTTTCGGCTGCTCCGCCTCCTGCATCTCCGCCGCCACTTGAGCAGCTTGAGCCACCAGGGCTTGAATCATTCGAGCTAACGGAACCTGAACCTTCGGAGCCCCTTCCAGAGCAGGTTGAACGGACCCAAAACGGTGGATTGGCTGAACAGGCCGAGTTGGCCAAGCCGCCAACTTGGGCGACGCCTGCCACCCAAATACCTGAAGCGCCAGCAATGGACGACGCTTTTCTGTCAGGCCTGATCCCGGCCGCGGACCCTAAAATTGCGGAGCCGCCGCCCACAAAGCCCTTAGACATCCATCTGAACACGGGCGGACACGCGCCCGAAACTGCCGCCAGGCGGAGCCATCACGGTCCAGTGCTGCTTGGTAATTATCCGGCCAAGCCGCCCAGCCCGTCCGTGCTGTACACTGCTTCGCCGGAGTCTAAGCGGACGTGGTTGAAGGCATTGGCCACAGTAGCCCTCCTGATTGTGATCTTAGGCGGCGCGGGCTGCGGCTGGCTTTACCTCACAGGACGGACATATTGGTTTAACCCGCAGTTTCTCAAAACAAAGGTTTCATATTACTTGTCCTCAGATTCGACTGATGCCAGCCCGCAAACCGAAACCGTGAACCAGCCGTCGGATCAGTCGCCGCCCACGCCGGTGAACACGGCTAAGGCAGCGCCGCCTGCCCAGTCCCAACCTGGTCCGGCAGCAGTAACAACACCGTCGTCAAATTCGGCTCAGCCGCCCGCCACGGCGAGCGGCGCGTCCGCCTCCGCGCCAACGCAACAAGGGCAAACGGCGCAACACGTACAATCCACGCCAGCGCAACAACAAACAGCGCAACAGGCGCAATCCACGCCGCAGGCCAGGGGAGCAAGCGATGCCGGCGCATCCAACAGGCCGCAAGGACCGCAGGCGTCCGCGAAAACCGAAGGGCTTAAAGCGCACAATGGAGCCAATGGCGCCAGCGTGCTGGATGCGCAGGCGCGCGCCCATTCCAGAGCCGAGTCTGCCGCGGTGGCGGACGCGATTACGCGCGGCGAGTATTATTTTGACCGGGGCGACTACGATGCCGCCATCCAAGTCTATGAGGAGAGCCTTGCGCAGTATCCCTCAAACGCCCAGTTGGCCGATGAAATTGCCCGCGCGCGGCGCGCCAAGGCCGCGGAATCGAAGTATCTCCGATGACTCGGGCGGCCCATTATTGTCGCGGCGGCCGCTGGCCGATAGTCTTTACTAAAGGCCGGCGGGCAAAGCCCGCGTGGGGTCGCCGCTATAGGCGCTCTATTGACGGCTTACTTTGACTAAGGATTATCGCCGTGGGGGAGGCACGGATGGAAATCTTGCACATTCGCAAGACAGCAGCGGCGGGTGTTCTTCTTTTACTCGCCTCTCTCGCGTCCAGTTCTTTCGCCGCCCAAAAGCCTCTTAAGGAAGCGCAGGTGGAGGGTTTGTTGCGCGGCGGGGTCGCCAGCCAGCGGATTGCGGCGCTGGTCAAGAAGCGCGGAATTGATTTCAAGCCCACCCCCGAAATCCTTCAAACCTTGCAAAAAGAGGGCGCCGGAACACCCCTACTTAATGAACTCAAGAAGGTGAAGACGAAAGACTTTGCGCAAGCCACGCCTTCGAGCGACAAGGGGTACGGAGCGCAGAGTGACCGCGATCAAGGCAAACAGCTTTTGGACCAACGGCAGTGGCCTCAGGCGGAGACGGAGTTGCGCAAGGCCATTCAGTTGAATCCCACGGACGCGGCCACGCATTTCTATCTGGGCCTCGCCCTCAGCGAACAAGGACAGCTTAAAGAGGGCGCCGCGCAGTACCGCGAGGCGGTGCTGCTTGCCCCGGATTCGGCGCCAGCCCGCTTCAACTTGGGAAACGATCTGATGAAAGAGCATGATTTGGATGGGGCCATTCAGCAATACCGCGAGGCGCTCCGTCTGAATCCCCAGGATGCGGGCATCAGCTATGCGCTTGGGGCGGCGCTCTACCAACGAGGCGACAATTCAGGAGCATCCTCGGAACTACGCGCGGCCCTGCGTCTTGATCCCGCGAATGAAAAGGCGCATCTGGCTTTGGGGCTTGTCCTGGTTAGGGAAAAGAACCTTAAAGAGGCAATTCACGAGTATCACCTTGCCCTCGAGTCGAAGCCGGGCGACGCCGTCGTTCACGCTGACCTCGCTTCGGCGCTGCTCGCGCAGGGTGAAAGCCAGCAAGCTCTGGAAGAGATGCGCATTGCCGCCTCCCTGGAGCCGGACAACGCCAGCTACCACGCAAGCTATGAGAAGCTGGCAGGCCAGCTTGATCCACCCGCCGCGCGGTAGCGGCGTTCGATCCCCAAGGTGCTGTGCGGTTGTAGCCCAATACTGTTCACTTAGGGGATGGCGCTCAAAATTTACGCACGTGTCTTTCTGAGCGTAGCGAAGAATCTGCTTTTTCCGCATTGATTTACAAGCAGATGCTTCGCTTCGCTCAGCATGACATTCATCGTCGATTGCGGCTGCGCACTGCGCTACGCGCTTAAATGAACAGTATTGGGTTGTAGCCTGATCCAACGCAATCTATTGACAACGAAAGTGGAGTGTTCTGCATGTGGCTTGATGCGGCGGAGAAGATCCATGCGCCCGAAGTTGGGCGTCAATGGATCAATTCGCCTGGACTTACGCTTGCCGGGCTGCGAGGCCGTGTGGCGCTCGTGGACTTCTGGGACTACACCTGCGTGAATTGCCTGCGCACGCTGCCTTATCTCAAGGAGTGGGATCGCCGCTACCGCGCCAAGGGTCTTACTGTGATAGGCGTTCATGCGCCGGAGTTCCATTTCGCGCGCGCGGCGGCGCACGTCGAGCAGGCGGTCAAGGAGATGGAGATCGAATATCCTGTTGTCCTGGATAACGACTATCAAATCTGGCAGGCCTACTCCAACCGCTGTTGGCCAGCCAAATACCTGATCGACGCAAAAGGTTATCTGCGTTACTACCACTTCGGCGAAGGCGGCTACGGCGAAACTGAAGAGGCCATCCAGAAGCTGCTGCGCGAGATCGACTCCAGCTTGAGCCTGCCGCCTCTCATGGAGCCGCTGCGATTGGCGGATCGGCCCGGCGCGCGCTGTGTCCCCGTCACGCCTGAACTTTATCTCGGTTTCAAGCGCGGCCGTCTCGGAAATGAAGCAGGCTACGCCTCGAATGAAGTCAAGGAGTATCGCGCCGGGAAGACTCTGGCCCCCGACGTCGCATGGCTCGACGGCCCCTGGTTCGCCGGAAGTGAATCGGTCGAGGCTTGCCCGCTGAATGGGAAGCCTTCGCGCTTGCTGGTCGATTGCCGCGCGGCGGAGGTGAACCTGGTGATGAGTCCTCCCGAAGATGGCGCGGGATTGGTAGCGGTGAGCGCCGGGGGAAAGTCGCTCCCGCCTGAAGATGCGGGCGAGGATGTAGCTCACTACGGCGGTAAATCGTTGGTCGCCGTCAAGGAACCTCGCATGTACCGGCTGCTCAAGACGCCCCAAGCGGGCTCGCGCCTTCTCGAACTCGACTTCCTGACGCCTGGCGTCGCTGCTTATGCTTTCACCTTCGTTTCCTGCGTCGAAGAAGGCTGAAACAACCCTTCCTATGAGCCTCAGAAGGCGCCCATTTTTGCCCTCAATCATGGCACGCGGGCGTGTTTGCTACAATGATCTTTCCCGATGGACGACCCAAAACCCATCCTGGTGTGTGCCGGAATTCTTACTGACCGAGGCGCGGTGCTCATCTGCCAGCGTCATCACACGGACCCTTACGGAATGCAGTGGGAGTTTCCGGGCGGCAAGGCGAAACCAAGCGAGACGCTCGAGCAATCACTGGTGCGCGAGCTCCACGAGGAGTTAGCCATCGAAGCTGATCTGGGCGCGGAAGTCTTCCGCCTGCGGCATCGTTATCCAGACCGCTACGTAGAAGTGGTGTTCTTTCACGTGCCCACATACCGGGGCCGACTCGAAAACCGCGTGTTTGAGGCCATTGAATGGGCGCCGCGAGCGCATCTTCCTCAGTATCCGTTCCTTGAAGCTGACCGGGCGCTGGTCGAGCGCATTGCGAGAGGAGAGTTGGTTTGACCGCGGTCATCGCACCCACAAGCCGCAGACCTCAAATGCGGAGGTCTGCGCTACTTTTCATTGCCGTTTTCTTGACCTGCCGATTGGTTGCAGGACAATCCATACAATCAGAACAACAGGGACAATCAGGACAAGCGGCAACCGCGCCGCAGCCAGCTTATGACTGGCAGCACGAGCTGCGCATCGACGGCCACCTCGCCCTGCACTATTCCCCTGACGGCTCGTTTTCGCCTGACGGATCCATTTTGGCGGTGGTCGGGCAGCGGCGCGTGATCCTGCTCGATCTGGCCCATGGCCGTGGGCTGAAGGCGCTGCACCCGTCGATTCCGGGCATCGAGGCGCTCGACATTCATTCGGCCAACTACGTTTCGCCGGAGCGCCTGCTCATTCTCGCCAACGGGCTGATGAAATTGAAAGGGCAGGCGGCCCCTTTTGAGACGCCGGAGCTTGCCTTTCAGTGGGACATCACCCAAGACGCGCTCGCCGGCAAAGTGGAGGAGCTTGGCGTCAAGGGCGGCTTCCTGCCCCCGGTCTACTTCCCGCGCATCCATCGCGTGGCGCTCTACAAAGACAGCACGTTCACGCTGTGGGACCCGCTCACCGGGCTCGCCGGAAAGTATGCGCTGCCGCAGCTTACGCATCCGCCGCACCTTTTCGCTTTTTCGCCGGATGGCCGCTGGCTGCTGCTCGCCCAGATTGAGACCAGCGCCAACCCCAATCCAATCGTGGTTTCGGCAAAGGACCATGTGTTCACCGACGTTCTCTCCGGCCATCAAGCCACCGTGCTCAGCATGACGTTCTCGCGCGACGGCAAGCTGCTCGAAACCTCCTGCGAAGACGGCAAAGTTCGTGTCTGGTCGGTCCCCGATTGGAAACTGCTGCAGACCCTCAGCGGCAATGCGGGTCCCGTACATTGGGCGGAGTTTTCGCCGGATGGCAGCCTCATTGCCGCCGCCGGGGAAGACAATACCGCCCGGATTTGGGATGTTGCCACGGGGAAGCTCATCCGCACGTTTGAGGAAAGCAAACAGTCCCTCTTGACGGTCGCCTTTTCACCTGATGGAAAGTATCTGGCGGCAACTTCCGAAGATGTGGTGCACGTTTGGCGCCGCATTCCGGCACATTGATGGCTGTCACCCATGGCTGTGCCATTAAACGTTTTAATCTTCTGGGTCCTGCTTCGCCGGGCGGTTTTTGTAGCGCAGGGTTTGTTCTCTAACCCTGCGGTATTGCTGTAGCGCCGCCGCCCCGGCAGCAGGGAGGTTGGCGAATATCAGCAACAGCATGACGGTTCCCGTCTTCATATTGCTTGCTCCGCTTGGTGGCTGCCAAAAAAGCGCCAGCGATCATTAGCCAGTGAAAATTACAAAGTATAGTGACAATCAGAAGTCGCAGCGCCGGCATCCCTTCGCGGAGTTTACCGTGAGCCTCTTCGCTTCGCTCAGAGCGATTCGAAGAGGAGCGAATCGGCTCAGGGCAGGCTTTGCCGACTGTTACACAAGTATATGCCCGCATCGCTTCTGGGCTCGAGTGCCCCAGCACCTGCCGCCGGGACGGCGGCGCTACCTCGCCTACACTCTGAAAGCTGTGAGACGAATGAGACGGCTTTTATTAGAAACGTTGATTCCACACAACTTCTTGGGTTCGTTCCGTGATTTTTTTGCGTGTTTCTTTCATTCTTGCCGGCCATTTTCTAATCTTTGGAGACCGCCTTGGAGCGCAGAGTTTTTAGCCACAAAAATCTGCGTGACAATGCCCGCCCCATTATATCCGACCTCTTTGAGACTTTTGAGATAAATGAGACACTATTTTTTTGCGGCTCATTCGGGTGGCCCTTGGCCGCCATTAGCGTGGGACTATCCTGCCTGGTTATAGCAAGTATAAAAAGTATTAATTTTCCGGCGGAGCCGTGGGGTGGCATAATCTATAATGATTCTCTAAGGGTAGCTGTGTCTCTTATGGCTAAAGAAGAAGTTCATTGTCGCGCGGAAGGGCATCCATCGGTGCGGCGCGGGCTGCCGCCGGCGCAGGGTCTCTATGACCCTTTGAATGAGCGGGATGCGTGCGGCATCGGGTTTGTGGCCAACATCGAGGGCCGCAAGTCCCATGAAATCATTGCCAAGGGCCTGCAAATCCTGATTAACCTCACCCACCGCGGGGCGTGCGGCTGCGACCCGGAGACGGGCGATGGGGCGGGCATCCTCATTCAGATTCCACACGCCTTTTTTGACCGCGAGGGTTCGCGCTGGGGCTTTACTTTGCCGCCGCCCGGCGAATATGGCGTGGGCATGGTGTTCCTTCCCGTGGGGCGGCAGGACCGCGCGCTTTGCGAAGGTATTATGGAAAAGATTGCGAGCGAAGAGGGCCTTTCCGTGCTCGGCTGGCGGGACACGCCGCTCGACTCGAATTCCATCGGCCGCCTGGCGCGTAGCACGCAGCCTTACATTGAGCAAATTTTTATCCGCCGCGGACCCGGCATGGACCAGGACGCGCTCGAGCGCAAGCTTTATGTCGTGCGCAAGCGCGCCGAGTCGGAAATTGCCGCGAGCGATATCAAGGAGAAGGCGTTTTTCTACGTGCCTTCGCTTTCTTCGCGCACGATTGTTTATAAAGGACTGCTGCTGGCGCCGCAGATCGCGCACTTCTACAAAGAGCTTTCCGACCCCGAAGTGATGAGCGCGCTCTGCCTGGTCCACCAGCGGTTTTCCACCAACACGTTTCCCACCTGGCACTTGGCGCATCCTTACCGCTATGTCTGCCACAATGGGGAGATCAACACGCTGCGCGGCAACACCAATTGGATGCACGCGCGGCAATCCGTGCTGGCCTCGCCGCTCTTCGGCAAGGACATTCAGAAGCTGATGCCGATTATCACCCCCGGCGGCAGCGACTCGGCCATGCTCGATAACGCGGTGGAACTGCTCACGCTCTCGGGACGCACCCTCCCCCACGTGCTCTCCATGCTGATTCCTGAGGCCTGGGATAACGACCCCACCATGCCCGCCGACGTGCGCGCATTTTATGAATTCCATGCCTCTATCATGGAGCCGTGGGACGGCCCGGCGGCGGTGGCCTTTACCGACGGGCGCGTCATTGGCGCCAAGCTCGACCGCAACGGGCTGCGCCCCGGCCGCTATCTGGTGACAAGCGACGGCCTGGTGATTATGGCGTCCGAAGCCGGTGTGCTGCCGGTGAAGCCTGAGTCCGTGCGCATGAAAGGCCGGCTCGAGCCAGGCCGCATGTTGCTGGTGGATACGGAGCAGCACCGCTTGGTGTCGGACCAGGAAATCAAGCAGGATCTCGCCTCGCGCCATCCTTACGGATTGTGGGTGAAGGAAAACCAGATCACGCTCGATCATCTGCCGAGCCCTCCCAAGGTGAAGGAGACGAACCACGAGACGATTCTCATGCGCCAGCGCGCCTTCGGCTATACGGATGAGGACTTGAAGTTCATCATCGGGCCGATGGGCGCGAAGGGTGAAGAGCCAGTCGGCTCGATGGGCATTGACACGCCGCTCGCGTGCCTGTCGGACCAGCCCCAGCTTCTGTTCAACTATTTCAAGCAGATGTTCGCGCAGGTGACGAATCCGCCCATTGATCCGATCCGCGAAGACTTGGTGATGTCGCTCAACAGCTACATCGGGAGTGAAGGCAATATTCTCGAAGAGTCGCCGCGCAACTGCCACACGCTTAAGCTGCGCCACCCGATCATCACCAACTGGCGGCTGGAGAAGCTGCGGCGCGTGAGTTGGGGCGACTTCCTGGCCACCACAATCCCGATGATTTTCCCCGTCGCGGGCGGCGAGGCGGAGCTTGAAAAGGCCGTGAATCGCCTGTGCGAGCGCGCGTCGCTCGCCATCAAGGCGGGTTATACGCTGCTAATTCTTTCTGACCGCGGCGTAGATGATAAGAATGCGCCCATTCCGAGCCTGCTCGCGCTTTCCGCCGTGCACAATCATCTGGTGCGCGAGGAGACGCGCAACCAGGTGGCGCTGATGATCGAGTCCGGCGAGCCGCGTGAGGTGATGCACTATGCGCTGCTGCTTGGGTACGGGGCGAGCGCGGTGAACCCCTACCTCGCTATCGAAACACTAGAAGACCTCTTCAAGCACGGCTATTTTCCGCCGGAATACACCTTTGACAAGGTGCTGAAAAGCTATATGAAGGCGGTGGATAAGGGCTTGCTCAAGACCTTCTCCAAGATGGGCATCTCCACGCTGCAAAGCTACCAGGGCGCGCAGATTTTTGAAGCCATCGGCCTCAACCGCTCGCTCGTCAGCCGCTACTTTACCGGCACCGCTTCGCGGATTGAAGGGGTTGGGATTGATGTGCTCGCGCGCGAGTCGCTGGCGCGGCATCAGTTTGCCTTGCAGCCGCTCGCAGAGTCGGAAACCGAATTGCGCGTGGGCGGCGAATACCAGTTTCGCGTGCGCGGCGAGCGCCACCTGCTGAACCCGGAGACGGTGAGCCGGCTGCAACACGCGGTGCGCGAAAACAAATTTGAGACGTTCCGCCAGTTCGCCGACATTGTGAACCAGCAGAACCGCGACCTGCTGATGCTGCGCGGCATGGTGGACTTCAAGCCCGCGGGGCCCTCCGTTCCGCTTGAAGACGTGGAGCCTACGGCGGAGATCGTGAAGCGGTTCGCCACCGGCGCGATGTCGTTCGGCTCGATCAGCAAAGAGGCGCACGAGACGCTGGCCATCGCCATGAACCGCATGGGCGGGCGCTCGAACACAGGCGAAGGCGGCGAAGACGAGGCGCGCTACAAGCCGGACGCAAACGGCGACCAGCGGCGCAGCCGCATCAAGCAAGTGGCTTCCGCGCGCTTTGGCGTCACTATCGAGTACCTGGTGAATGCCGACGATTTACAGATCAAGATCGCGCAGGGCGCAAAACCCGGCGAAGGCGGCCAACTGCCGGGGCATAAGGTAGATGACACCATCGCGCGCGTGCGGCACTCGATTCCCGGCGTCACGCTGGTTTCGCCGCCGCCGCATCACGACATTTATTCAATTGAAGACCTGGCGCAACTGATCTACGACCTCAAGATGGCCAATCCGCAGGCGCGCGTTTCGGTGAAGCTGGTGGCCGAGGCGGGCGTGGGCACAGTGGCGGCGGGCGTGGCCAAGGCGCACGCCGACGTCATCCTGATCAGCGGCTACGACGGCGGCACGGGCGCGTCGCCGGTCAGCTCCATCCGGCACGCGGGCATTCCCTGGGAGCTTGGCCTTTCCGAAACGCAGCAGGTGCTGGTGATGAACGACCTGCGCAGCCGCGTCCGCTTGCAAGTGGACGGCAAGCTGCAAACCGGGCGCGACGTGGCCATTGCGGCGTTACTGGGAGCGGAAGAGTTTGGCTTTTCCACCGCGCCGCTCATTTCGATGGGCTGCATCATGATGCGCAAGTGCCATCTCAACACCTGCCCGGTGGGCGTGGCCACGCAGGACCCTGAGCTGCGTAAGAAGTTCACCGGCCAGCCCGAGCACGTGATCAACTATTTCTTTTTCGTCGCCGAAGACCTGCGCCGCGTGATGGCCGAGCTCGGCTTCCGCAAGCTGGATGAAATGATCGGCCGGGTCGATTGCCTGGCGCAGCGCGGAGACGTTGACCACTGGAAGGCGAAAGGCATCGACCTTTCCTCGATCCTCTACAAGCCGCCCGTGCCCAGCCACGTCGGGCGGCGGCGCCAGATCAGCCAGGACCACGGGGTTGAAAAATCGCTCGACGTCAGCCTGATTGACCACGCGCGCGAGGCCATCGAAAACGCCGCCCCGGTTTCGCTGCGACTGCCCGTGCGCAATGTACACCGCTCGGTGGGCGCGATGCTGAGCGGCGAAATCGCGCGCCGCTACGGAGCCGCGGGGCTGCCCGAAGACACCATCAAGATCAACTTCACCGGCTCGGCGGGCCAGAGCTTTGGCGCGTTTCTGGCGCGCGGCGTTACGCTGGAGCTTGAGGGCGAAGCCAACGATTACGTGGGCAAGGGGCTTTCGGGCGGGCGGCTTATTGTGTATCCGCCGCGCGAATCGGAATTTGTGGCTGAGGAAAATATTCTGATCGGCAACGTCTGCCTTTATGGGGCGACCAGCGGCGAAGCTTTCTTTAACGGCATGGCGGGCGAACGGTTTGCGGTGCGCAACTCCGGCGCGACCGCGGTCGTCGAGGGCGTGGGCGACCACGGCTGCGAGTACATGACCAAGGGCTTGGTCGTTGTGCTGGGCAAGACGGGGCGCAATTTCGCCGCAGGCATGACCGGGGGCGTTGCCTTTGTGCTGGACGCAACGGGCGAATTCGTGCGCGTCTGCTGCAACCGGCGGGAAGTGGACCTCGAGCCGGTGAGCGACTCGAAAGATATCGAATTGCTGCTGCATCTCATCACGCGCCACAGCGATCTTACCGGCAGCCCGCAGGCGCGCTGGACGCTGGACAACTGGGAAGCGACGCTGGCGAAATTCGTCAAGGTATTCCCGCACGAGTACAAGCGCGTGCTGGGGATTCCGCGCCTGCCTGAAGGCGCGCTCGCTGCGCACTAACCGGGCGTTCAATTTCAAATCTCAAATTTGAGATTTCAAATCCGTATGGGCAAGATCACAGGCTTCAAAGAATACGCGCGTGAGACGCCGGAGCGCCGCCCCGTCGCGGAGCGGGTGAAGGACTTCCTCGAAGTCTATCAGCCGTTTCCCGAAGACAAGGTGCAAACCCAGGCGGCGCGCTGCATGGATTGCGGCATTCCCTTCTGCCACACCGGCTGCCCGGTGACCAACATCATTCCTGACTGGAACGATCTGGTCTACAAGGACCACTGGCGGGATGCGCTGCGCGTTCTGCACTCGACCAATAATTTCCCCGAATTTACCGGGCGCATCTGCCCCGCGCCGTGCGAAGCCGCGTGCGTGCTGGGCATCAATGAGCCGCCGGTGGCGATTAAGCTCATCGAAAAAACCATCGTCGAGCGCGGTTTTGGCGAAGGCTGGATTGCGCCGGAGCCGCCTGCCGTCCGCACGGGCAAGCGCGTGGCCATTGTTGGGTCGGGTCCCGCGGGTCTTGCCGCCGCGCAGCAACTCAATCGCGCGGGCCATTGGGTGACGGTGTTTGAGAAGGCGGACCGCATCGGCGGACTGCTGCGCTACGGCATCCCGGACTTTAAGCTTGAGAAGCACGTGGTCGACCGGCGGCTGGAGCAAATGATCGCCGAGGGCGTGCGCTTTGAGACGCGCGCGCAGGTGGGCGCGAGCGTTCCGGTGGAAGACCTGCGCCGCGATTATGACGCGCTGTTGCTTACGGGCGGCGCCGAACACCCGCGTGATTTAAAAGTGCCCGGCCGGGAGCTCAAAGGCATTCACTTTGCGATGGAGTTTTTGCCGCAGCAGAACAAGCGAAATGCCGGCGACGCAGTGCCAAATCAGATTCTGGCTACGGGCAAAAACGTCATCATCATCGGCGGCGGCGATACAGGCGCGGATTGCCTCGGCACCACGCACCGCCAGCGGGCTAAATCGGTGCGTCAGTTTGAAATCTCGCCCATGCCTCCTGGCGAGCGGTCTCCCCTCACCCCGTGGCCCCTGTGGCCGCTGCAGTTGCGCGTGGAAAGCTCGCACGAAGAAGGCGGCCTGCGCGACTGGGCAATCAATACCACGAAATTCACCGGCGATGCAGACGGCAATGTCAGGCAGCTTCACGCTGTGCTCGTTGGACCGCCGCCCAAGTTTGAAGCCATGCCTGGCACGGAAGTGGTTCTGGATGCTGAACTCGTGTTGCTCGCAATGGGCTTCACTGGCCCGGTGAAGAACGGCATGATCGATCAGTTCGTCGAAGCAGGCCTCAAGCTCGACGCGCGCAGCAATATCTCCACCGACCCCAATTACATGAGCTCCATCCCCGGCGTCTTCGCCGCAGGCGATATGCGCCGCGGACAATCCCTGGTCGTCTGGGCCATCTCCGAAGGCCGCAAGGCCGCCCGCGCCATCGACCTCCACCTGATGGGTACTACTCGCCTGAAGTAAGTCAGTTCCGTGCGCATACGGTGAAAGAGTTTGAATTGCACGGCGAAATGTAATACAGTATTGCCATATGAGTCATACAGTCACTGTGCGGTTGGATGATGACCTTGCGGATTGGCTGGAAGAGACCTCGCGGAAGACTGGCCTGCCGGCAGGAAAGATTATTCGCGAGCAGATGGAAAAGGCAAGGCATCCCAGCACGCGGCAGGGTTTCATCCGGCTTGCAGGAAAATTTGAAGGGCCACCGGGTCTTTCGGCTCGAAAAGGCTTTTCGAAACGATGAAGGCGATTGCCGATACAGGCTTCATCGTCGCATTCGGCAACCGGAACGATCGGCACCACGCTTGGGCGCTCGAGATCGCTCAGTCCATAGCCGAGCCGCTTCTCACCTGCGAAGCGGTGCTTGCCGAAGCGGCGTTTCACCTGAAATCATCCGCCTACGTGCTCGCGTTGGTTGAAGAGCGGATGTTGCGCCCAGGCTTCGACCTTTCCCAGAACCTTCCCCAGATCTCGGCGCTCGCCGAGAGATATAGAGACCGCCGTCCTGACCTTGCTGACCTTTGCCTTATCCGGATGAGTGAACTCCACCCACGCTATTCTGTGATTACGGTTGATGAAAAGGACTTTCGCATCTACCGGCGGAATGGCAGAGGCATTATTCCCCTTCTTTGCCCATCGCGCGCCCGCCAAGCCAGTTCCTAATCCAAATGCACGCGCAAGTCCAACAGGTAATGCCCAAAACCACCCGAATGGCAAGCCGGACAGCGACTGGGTGGCTGAAAACAGCCAGGAATGGCCCATATTGGCCATGCTGCCGCGTGCCCGGCCGCTGGGCCGGAAGCCTTGCCCACTGCGACCCATTGCAAAGCAAAGGCTTACCAAGTGGTGAAAGGCATCGCTGCTTTGGCGTGAGGTTTGCTTAATGAGGGCCGGGACGGTAGTCAGCCTGGGAGGCAAGGGGCCTGGGCGGGGCATTTTCGGCATCACGCAAGGCGGATTCATCCCGCAGGCAAATCAGTGGATTTTGAATAGCAAACTTCGCAAGGCGGTGCGACATGCGAAAGGATTGGTTCCGGCTTTCCGGCTTGGCTGCACTCGGAATCCTATTGAGCTTTGGGGCTTCGACCGCCGCGCGCGCGGCGCGAGTTACGCTTTCGCCAGGTGTGCGGTTGGCCGTGCGGCTCGACAACGATATCTCAACCAAAAGCACCTATCATTATTTCGGCAATGTGATTAACGCCACGCTGGATGAGGATGTCCTTGATTCACGCGGCCATGTGGCCCTTCCCGCCGGGTCTACCGTCCGGCTGGCGATGCCGGAGTGCAAGCGCGCGGGACACGTTTTCGGACGCGCCCGCATCCGTCTGCGGCTGTTTTCGGTCGTATTGCCGGATGGCAATGAAGTGCCGCTCGATGGCTACGCAACCCGGCTCGATAATAACAAGAAGCCCGGCCGCGAAGGCACCTTCCACGGAAGGCACAGTTTGGTGAAGGATGCCGCTGTCGATACCACGGCCATGGCGGTAGGTGCAGGCGCGGGCTTGGCGGTAGGCGGACCTTTAGGACTTCCCATAGGCGCGGGCGCAGGCGTCTTGGCTGCGGGCCTCTGGACAGTGGGCCGCCGCGGGCCGGATTTGGTGATGCCCGCAGGCACGGTGATTGAATTTACGCTCGGACGACCGGCAGGCATCGAAGAGCCTGAGCGAGAAGCTGAAAACACAGGCATGGAAGCGGGCGCGTCAGACCCCGAAAACCCGGCGGACCCGCCAAATTCATCAGTGGCTGAAAGCGCCTCCTCCGCAGATGCTGCCTGGGGCATGGGCCTTGCCATCCCGCCCTCGGCAGACCTTGTGGCCCTGCTCAACGAACAAGGCCAGCCGACTGCCATGCTGACGGCGCTCGATAAGATTAACTTCCGCAATAGGTCGGATAGTGACCGGGTTTTCGGGACGTATTTGCGCGGCGTTGGCGAGCTGGAATTGAACCATCCTAAGCGCGCGCTCGATAATTTGCAGCGAGCTTATGCCGGGGCCAAGCGGTTGAACCTGCCGCAATCCGCGCAATCGGAAATCGCCCGCAACCTGGTGCTGGCATTGCAAGCCTCCTCTAAGAATTGGCAGGCAAGCCCGCTGATGAATGATCCCGAATTACAAGCGGTACTGGTGGCACAAGAAGGCGGCGATTAAGCAATGAAAGCCAACTTTGCTCCGGCGCGATCCGGCGTGGTATTGACCTTGGGATTAGCTCTAAGTGTATTCACCTGCGGAGTTTCGGTTTGGCCGCAGAGCGCGAACCCAGCCACGGCAGCGGGCCAAGCGAGATCATCTGGATCATCCAGCACAGACGGCACGGCAACGCTGCGCGTGATTGTTCCCTGGACGCACTTTAAGAATCCGAGCGCGCCCGCCCCGGCTGCCACCAATGCCCAACCTGCCGCGGACCCGCCGCCGCAGCCTCAGACGTCTGACCCAGAGATTGTATCGCCTGAATTGAGCACAACAGATATCCCTTCGACCGGCGACGCCGTTTCTCAGAGCGCGGAACCGGCAGGGCCGAATAAGAGCATTCCCACCAATAGCGCCGCTAGCAGTCCGCCGGACCAGACTGCGCAGACGAGCCAAAAAAATGGCCAAAACATCCAGCCGGGCCTGCAACCTGTGCCGATTCTTTCAGATACGCAAAGCCGGCCGTTGTACGAAGAAGACATTTCGAAGAAGCATCCGCATCCCCCTGAGCCGGTGAAGCTTCCGCCTGCTGATCAGATTGCGGCGCCTCTCTCGGATTCGGAAGAGCCCGCACCTCCTGCCGAAACCCAGAACCCATCGCA
>DASZAE010000126.1:0-14135 GCA_035945515.1 Terriglobia bacterium
TCGTGCGGCACGTTTGCCGCGTATATGGATTCTCACGGTGTCCCCCGCCGACTTACGGCGGAGTCGCAGCTTTTCAAATCCCCCAGCCAGGAGGCAACGAGCTCGGGCGGCGAATTCGTTTCGCCGCGAGGCGTGGCCCCCCGAAGGAAAAACCCAGCCATGCGATTAGGTGAAGGTAAGAAATATGTCGAGAAAGACTGGAAGAAACGAGCAGCTTACACGCTGTTCGGGGAACCGCATGTTCCCGGGTGGATCCGCCTTCAGCACGTGCTGCGGGAAGTGGAGCGGCTAGCGGCAGGCCGTGACTCGATCCGGTTGTTGGATGCGGGCTGCAATCGCGGCGACTTAGTTACGTATCTCGCGGAACGGCACCCGGGCTGGACGTTTTGCGCTGTGGAACTGGACGCGAAACGTATCGCGAAGGCGGACAAGATTCGGCGGAGTCTGGGATTGGAGAACGTCCAATACTTTCAGGCGAATATCTGCCAATTGCCATTTGAAAACAATTTTGACTTCGTCGTGTGTTCGGATGTGCTGGAGCATGTGGAGGATGACGAAGCGGCCATAGTTGGCCTCGCACGAGCGTTAAAGCCGGGCGGGCATTTGGTTGTGACTACCCCGTCGTCGCCGCAGCCTTGGCATCTGCCGCTGGTAAAGTGGCGTGAGCGGCACAACGGCATTGATCCTCTCGAGAGCTACGAACATGTCCGGCAAGGCTATTCTTCCGGAGACATGCAAAGACTTCTCGCGCGGGAAGGCATGGAGCATTCGGCTGTGCGATACACGTTCGGACGACCGGGAACATTGGCGTTTGATTTATTTTTTTCGATCGGAGACGCGAAGCCAAATCCTGTCATCTTCTGCACAATGTATCCCGTCATTAGGCTGCTGGGCTGGCTCGACGTGGTCATGCAGCATGCACATGGAGCGGCGGTACTGGGAGTCGCAAGGAAAGCAGCGATGCAACCATTGTTGTCCGCCGATTTCGCGAAGAATATTCCCGCACGCCAGGGATGTTCTAACGCCTGACGGAGCTCCATTCTTGGTGGCCCGCCCAGGAGGATTTTACGGAAGAAATTTCCGGAAAGTGCATGTTCGAATCGATCCTTCGCACATGAATGTGCGGATGAGAAGGAATCTGTGAATCGGCTCAAGGGAATCCGAATCTTCGTCTTGATTGACGCGCTCGGGTGGAAATATCTGGAGTACAGGAAATTCCTGAACGATATCCTGCCTTACCGGTCGCCGCTCCGAACGGTTCTTGGCTTTAGCTCAGGAGCGATTCCCACAATTCTGACCGGCGTGCCTCCGGCGGGTACGGGCCACTGGAATCTTTTTTACTACGACCCAGCCGGCTCACCGTTCCGGTGGCTGAGACACTTTCAGTTTTTGCCGGACGCGGTTCTTGATCATCGAATTACCCGCAAGGTGATGAAGGAGCTGGGGCGACGCGTGCTGGGTATGGGACCGCTGTTCGAATGTTGCGTCAGCCCACGTCTGCTCGCTAATTTCAACTGGGTCGAAAAACGGAACATTTACGATCGAAGAGGCATTAGCGGAGCACCTTCGATCTTCGACCAAATGGCCGAACACGGCGTTCCCTACCGCGTCTACTCCTATCATCATTCGACGGACGTTGAAATTCTGCGGCAGGCAGAGCAGGACATTCGAAACAAGGAAGCACAGTTCTATTTTCTCTACCTGAGCGAAATGGATATGTTCCTCCACATGCACTGTCAGGAACCAGAGCGAATCGAGGAGCGTCTCGACTGGTATGACCAGGCTTTGCGCAAAGTTTTTCAGGCGGCGCGCCAGGTTGATTCTGAAACAATCTTCACAGTGATTTCGGATCACGGAATGACCCCGGTGCGAGATCATTTTGATCTGGTGAAAAGGATTGACGAGCTTGGGTTTCAAATGCCCGAGGATTATCTGGCTGTATATGACTCTACAATGGCGCGTTTCTGGTTTTTCAATGAGGGCGTTCGCCAGAGCGTTACGGGGTGTCTTCGGGAATTGAAATGCGGGCGTATTGTCCCGGACGAGGAATTGAAACGCTTGGGCGTGTTTTTTGCAGATCGGCACTTCGGCGAACTGGTCTTTCTTCTGCAGCCGGGGTGGATTTTGTCTGCGAGTGATTTTAACGGCAAGGGATGGGCGCCCCGTGGAATGCACGGCTATCACCCGGATGACCCTTATTCCGACGCGATCTTTCTGACCAGTGCGAAGCCGCGATATCCGATGCAGGAAATTGCCGAAGTTCATGACTTTATGCAGCATCTGGTAGGAATTACAGGTACTCCCGAGGAGTCGACATCTCGATGAAGAAAGCACTGATTACCCGACTCTCCGGCCAAGATAGAAGCTATCTGGCTGAATATCCGCTGGCTTTGGGGTATGAGGCAGATGGGTTAGTGCATCGCGAGGCTGCAAGTATGCGTTGGCTACAACCGGTCAGCCATCGCATGGAGATGATCTACGGAGATTTGCGAGACGCGACTTCGGTCACTGTCTGAATAGAAACCACCGGCGAAATCGCGCTGGAGCAGAAGAAAGAATTCGACCATCATCCAGACATCCATGAATCACGAACCAATCTCCATAGTGCATTTTTCGAACACGGTTGCGCGAGGCGGCGTCGAGGGGCACATCCTCACGCTGCTTCGAGGATTGGATCGAAACCGTTTCCGTCTCTATTTGGTCTGCAGTCCGGAGGTGGCTGAGCTGCTGGGGAGCGATGTGCCAGCGGATGTTCCCGTATTTCCGCTTCGTTTTCGCAAACCATATCACGTAGGCGGAGCCGTGCGTCTGGCACGACTGCTCCAGGAAACTCGAATTGATATCCTGCATTCGCATCTTTTTTATAGCAGCCTATTCGCTTCTCCTGTCGGCAAATTTTCGCGAGTCCCGGTGACCATCGAAACGCCTCACGTGCGCGAGCAATGGCGACGTGGACTGAAATCCCGTTTTTTTGTGGACCGATTCGCCGGACACTTTGTCGACCAATACATTGCCGTGTCGCGGGCGAATGCACGTTACTTGATCGAAGAAAAGAAACTGCCCGAACAGAAGATTCGGCTGATTCGAAACGGATGCGACATTCGACACTTCAATCCCGAGCATCAAGCGCCACGAGGATTGAAACAGAGTTTGGGTTTTGGAGAGGCCGATCCAGTCCTGCTTGTTCTTGGGCGTCTTGAACCCCAGAAGGGCCATCGGTACCTACTGGAGGCGCTTCCGACAATCCTGCGCGAATTTCCGAAGGTCAAGCTGGTGTGTTTGGGCGAAGGGTGCTTGCGGAGCGAGTTGGAAGAAATGTCGCGTGGTCTGGGCATCGCGGATGCCATTCGTTTTGTAGGATTCCAATCAAACGTCAGCGATTGGCTGGCGCTCGCAGATGTCAGCGTTTTGCCATCCCTCTATGAGGGTCTTCCCTTGGTGGCACTGGAATCACTTGCGGCCGTACGCCCGGTAGTTGCGTCCGCGGTTGACGGAACGGTTGAGATTGTCCTCGACGGCAAGACGGGATTCACAGTTCCGCCCGCGGAACCCGCGCGCCTATCGGAAGCGATTCTGCGATTGCTGCGCGAACCGGAACTGCGCCGCACGTTTGGCGAGGCGGGCCGGAAGTTAGTACTCGAAAATTTCAGCGAGGAGCAGCAGATTCGGAAAACCGAAGAGCTCTACCTGCAAGCACAGCAGCGACCGAAATCGACGAAGGCTAGCGTGAGTTCGGCGCGATCGGCAGCGATTGTCGACGAATCGCAATCTCTGTCGGCTAACCAGAATTCGCAGATGGCAGAAAGAAAATGAGCGGGTTTCCCCAGCCGATTCGGGCCGATATTGGCGAGAACGACGCGAACGCCGGAGTGTTCGTCCTGCGGGAAGTGATCTGCGAAGAAGTGAGAGCCGTGTGCGCGCACTTTTTTGGTCCGCGAATCCGTGCCATCATCCTGACAGGCAGCCTGGCGCGGGACGAGGGAACGTTCTCGCAGCGAGGCGACATGTGGACGTCTCCTGGTGATGCCGAGTTCCTCATCATAGCGTCGTGCAAAACATCCCTGCCATCGGCCGAGGAGATCGGCGAAGTCCGGCGACAGATTAACAACCGTTTGCTACTGCGGAAGATTAGCTGCAAAGTCGATCTGGCCGCGGCCTATGTGAATTATCTGCGGAATTTGCCCCTGCACATTTTTAGTTATGAGCTTCGCGA
This sequence comes from Terriglobia bacterium, assembly GCA_035945515.1. Lineage (GTDB taxonomy): Bacteria > Acidobacteriota > Terriglobia > UBA7540 > UBA7540 > RH2-MAG17b. Next base: position 4,214 of record DASZAE010000126.1, read on the forward strand.
ATGCGGGAAGGTGATCTGGGGAGACAGCAGCGTCCTCAATTTGATTCCTCGGTTCCCGGTGCAACGGTTGGCTCTGGAAGATGCCTGGCAGTTGCTGTGCAATCGATTAATTGAATTGCTTGCTTTCCCGGCCGAACTTGCTTCCGATGGCAGCCTTTCGTCCGCGAAGTTTCGATACCATATCCAGAAGCTGTATTTGGACATGGCTACCTCGTTTTTGGTTTTCGTGCGGGCATATGCACCCGGATATCAGAGGAGGCAGGAAATCCTTTCTCGGCTGGCGGAAGAAAAGCCGTGTGGGGACGAATACCCGTTTGATCTCCGGGAATTTGCGGCGCTGGTTGCCGTTTGCACCGAAAGAAAGCTGTCGTGTATAGACGGGGATGAGGGTGCTGTGTCGCTTGACCCGGGGGAAGCGATTCGCACGGCCCATAGCCTTTGGCGGTGGGAGTTGGAACGGCTGACGGGAACTGAGGAGGCGCTTGCCGATTGCGACCTGATCGAACGGTGGATGCACGGCGCGCCATTTCAACAAAGAGTCCGCGGATGGCTGGTGGTGTTGTCTGCGTGCGGATGGCACAAGAGCATTGGATACTGGCCTCGATGGTTGAAGCTCTGCCGAGAGGCATCACCACGCGGTTGCGTCTATTTTGTTGCGAGCAGCATCCTCTTCAAATTTCTCGGGGAAAGAACGCGCTCGCACGAAACGGACTGGCGGAAGGATGTAACGGCATTGATGGATTTCTTGCCCATGCGGAAACCCGACGCGGAAGCGCGCGCGTCGGTCCGCTGGGAAGATCTTGCTTCTGATGCGACGTGGAATTATCAACGATTCCTAGTGAGGTCTCGATCCTAGTATGGCGTGCCGATTCAAACCGAAGACATGCTTGCCGGCGGCTTACGACTCCGGCAAGAACCTCCGAGTGTCGGGTTTCACGCTCGCGCCGGAGTGGGGAGACTTGTAGCCCACATGCGCGTACTGCTGCTCTCAAGAACGAGTCCGTTGCCAGCTAATAATGGTGTGAACATGCGGACATGGTCAGTCCTTCGCGCGCTCGTCGATGAAGGACACGACGTGACCTTCCTCGCGTTCGCAAACCGGAACGAATCGAATGGAAAGTCTCAAGAGCTCTCGCGAATTTGCCGCAAAGTGATTTTCATCCCGAGTAACTTGAGAAGCCTATCCTCGAGCAAGGATTACATCCGCAGGATGGTGCAGCTTCGGTCAGGGATTCCGTATGGAGTGGAAGCATCGCGATCTCCGGAGATGGCTGAGCACGTTAAGAATATTTTGCGAAGTGGCGAAGTTGACGCTGTGCTGTGCGAGCAAACCGATTTGGCGATCAACCTTCCGTCACCCGTCCCGGTGCCCTTGATCGCAGATTTCCACAACGTCGATTACCTGATTTTGGAGAGGTATCTCGAGCTCGAGAGAAATCCTCTAAAGCGGCTATATGCGCGGGCGGAGATCGGAAGGGTACGCAACTGGGAACGCAAAGTCTGCCAATCGACTGCCGCCACACTGGTGTGTTCCGCCTACGATGGCGAGATTCTGGCACGGATGTGCCCGGCGACGCCTATTTTTGTGGTTCCCAACGTTGTCGATGTAAACTGCTACGAGCCACGCGGTGGGGAGGTGCCGCTCAGGATAATTTTCCAGGGCGGGATGGACTGGTACCCGAACCGAGATGCCGTGGAATTTTTCATCACGTCGATTTTGCCACTTGTACGGCAGGAGGTTCCGGACGCGCAACTTTGGGTGGCGGGGCGCAACCCGTCTGGGGAGTTCATTCAGCGCTTCTGCAAGATTTCCAACGTCAAATTCACAGGAACCGTACCGGACATGAGCGCCGAAATCGCCTGTTCCGCGATCTCTGTGGTGCCGCTGCGGATCGGCAGCGGTACGCGACTGAAAATCCTGGAAGCTGCGGCCATGGCGAAACCCATCGTTTCGACGCGCCTGGGCGCCGAAGGATTGGACTTTGTTGATGGCCAGGAAATCATCCTCGAAGACGAGCCGAAGCGGTTTGCCCGTGCCGTGGCTGCGTTGCTAGGGAGCCAGCAACGTCGCAGAGAACTCGGCGATGCGGCACGCGCACGCGTCGAGAGACAATACAGCTACCCGGCCCTGCGGCAAGCGCTTCGTCTTGCGATGAGGGGTATGGGCGATGACTGCCAAAATCAAAAACAAGTAATTACCAATTAGGACTGCCTTTCGGCACCCAGGGGATGAAACGTGAGTGGGAAGAGTAGTATTGATTGCGTGGAGACACAGACGTGATTATTTTCTACCTATTGGTTTGGGTCTTGCCGCTGGTGAACCACCCCTTTTGGGGGAGGAAGATTGGTCCCTTAACTGTATTTGAGTATCTGGGAATTGTCTCGCTGCTTTACACGGTCTTCCACAGTTTTTCAAGAGGTCGGTTTCCCCGTATCTTCCGTACATGGCCGGTGCGGTTGTTCTTCCTATTGTACCTGGTTGCGGTCGTGTCGGCTTTCGTCGCCGGTCAGGGAGTCCGGTTGTCGAACAGCAGTTTAATCATCTACACGTCTTCGATGTTCCTGTTTGTTATCACGATCTCTGTTGTCGATTCCTTGCCGCGGCTGCGCTGGACGATCCTCGCCCTAGTAGGATCCTACGCATTCGCATCGTTGTACATGATGCGAGAGTGGCAAGTTGGCCATCACATCTGGGGAGATTTCCGGCCTGGATGGATCGTGGGAGATCCGAATTTCTTCAGTGCAGCGGCTATTTTTTCGATCAGCCTGGCCTTTTGCTTCATGCAGGGGAAACGGCCGGGTTGGGAGAAGTTCTATTGCCTGGGGTGCATGATCGGCACACTGATAGCATTGATGTTGTGCGGTTCGCGAGGGGGTTTTCTTGGACTGGGTGTTGCCGTTTCGTTTCTCCTTTGGCGTACGCCAAATCGCATCCGGAATTTTGCGCTGCTTGCTGTGCTGGTGGTTCCGTTGACTCTCATATTGCCTGCGTCGCCGATTCATCGATGGCTACACCCGAGTGGATCGGAGATCGGTTCCGAGGAGAATCACCTGGTGGCTTGGCAAGCGGGTTGGAAGATGATCGAAGCTCATCCGCTGACTGGCATCGGCCTGGGCAATTTCAAGCCCATGATGCCCCTGTACGCACCGCCCGGAACTAAAGAGGACAGCATCGCGCATAACATGTTCATTGAAGTCGCCGCGGAGCTTGGCCTGCCCGCCCTGGTGCTTTTCGTTGGCATCTTCGTGGGGAGTTTCCGATTGCTTGGCAAACTTCGCAGACGAGTTTCAGCGCCGATGATTGTCCGCGAAGCCGCCGGGGCGCTCCAGGCTGGGGTCTTGGGCATTGCCGTAGCGGGTTCGTTTGTTTCCTCCGAGTACCAGAAAACAACATGGATGGGTTTTGCTTTAGCGGCCTGTTTGGTGCCGCTTGCGCGTTCCGCGAAGGCAGCCAAAACGGAAGCGCCCGTCGCCGTTTTACCGAACGAGGAAGCGCCCGTCGCAGCGGGGATGCTGTTTGACTGACCGAGTATGAGATCTGTTTGAATGTAGTTTCGCGGCCGCCGTGATATCGAGCATTCCTTCTGATTGACGGCGCTCCTTTCTGCAGCCGCTAGAGTGTGAAAACCCTAAACGCGCTAGCTGAGCAAAGTCCGATATACGGACTGCCCTCGACTGGCGCGAGTTTGGACAACTTCGTTGAATCAACGATCCGACGTTGGTTTCGAATCGCCAGGCGTTGTGACGGAACACCATCGCGAGCAGATGGTCGCGGGAATGCGCTGGACCCTGTGGCTGTCCGTCTTCTTGGCTCCCTGCGGTTACATCACTACGGTGCTGTTGGCGCGGATCGGGCCTCAGGTAGTTGGAACGTACGGGATTTTAACTCTCTACATCGGCCTTACGTCTGTCTTTTTGTTTTTTGGGGGTAATGGAGTTGCGATAAAGTTTGTCCCCGAACTGCCACAAGAAAAGCGCCTTTCGTTTCTTCTCTCCTATTGTTTGGTGATTCTGGCCGCGACGCTGCCGTACCAGATCGCCGCATCGATTTGGCCGGGAGGATTGAAGTACGTCTTTGGGAACGAAGTGAGCAATTGGTTCGGACTGCTGCTGATATGGGTGGCTCCGATAGCTATTTTCTCGTCGCTGGCTCTTGCGGTGTTGAAAGGACTGCTCGAAATCAAATGGTCGCAGGTGTACAACCGCGTGATAACAATGGGAACGTTCGCGCTGTATGTGGCTCTGTATTTCGGCGGTCGACCGCTGCTGGCGGCTCGATACAAACTAATTATTTGGAGCGCCTTTGGGTTTCTCACGCTTATTGTCACAGCTCTCGCCATCCGCCGTCTTCTGAGCCGCATCCCGTGGCCTCGGGACGGGAAATCCTTGAGGTTTTTTCTGCCGCCGGGTTTTTGGACTTACGCGTGGGGCTTGCAAGCCAGCAGCGTCCTCAATTTCTTAAGCACGCGGCTCGACTATATTTTCATCCTGAACGCGGGTGGCCTGGTGGAATTTGGTAAATACGTTACACTGATCACGTTGACGTCTGTGATTCCGACTTTCGCGACGTTTGTCCTCGATAGCTTGCTGCCGTCACTGACGCATACCCTTGCGTTGCGCGATTACCGCACGGCGCGACGAATCACGGAGGTGTACTTGCGATTCATGCTTCCGTGCGGGCTGATCGCTGCGACGCTGGCCATCTTGTTCGTGCATCCACTGTTCAAGATTTTGGGCTCGCGTTATATGGATCTTGTAGGACTGGGGCTGCTGGCTTTTCCGATCGCCACACTGCAGGTGTTGAATTGGTTTGTTGGAACGATGTTCACGGCGATTGGCCTGCCTCATCGCGACGCCATTGTAAAAGCAGTCAGAACCGTAATATTTTGCCTGGCTTTCTGGTCCTTCTGGCCGCGGTTCCACCTCCAAGGAGCGATCTGGGCCTGGGGCATTGCCGAGGTGTCTTATCAAGTACTGGGAATCTGTTTCCTTCTGCGGAAGATGCCGTTTAGGTTTTCCTTTGTTCCGACATATGCTGCTTATTTGGCGGTGGTGTGCCTTTCCGCTGTATCAGCGAAACTTTTGGGCGAGCACCGGCTAGTTGCCACGTTGCTGACCTGGGTTGCGTTGGTTGGCGGCTTTTTCTTGGGCGCAGGGTACACTTGGCGTGAGATTCGCGGACTGGCGCGCTTGGTTTTGCCTTCACGAGCTGGCGCGCCGGTGCCGGTATGATTTCAAGAGTTCGGGATTCGGTACGGCGCGATTGGGGCGGCGGGAGATGATATCAGACAAGTTCGATTCCCTAGTGATTCTTTCACCGTTTGTATGGCACGGTCTTTTGTTGAATACTCATTTCATGGCAAGTTACTTTTCAGCTAAGTTGCCTGTGTTATATGTGAATCCAATTCCTGCTTGGCATCCCAAAGACCGCAACTTCTCAGTGGCGGAAATGTTGTCTGCGTATGGGCCACGGCCAATGCGGCAAGTCAGCTCACAATTATTTGTCTACACGCCAAAACGGCTGCCGCTGGGCCGGATTGGGCCGATCGCAACTCTAAACAAGCAACTCTTTGCCCGCGGTACCACGGCTTGCCTGACCGCGCTGGGTTTTAAGAACTCCTTGATTTGCGTTTCCTTTTTCGATGGCTGCCTGGAACAACTGAATCACTTGAGAGGATGTCCAGTTCTTTACTACTGCATTGACCGTTTCATACAGCCGGAAGAGACGGAATTGACTCGTCGCGCCCAAGTCGTCCTGGCCGTAAACAGGCTCATTGCGGAGGAAAAGCGGCGTCTTAACCCCCATACGTATTGGCTGCCCACCGGAGTTGATGTCCTCAGCTACGGGGGAGCGACCGCACAAATCGAGCCCGACGACATGGCACGAATTCCCCATCCGAGAGCGGGTTTGACAGCGACCTTCACGCATTATGTGGATTATGAACTCCTGCTTTACCTCGCCCGGACACGAAGTGAGGTTTCATTCGTATTGATCGGGCCCGTGTTCAGGGGGCCGAGCGGCCCGGATGAGCGCGATAGGGCGCTCATAGGAGAACTGAAGTCGCACGGAAATATACATTGGCTTGGGATGAAGCGAACGAATGAGCTGCCGTCCTACGTCAAGGCATTTGACGCAGGGATAATTCCCTTTAAGGATCGAGATTTCAATCGTGGGCGCGATCCTCTGAAGCTGTATCAATATCTAGCCGCTGGCATTCCGGTAGTCTCCACGCCGTTGAGCACTTTCGGAAGTGAGCCGCCAGGTGTTTCGTTTGCCGGAACGAAGGAGAAGTTTCTCGCCGCGCTCGACCATGCGCTTCGAGAGGCCCCGAATGAAGCGTTGAAGATCCAAATCGCGGAATTCGTTCGCAGCGCGAACTGGTCAAATCGCTTTAAGGTTATGGAACAGGTGCTCCAGGATGTCTTCGAAAATGCCCCGGAGCCTTCTAACCCATTGACATGAGGGTTCTCCACGTCGAGGTTGGCGGCTCCTACGGTGGCTCGCTTCGGGCTCTTGAACTTTACTTAGCGCATAGCCACGACGCTAATTTGGAACACGACGTACTTTTCTATTTTCCGACACCGCATTCTGAGAACCTGCTCGCGCATGTTAACAGGGTGCAAGTTCTCTATCCCGAGCATTCGCCGAGATCGAGACAGGTTGCAGGAACGAGCGTACAACACAAATCCGTTTCGTCTCCGTGGATTGCGGATCTAAAAAAATTGGCTACGCTGGCCCTTGGTCTCCCAACTGCATTCCGCGTGCGCCAGGTGATTCTGGACAGAAAGTATGACGTCGTTCATGTGAACAACACCTTCACGTATCAAGCGGCGACTCTGATAGGCGCGCGCTGGGCGGGAACACCGGTGGTTGCCCATGTTCGCAATCCCGTGGATAAAGGAAGCCTCGCGCGCTGGCTGCTTCGAATGACTGACCGTTTGGTGTGCGTGAATGACGTGCTCCGGCAGAGTCTCGTGGGCTGGGAAACGGGTTTAGCGGTTGTTACGTGTCGGGACGCCGTCGAGGAAATTACATTCGACGTCGAAGCAAGTCGCGTACTGCGCCAGTCTCTCGCGGCCCGGGAGAGCTTGCTGGTCGGATCTCTGGGCCGATTGGAACCTCAGAAGGGATTTGCCTTCCTGGTTAAGGCCGCCCGCAATGTAATCGACCAGATGCCAGATGTAAAGTTTGCCATCGCAGGAGATGGCAGCGAACGCGGTAATCTGGAGGCTCTGATTCGGGCGCTAGGAATCGAGAAAAATTTCCTGGTCTTGAATTTCCGCAGTGACGTGGGGAATTTCATCGAGGCCTTGGATATATTTATTGTTTCTTCCATTTGGGAAGGCGGACCTTTGACTGCGCTCGAGGCGATGCAGCTTGGGAAGCCGATCGTGACGACTCCGGTAGGATTTATGCCCGAACTGATAAAGGATCACGAGAACGGATTGCTCGTGCTAGCTTCTGATGTCGATAGTTTGGCGCAGGCAATCTTAGAGCTTTGCAAGACTGAGGGGTTGCGCTCGTCCTTGTCCGCGGCGGCACCCGAGGCTGTGAAACCTTTTCGGGACCGTGACGCGCTTGCCAGAGCATTGGATAAGGTCTTCACATCGCTGGTCCTGGAGCGCGACGCGGGGTAGTAGAAGTTGCGGAAGCGTATCTCTGGTGGCGCAAGGTCGTCAAGCGCAGTTGGCGTTATCTCTAAGGCGAACCGTCGGTCGCCAGATGGCTGTGGTTTGGATTGCAAGAGAGTAGCTAGGCGAAGGAACCCGCCGAAGCGAAATTGCTGTGACTCAGGATGCCAAAAATGGAAATACTGGATGATTCCTCGAACAGCCGCAGGAGATTCTTTCGGGCGTTCCACAACTTAAAGATCATGCTGGGAAGACCCTGGTTGCAGATCAAAACTCGCGGCTTCCGGGAAAGTGTCCGCCAGTTTAGCGACGCATTGGTTTGCCAAACCTTTTATGTCTTCCAACTAGATAGCTCTCCCTGCTTCGCCGAGCCGAGCGCAAGCCCCAATCTGCCATCCGTGGAGATTTTAGAAGGGGAGCCCGCCCTTCAGCGGTTGCGCATCCTCCGTCGGGCTGGTGGTTCCTTGCCGGTTGATTTTTATCGCGATCAGCTGAGTGACGCGTATCGTAGTTGCTTGGTCGCGGTATACGAGGGCCAGCTAGCCGGCGTGCTGTGGGCATACGATCATGCGCGCCCTGGGCACTTCGTCCAAATGCGTCCGGGTGATGCTGAGGTAAGGGACGTGTACTGCCTGGCGAAATTTCGCGGGAAAGGTATCGCGAAAATGCTCATTTCTCTAGCGTGCACCGACCACCGGAAAGGGGGCGTTGAGCGCGTCTTCGCCGTGATCCATTCGGAAAACGAGGCGTCCAAGCGCGCCTTCATGGCTGTTGGGTTCAGGCGCGTAGCCGCATTAAAGAGGCGCGCTCTTTTCGGCCCGAAATTTAAGCCCGAGTGTACGCAGCCGAATCCAACGACAATTCGACGGAATCAGGGTACCGGAGATGAGCCCGCTCTTGCCCTGAGTGCGAGAAATCACTCAGAGTTGCAGCCGATGAACATTGACCTCTCCGATAATGAGGCCGCTTGGAATCGCGCGATTCTCGAACTTAGCGGGACCTTGTACCACTCATGGGAATGGGGCGAAATCCGGCGAGCGGAGGGGTGGCTGGCTACGCGCGCGCTCCTAAAAACTGGTGGCAAGCCCGTCGCCGCGGTCCAAATTCTAGAACGCCGATTACCGATGCTTAAGTCTTCCATTCTATATATCCCCCGAGGCATCGCCGGTGCCAACAACCATCCCCCGACTGTTGCTAGGATGGCCGCATGGCTGAAAATGTTTGTCCTCGACCGTCGACCCATCCTTCTTCGAATGGATCCTTCCTTCCTCGATTCTGATCAAACACGAAGAGCACTACTTGTTTCAAACGGATTTCGCGCTCTGCCCGACGAATGGTCACTGTGGAATCTTCCTCGCGCGACAATGGTACTGGACATATCCGGAAGCGAGGAAGACTTACTGCGGAACATGCGCAGAACCCACCGACAACTTATTCAAAGAGCCGTGCGAGATGGTTTAGAGGTCGAAGCCGGAACGGGCATGGATCACCTTCGTGACTTTTACTCGCTTGTACTCAAAAGTAGTAAAAGGCAAGGGTTTGCGCTTCATGGAATGGAGCATTTCTTGAACCTTCGAAAACAGTTTTGCATCCTCGGGGACGCTTTGTTCTTTCTGTGCCGGCAGGATGGGCGCGCAGTAGCGGCGATTTTCTGCGGTTGTTTTGGCACAACCTGCCACTATTTCCACGGGGGTTTCGATGTGGGCCTGCGAGCGCCGGGAGCGACGGAGATCCTTCATTGGAAGGCGATTCAATGGGCAAAAAGTAAAGGCTGCAAGTATTACGATCTTTTGGGAAGTGCGACACCACATCCTCCAAAAGAGGGCAACCGAGGTTACGGGCTGTACAATTACAAGAAAGGGTTTGGTGCTGAGCTACTTTATTCAGCTGGTTACTTCGATCTCGCGCACCGAAGCTCGCTCTACCGATTTTTCCGCTTTATCGAAGAACATCCAAGTCTAATCCAACCGGCGCTCAAGGCGCGCTCAATTTTCCAATAGTTCGACCTAGTCGCCGTCCCTGTTAAACCAGAGGCTCACTTGTGAGCCTCTGGCGGTTGCAAGGTTAACTGCTGCCAAGAACGATTGGCTTTCGCCACGCAGCCCAGAAAATTGCCGTAATTTTGTTTTTCTCTCCCGGTGGCGTAGCGCCAAGGGTCGGTGCCGGGAGCGATGATATCCTCGACGCCGTCGTAAGCATTGTCGCCGTCAAAAGTGACCAAGCCGTAATTATTTTTCTCTGCGATTTTATCCACCCACTCCCAGAAGTCGAATCCAATGACCGGGAACAC
>DASZAE010000127.1:0-8913 GCA_035945515.1 Terriglobia bacterium
GCTGAAGCTCGTGGGCATCACGGGAACCAACGGGAAGACCACAACTTCCCATCTTTTACACTCCATCTTTCAGGCTGCTGGTTATAAAACCGGCCTTTTCGGAACCATTGAATACAGACTGAACGGGCGCATTCTCCCGGCGCATCACACCACGCCTGAATCCCTCGATCTTCTCGATTATTTCTCCGAGCTGGCCCAAGCCGGGGGACAGGCGGCAGTGATGGAGGTTTCTTCGCACGCGCTCGCCCAGGACCGCGTATGGGGATTCCATTTTGCGGCGGCGGTTTTCACTAACCTGACCGTTGATCACCTTGACTATCATAAAGACCTCGATCATTATTTTGCCGCCAAACGCCGCCTTTTTGAGGGAGAGGGCGCGCCGGCTCCGGAACTGGGGGTCACCAATCTGGATGATGCCTGGGGCCAGAAGTTGCTGAGGGTAAAGCAACCGCGGCAGATAACCTACGGCGTTGAATCCGACGCTCAGGTGAAGGTGAAGCATTTCAGCCAGAGCGCCGAAGGGATACGCGCCTCTATTTCAGGATTGGAAGGAAAGCTGGACATTGTTTCACCCCTAATGGGGCGAGCGAACCTAGAGAATATTCTCGCGGCGGCGGCCACTGCGGAAGGATTAGGCATCCCCGCCGAGGCCATTCGTGAGGGCGTGGCCGCTCTGCGCCAAGTGCCGGGACGCTTTGAGCGGATTGACGAAGGCCAGCCTTTCATCGTTCTGGTGGACTATGCTCATACCCACGACGCCTTACGCAACGCGCTCAAAATCTCGCGCGAGCTAACGCGCAACCGCCTGATTGTGCTGTTTGGCTGCGGCGGCGACCGCGACCGCACCAAGCGGCCCTTGATGGGCGAGGTCGCCGGCGCTTTAAGCGATCTTGTGGTGCTGACCTCCGATAATCCGCGCAGCGAGGACCCGATTTTGATCATGAACGACGCCATGGTGGGTTTGCAGAAATCCGGCAAGCCTTACCTCGCGGAGGTGGACCGCGAGCGCGCTATCCGCGTGGCGCTTGAACGAGCGCACGAAGGCGACGTGGTGCTGCTCGCCGGAAAAGGTCATGAGACGTATCAGGTGTTAAAAGATGGGACCGTCCCCTTTGACGACCGTGAAGTGGCAAGGCGCGTGCTTAGGAAAATTGGGTTTCAGAAAACGAAAGGCGGAAAGTAAATGTACCGGCAGCCTCTGGTTGCCGCTATAACCGCAGATCAGATTCATGCAGCTAACCACGGTTGAAATCGCGGCTATCCTTGGAGCGGCTGAAACTTCAGGCAACGCTCAACAGTATAAGGGAACGGCTCGCGGATATTCGATTGATTCCCGCTCCGTTCAGAGGGGAGATCTCTTCTTTGCCTTATGGGGTCCTCGATTTGATGGTCACGAATTCGTGCCCCAGGCGTTCGAGAGGGGCGCAATCGCTGCGGTGGTGCAGCAAGGTTATGAAGCGGTCAAAGCTGAGAATTCGTCTGCGTTGATTCACGTCGGCGACCCCGCTCAAGCTCTGCAGCAGCTTGCGCGCGCTGTGCGGCAGAGATGGACTGGACGTTTGATCGGCATCACCGGAAGCACCGGAAAGACAACCACCAAAGAAATGCTGGCCGCGGTGCTTGAGACAAGGTTTCGCGTACTGAAGTCGGAAGGCAACCTGAATAATCACCTCGGCGTGCCGCTGACGCTCCTGCGCCTTACGCCCGAGACCGAAGTGGCGGTAGTGGAAATGGGGATGTCGGCGGCCGGGGAAATCGCGTCGCTGGCGTCGATTGCCGCGCCACAAACTGGCGTCGTGACCAACGTGGCGCCGGTCCATCTTGAATTTTTCGATTCAATTGACTCTATTGCCCTGGCCAAGCGGGAGCTGATCGACCATTTGCAGCCGCCGGAGGTTGCGGTTCTAAATCAAGACGACGACCGCGTGCGAAGATTCCGCGAAGGTTTCCGCGGGCAAGTAGCGACTTTTGGCTTCAGCGAGGGGGCGGATTATCGCGCGCTTCGCGCGCGCCCGTCGAGCACTCCGGATGGGGAGCACTTTGAAACGGATTTTGAGGTGCAAGGGCCGGACCATCTTGGCTGGTTTTCGATACCTCTCGCTGGGCGTCACAACGTTGAAAACGCTCTTGCCGCCATCGCGTGCGGCAATCTGTTTGGAATTGCTCCGGGTGAAATGCGAACCGCGCTGCGAACATTCCGGTTGCCCGGCAAGCGCATGGAGATTTTACATCTGCAGGGAAATATTACGGTGATTAACGATTCGTATAACTCGAACCCGCTGGCGATGGAGCGCATGATCGAAACGCTTTCCTCGTGGCCGGTTGCCGGACAAAAGATTATCGTGGCAGGCGAGATGCTCGAGCTTGGGCCGTCTTCAGCCGAATGGCACCGGCATATCGGCCGCGAATGCGCGCGGGCAGGCATTAACTATCTGGTTGCCGTCCAAGGAGACGCTAATTATTTTCTGGAAGGCGCTCGAGAGGCGGGCCTTCCCCCGGACCAGATGAGGTTTTTTCCGTCCGCGCGCGACGCCGCCCGCTATTGCCTTTCCATCGTGCGTTCCGGGGATGTGGTGCTGGTGAAAGGCTCGCGCGGAGTCAAGCTGGAGGAGGTCATCGGCATTCTCGAAGGCGTCCCCGGCAAGCCGGAGTGGCGGGACTGAACCAAATCGCGCGCAAATTCCATGTTTTATTACCTTAATCTCAAGTTCCATAGCCAGCTTCATGTTCTTAATCTGTTCCGGTACATCACGTTCCGGACGGCCGCGGCCAGCCTGACAGCCCTGCTGCTTTCACTGATCCTCGGTCCATGGCTGATCCGGCGGCTCAAACAATTCCAAGTGGGCCAGTATATCCGCGAAGAGGGACCCGAATCGCACAAATCGAAGGCGGGCACGCCCACGATGGGAGGGGTCCTGATTGCCCTTTGCATCGTCTTACCCACGCTGCTCTGGTCTGACCTGAGCAACATTTACGTGTGGCTGGCCATTGGCGTAACCGTGTGCTTAGGCGCCATCGGCTTTTGGGATGACTATCTCAAGCTTCGGCGGCGGCATAATCTGGGACTGCGCGCCCGATCGAAGCTGCTGCTTCAAGTTCTGATCGGGTTGCTGCTCGCGATTGCGCTCGCAATTCTCTCCGGAAAAGGGCTTTATTCCACCCAACTGACCTTTCCATTTTTCAAAAACATCCACCCTGACTTTATTATTCACGCGTTTCTAAAGCATGACTGGTTCTATCCGCTGGCCTTCCTGCCCTTTGCCGCTCTAGTCGTCTTTCTGGTGGTGGGATCGTCGAACGCGGTCAATCTGACCGACGGCCTGGACGGGCTGGCCATCGGGTGCGTCATTGTCGCCGCTTCGGCATTAACGGTTCTGACCTACGTGGTGGGCAACGCGAAGTGGGCCACCTATCTCGATCTCGAACACTTGGCCACGTCCGGCGAACTCACGATCTTCTGTAGCTCCATGGCAGGCGCCAGTCTGGGTTTCCTATGGTACAACGCCTATCCCGCGGAGATTTTCATGGGCGATGTGGGGTCGCTTTCACTCGGCGGGGCTATTGCCGCAGTGTCCGTCATTATCAAGCAAGAACTTCTACTGCCGTTTATCGGCGGCATTTTCGTGGTAGAGGCGCTTTCGGTGATCTTGCAGGTCGGATCCTTTAAGCTGAGGCATAAAAGGATCTTCCGCATGTCTCCGCTCCACCACCATTTTGAGCTGGTGGGATGGAAAGAATCAAAGATCATCGCCCGGTTTTGGATAGCAGCCCTGGTGTTTGCGCTCTTCGCGCTGACTACTCTGAAGTTAAGGTAGGCGTTTATGGAGAAATCCTTTGACACTAATTATTTCTGTGCATAAAATACACAATAATAATCGCGGCGGCGTGAGATCACCGGCCTCACGGAGATGACGGGCGCAAAACCAATGTCACTGTGATTCGTGATCTATCCTATGGCTAGGCCAAAATCTTTCCGTAATCCGACCCGGGTAAGCCTCACGCTTAACCGCGACACGATCGTAACTGCTCGCCGCCTCGCGCGGCAGCACCGGCGCTCGCTTTCGGAGATGATTTCAGAGATTCTCGACCGTTACTTTCAGAAAAACGGGCACACGCCCAAGCGGGACCTTCATGATTGAGCTTCGCAACAAGCGCGTGCTGGTGGTGGGCCTGGCAAGGACCGGGCGGGCCGTGGCGCACCGGCTTAGCCGGGAGGGCGCAGTGCTGACCATCACCGATCAGCGCCCGCCGGCGTCGTTTGGGCCTGCGTTAAAGGAGCTTGCCGCCCAGAAAATAGGCCTCGAACTTGGCATCCATCGACCGGAAACGTTCCTCAATCAAGACCTGATTGTGGTCAGCCCCGGAGTTCCATGGGACATGCCACAGCTTGATGTGGCTCGAAAGCATAAGATTCAGGTGGTCCCCGAAATTGAAGCGGCGAGCTGGTTTTTCCAAGGGACGCTGGTAGGGATCACCGGCACGAACGGCAAAACCACCACCACAACACTCCTCGGTAAAATGCTGGAAGGCTCTGAGTTCCAAACTTACGTGGCTGGTAATATCGGCGTGCCCCTCATTTCGGCGGTGGATCTTTACTCGCCCGAGTCTATCGTGGTCACAGAACTTTCGAGCTTCCAGCTTGAGGCCATCCAGAATTTCCGCCCGCACGTTGCCGTATTGCTGAATCTGACGGCCAATCATCTCGACCGGCATCGCACGTTTGAGAACTACGTCAGCGCCAAAGCGCAGATTTTCCGCAACCAACAACCGGAAGATTACGCCATCTTAAACGCCGATGATCCAGTAGTCATGAGCCTCGAGCCCGCCATCGCCAGCCAGAAAATTTTCTTCAGCATGGAACACGATCTTCCCGAAGGCGTTCTTCTTTCGGGCGGCCGCATTCTTTACCGGGTGGGCCATCTTGAACGCGCCCTCTTTGAAGAGCGCGAGGTCAAGCTGCGCGGCAGGTTTAACCTGCAAAACGCCATGGCCGCCTCGGCGGCGGCGTGCACGCTGGGCGCCGATTTTAAGGCGATTCGCAATGCCGTGCGTGAATTTGCCGGCGTGGAGCACCGGCTGGAATATGTCGCCACAGTCCGGGGAGTGGCATTTTATAACGATTCCAAAGCCACAAGCGTGGATGCGGCGGCAAAGGCGCTCTCAACATTCGAGCGCGGCGTCCATCTGATTTTAGGCGGCACGGATAAAGGCGCGCCCTACACCCCACTGGCGCCGCTAATCCAGGAGCGCGTGAAGTCCGTCTATCTGATTGGCGCCGCGGCCGAGAAGATTGCCGCGGACCTTGCCGGCGCGGATCTGCATCCGGCCGGCGACCTCAAGGCCGCGGTCAAGATGGCCTTCCAAAGAGCAATTTCCGGGGATGTGGTCCTTCTATCCCCTGCTTGCTCAAGCTACGATCAATTTCACGATTTTGAGGAGCGCGGACGCGCCTTCAAGGAAGCCGTCGAGCATCTCGCTAAAACACCGTTGGTTGAGGTTGCCTTGCCGGCGGCGGCTCGTCCAACCTCTGAAGAGAGAATGGAACCGAAGACGGCGAGAGCCATTACGCCGCTGGTCGTAGATCATGTGCCGGACCAAGGTGATTCTCCATTACCGCCGGCACTTGCAGACGAGGACAAACCGCTCATCGCTTTACCGCCAGAACCTCCCGAGCCGGTCCGCGCTGAGCCGTTTTACGTTTATGAGGTTGGAAGCGAAGAGACGCTACCGGCAGAACAAAACGGCATTGAACAGAATGCCCCGGATATTGCCACCGAACCGGTGGCCACCGTCGACGCACTTCCCATCGAGGACGTTATGCCGGTCTTCCCGTATGAAGTTTCGGGGGCAGCCGGTACGGTGGGAAGTGATAGTTCCGCCGGATCGAGCCGGGATATTCCCAAAGCTCCTGCCGGCGACTCCGAAACAGGCGCGCAGCCAAACCTTTTTGAGAGGGAGCGCACGGAGAAGTCTTAACAGCATGCTGAGCGGCATCATTCTGAGCACAGCGAAGAATATGCTTTGCTCGCGCCTTACAAGCAAGGCCTTCGCTGCGAGCAGGATGCCCTCAACTACGTCACCTCATTGAACGAGCGCATGATTAACATCAAATTCGTATTAAACCGAACTGAGAGGGTATAACCCGGAATGGCGCGAAGGCTTCAAATCGATCTCTTCCTGCTGGGCGCGATTGTTGTCCTGGTCGTGTTCGGGCTGGCAATGGTCTTTAGCGCGTCGGCGGTGGTGGCTACCGAGCAATATGGATCAAGCTTCCATTTTGTCATCCGGCAAGCGATTTGGGCCGTGCTGGGCCTCGTCATTATGTGGAGGCTGATGAGCTTCGACTACCGCCGTTTACGCAATCCGCGGCTCATTTTTCCTGCGCTGGCTCTCGAAGTCTGTTTGCTCGTGGTGGTCTTTCTGATGCCCGTCCGCCACGACACCCACCGCTGGTTTTACAGTGGCCCGTTCAGCTTTCAACCGTCAGAGTTGGCCAAGGTGCTGCTGCTGATTTTCTTTGCTTACTTTCTTGACCGGCAGCGCGACGCCATCAATGACATCCGTCATACGCTCGCGCCCATGGGCATTGTGATGGGCGCAATGGTGGCGCTGATTCTGAAGGAGCCAGACCTTGGAACGTCGCTCGCCATTGTCATGATCGCGGCAGCCATGCTTTTTGCCGCAGGGCTCCAGTTTCGCTATTTCGCGGGCGCTGCCGTCGCTGCCGTTCCGCTGCTCTATGTGGCCATCACGCACGCGACGTATCGCACCAACCGGCTGATTGCTTTCCTGAATCCTGAAGGAGACCCGCTCGGCAAGGGCTTCCAGATCCTGCAATCGCTCATCGCGGTTGGATCGGGGGGCATCCTGGGAGTGGGTTTTGGCGAAGGCCACCAAAAGTTATTCTTCCTGCCTGAGCCTCAGACGGATTTCATCTATGCGGTGATCAGCGAGGAATGGGGTTTTATCGGGGCCGTGCTGGTATTGGTTGTTTTCGCCGTCATTCTATGGAGAGGGCTTAAGACGGCGGCTTACGCCCCGGATGGATTCGGTAAATTGCTGGCCATTGGGCTGACGGTTCTCCTGGTTGGGCAGGCGCTGGTAAACATGAGCGTGGTGATCGGGCTGCTGCCGACGAAAGGGATCCCGCTGCCATTTGTCAGCTACGGAGGATCATCGCTGCTGATGAACCTGGTTGCCGCTGGAATTCTGCTCAATATATCGCAGCATAACAGCGTCAGCAGCAGGTTATGAAGCCGTGACAAACGCCGGACAGCAAGGAATTTCGCCTCTTGGCGGCAAACGGAACGCGGGCTTGCGGGTGTTAATGGCGGCGGGCGGGACAGGAGGCCACATTTTCCCCGCGCTCGCCGTAGCTGAAGAGCTTCGCGCGCGATGGAATGGGCGGCGCGGCGCCGCCGCAGGCTCTTGTCGCATTGAATTTGTGGGATCGGGCCGCGAAATCGAGAAGCGGTTAATTCCACCTGCCGGATTCCCTTTGCACGTCGTTGCGGCCGCCGCGCTTAAAGGCATCCGCGGCTGGCGTCAGTTGCGTAATTTCATGGTATTGCCGCGGAGTTTTTGGCAGACGTGGAATCTGCTCAGCCGCTTCCGGCCACATATTGTGGTTGGAGTTGGAGGATACGTTGGAGGTCCGGTGATGCTTGCGGCTGCGTTGCGGAGAATACCGACTTTGCTGCTGGAACCGAACGCCGCGCCGGGCTTTACCAACCGCGTGCTTGCGCCGTTCATCCGCATCGCCGCGCTTGGATTCGGTGACGCGGCTCCCGTTTATGGAGCGAAAGCGCGCGTGACGGGCCATCCGGTGCGGGCCGCCTTTAATGCCATCGCCCCGAAACGTCATGCGCCGCCTTATCGCATTTTGGTTTTGGGCGGCAGCCAGGGTTCGGTGGCCATCAACACGGCTGTAATTGGGGCGCTCGGTTTATTTAAAAGCCAAAATGGGCGCTATATGCTGGCGCACCAGACGGGCAAACAAGATTTGGAGCGGGTGAGCCAATCTTATCAAGAGGCCGGCGTCAGCGCGGAGGTCAGCGCGTTTATTGACGACGTTCCGCGCGCGTTGGCAGAGGCTGATTTGGTGATCGGGCGCTCGGGCGCCTCGACCGTGGCAGAGCTTGCCGCGGCGGGTAAAGCGTCTCTCTTGATACCTTTTCCGCACGCAGCGGATGACCATCAGATGGCCAACGCGCGCGCGCTTGAACGAGCGGGTGGGTCGCGCATTCTCGATCAGCGGGAACTGACGCCTCAAAAGCTTTTCGAGGAAGTCGAAGCGATGTGCGCGCCGGAAATTCTCTCGCAGATGGATCAGGCGGCGCGCGCGTTATCGCATCCGGACGCCACCCAGCGAATTGCGGATCTCATCGAAAGCTTGGCTGGTTGCTGAAAACCTTAAACACTATTCTTTATGCTTGGAAAAATTCGCAATATTCATTTTGTAGGAATCGGCGGCATCGGCATGAGCGGCATCGCCGAGCTTTTGCTGAACCAGGGCTTTATCGTCTCCGGGTCTGATCTAAAAGAGACTCCGGTCACGCGCCGTCTGGCGGGGCTTGGAGCGAAAGTGTTCATTGGCCACGCGGCGTCGAACGCGCAGGGCGCCGAAGTGATGGTCATTTCTTCCGCTGTTTCCGCGGTAAATCCGGAGGTGATTGAGGCCGGACGGCTCGGAATCCCCGTGATTCCGCGAGCCGAAATGCTGGCTGAGTTGATGCGCCTGAAGTTCAGCGTCGCCATCGCGGGCTCGCACGGCAAGACGACGGTCACGTCCATGATCGCCGTCATGCTTACGGACGCAGGGCTTGATCCCACCGCCGTGATTGGCGGCCGGCTTGACGTGTTCGGATCGAGCGCGCGCCTGGGTAAAGGGGAACTCATGGTAGCCGAAGCGGA
>DASZAE010000128.1:0-19789 GCA_035945515.1 Terriglobia bacterium
CGCAAACCGCATCGGCCTCGACCGCCGTGGACTCACTCCCGAAGACATCGCCGAGCTGGACAAGGCATTCCGCCTGCTTTGCCGCTCCAAGCTCAACACCACCCAGGCGCTCGAGGCGATGGATGCGCAGGGATTCAAGTCTCCTCACGCGCGCGCCTTGCTGGAGTTTGTGCGCGCCTCGGAGCGTGGAGTCTCAAAGTGAGGGGATCGCGCCCTTGGAACATTGAGCCGTTGATTCATGGTTTATGATCATCAAGCTTGCTCCGGCGCCGTTCCCCTCACCCGCCCTCCTACGTCGGGCACCCTCTCCCATTGGGGAGAGGGCTGCCGTATGTTACTGACTTTGGCCCTCTCCCGGCGGGAGAGGGTGGCGAGCGTAGCGAGCCGGGTGAGGGATCCCGACGAGAACTACCTGATCAGCCCACGCCCGCCCATCTCTGCCGGACCAAGCTTGATAATCATACCGTGATTTTTTGTTTGTGTTTCTATCATTCCCTCCGGCCATTTTCTAATCTCTGGAACCGCTCTGTAGCGGCGGCCTCTGGCCGCCGGTTTTTACTATTAAAACCCGGCGGCCAGAGGCCGCCGCTACAGATTGAGCCTAGCACGCCATGCTGAGATTTTTGAGACAAACGAGATAAAAGAGACGCCTTTTTTGCAGCTATTCCCCCAGGCGCAGGCATAAATATCTCCGGCCGCCATTATTTCTATTCCCTCGCCCCTGCTCATAGAAAGGTCTGATCCCGCCCTTCCCCGGCTGGCCTGTCACTTCTGATTTTCAGCTATAAGGTATTCCACCAGCACCAAGTCATGCCAGTCATTTACGAGTTTGGCGTGCTTTTTGTGGACGCCAACCTCGCGCCAGCCGGTCACTTCGCATAGCTTGCGGCCAGGCTGATTCGCTTCCACGATGCGGCCAACCAACTTATAATATCCCTTCTCGCGGGCCGTATCTTGCATCCCCTTCATCAGTTCCTGACCCACGCCGTGGCCGCGCAGGCTGCGATCGATATAGATGGAAAGCTCGGCGATGCCGCCGTAGCAGGCGCGCGGGCTATAGGGGGCAAGCGAGGCCCAGCCCATTAGCGTATGCTTCACTTCCGCCACCAACACGGGATATTTTTCGGGCCGCGCCACCAGCCACAAATACCGTTCTTCGGGCGAAACGTAGGCGTTTTCAAACGTCGCCACGCGGTCCTGCACGCCCTGATTATAGATGCGCGCAATCTCCTTAGCGTCGTCCGCGCGCGCGGGGCGTATCTTCAGAGGTTCAGTCCATTCGGCCATGCTGCACCATCCTTTGCGTCAATGTTGGGGCGAACGGCGATTTTATTCGACTTCACCTGGAAAGGGCAACCCCGGAAGGGATAAAGCTAAGAGGCAAGAGCCGGGAGACAAGCAAGGGCGGGGCGCCTATTGAGGATTATAAATTATAGTGACAACAAGTATTGTAGCGGCGGCCTCTGGCCGCCGGTTTTTCGGCGCTCAGAGAGCGCCGCTACAGAAAAATTGTCACTATAATTTGTAATCCTCAATAATTTGCCTCACGGCTCTCGCCCCTTGACTCTTGTCCCTCAGCCGTCTGTTCCTAACTCTTTACGATTTACGTATAATCAAAAAGGACACAGCAGCGATAAGGACCGATAACCCTTTGCCCACTCCTCGTCGGCGCCGTCTTTTACGGCGGCTCATTTTTTTTCTGGCGGCCGTTTTCGGCGCTCTCTTCGTGCTCTGGCCGGGAAGGCCGGCGCGCGGGGAGAATTTTGTTTTCTATCTCCCCAACCAGCGAAAGCTCATCCCCATTGTGATGGTGGGGGCTACGCCTTATCTGCCGCTGATTCCGGTGCTGAGCTTGCGCGGCCCGCTCTCCGGAATGCAGGAAAAACGCAATTCGCTTAAGGTCTGGCTGGGAGCGGACCTGCTGCAGTTCCATTCCAACAAAAACGATGTTCAGATCAACAGCAACACCACCGTGACGCTGCCCGACCCGGTCGTGAAGTCGAACGGCCAATGGATGGCCCCGGTCAGCTTCCTTTCCGGGGTGATGAGTCGGCTAGGCAGCGAGCCTATTGTCTATCAGCAGGGGACGACGCGCGCCTTCGTGGGAGGCGTGCATCCTATCACCTACACGGTGCGGGTGCTTGGCCGCCCGGCGGGGGCGCGGTTGGTGATCCAGTTCAGCGGGAAAGTGACGGCGGCCTCCGCCTCAAGCAATGGCAAGTGGATTATCTACCTCGGCGGCGCGCCCATTGAGCCTCTGGAGTCTGACCTGCGTATTGTTAATCCTTACATTAAAGAACTGCGGTTTGACGACCAGGATGGCCGCCCGAAGCTCATCATCACCGCGGCTATGACCGGGCTGAATTTTTATCCTGTGCTGACCAGCAACCAACAAGAATTGGTGGCGGATTTTGAGCTCCCGCCGGGAGCTTCCCTGCCCTCCGAGGCCAACCCGGGGCGACCCGCCGGTTCAAACGCTGCGAACGGCGCGCCGCCTGCGGGCGCAGCGAATCAAGAGACTCAGGCTAATCCGGCCAATCAGGCCAATGGGGCCGCAGGGACAACTGGACAGCCTGCCGCGGCCGCGCCTCCCCTGCCCGTGATCGTGCTCGATGCAGGCCACGGCGGAACGGATGAGGGAGCGCGCAGCCGCGATGGCGTGCTCGAAAAAAACCTCGACTCCGCCTTGGTTCAGCAAGTGGCGGCCGCGCTCGAATCCACGCACAAATACCGGGTGGTGCTTACGCGCAGCGGTGACAGCGACCCCACCATTGAACAGCGGACAACCGTGGCGAACACATCGCACCCGATGGCGTTTGTCACCTTCCATGCCGGTCAGCTAGGGGATCGCGCGCCAATAATCCGGATGTACACCTATCAACCATCGTCACCGTTTATTCCCGCCTCCAGCACCCCACCCCCGCCTTCACAGTTTGTGCGGTGGGATCAGGCGCAGCAGGCGAGCACGGCGCGCAGCCAGCAGCTTGCGACGGACTTGGCGCAACGGCTTGCGGCCATTCGAGGCGTGCTGGTGCCTCCGCCGATGTCCGCCCCAGTGCGGCAGCTTCGCAGCATCGCGGCGCCCGCTGTGGCCGTCGAGATGGGCACGTTGACGCCCTCTTATAACGCGGGCGTTCTGGCGCAGTTCCCCTTTGAGCAGCAAGTGGCGGCGGCGGTTGCAGAGGCGCTAGAGGCATTTGCCAGCGGAGGCGCAGCGCAATGACCCGCCGCACGCTGATTGTCGCGCTGATTGTGATCCCCCTGCTGATTGTGAGCGGATTCTACCTCCGGTCGCTCATGCGGCGGACGTCCCGCGAGACCGTCGCGCGCCCGGAAGCAGAGATGAGCACCCAGCTCCAGCAGCAGGCTTTGCAGACAGGGCCTACGACTCAGCAGACCATTACGCTCTATTTTCCCGATTACGACACCGCGACGCTCGTCCAGGAAACGCGCAACATTGCCCTGGCCGCGACCGACGAAGACCGCATCCGCCAGATTGTTCTGGCGCTAGTGGCCGGATCGCAACAAAATCACGTGCAACCCCTTCCGCCCTCGACCGCGTTGCGCGCCGTTTTCCTTGCTGGCGATGGCACAGCCTACCTCGACTTTTCGACGGATGTTACACGGGATTTTCCAGAGGGCATTGAAAGCGAGACGCTGGCTTTGCGGTCCGTAGTGGATTCGCTGGCGGCCAATATTCCCGGCGTGCGCCGCGTCAAATTTCTGGTTCAGGGCCAGGAAGCAGACACGCTCGACGGACACGCGGACCTCACCGGCTTTTACACACCCGACTTCAGCAACCCCGCTGCCAGCACGCAGCCGCCTGCGGCGGCAGCGCCCGCAGCTCAATAAACACATCTGTAGCGGCGGCCTCTGCCGCCGGTTTTTAATAGTAAAAGACCGGCGGCCACTTATAGGCTTTGGCCGCCGCTACAAAATCAGGCGCCGCGTTTAGAAGGCATTGTAAGCGTAATCTCCCCTCAAGTCCCAGCGCACCGGCAAGGCGCGTCTTAACCACAATTCGGAATATGGTAAATTAATCCGCAGGGCAAACGATGAAACTTACATCCTCTTCGACCCCGTGCATCACGCTGGCAGATATTGAAACGGCTCGCAATCATCTGGCCAGTTCGATCTTCCTTTCCCCCTGCCCGCACTCGCGCAGCCTCTCTCAGCTTACAGGTCAGGAAATCTATCTGAAGCTCGAAAACCTGCAAATGACCGGAGCGTTCAAAGAGCGCGGGGCCCTGAATAAACTCCTTGCGCTCGACAGGCAGGAAGCAGAGCGCGGCGTCATCACGGCAAGCGCGGGAAATCATGCGCAGGGCGTGGCCTACCACGCTTCCCGCCTGGGCATTCGGGCGCGCATTGTCATGCCGCAGCCGACACCTTTGGTCAAAGTAACGGCCACCATAAACTTTGGCGGGGAAGTTATCCTTCACGGAGATAATTACGACGAGGCTTACGCGCACGCCCTGCGGCTGTGCGGCGATGAAGGCTATACCTTTGTGCATCCGTTTGACGATCCAGCCGTGATCGCCGGCCAGGGGACGATCGGGCTTGAGCTGCTTGAGCAGGTTCCCGGCCTCGAAGCGGTTGTAGTGCCCGTGGGCGGAGGCGGCTTGATTGGTGGAATCGCGTGCGCGGTCAAAGAGAAGATGCCGGGCATCCGCGTGATCGGCGTGCAAACCGCCCGGCTGCCTTCGATGCTGGTCGCGCGCGCTAACCGCGGGCCTATGACTATCGATCCTGCCATTACGGTTGCTGACGGCATTGCGGTGCGGCGCGGGGGCGAGATGACGTTTCCCCTGGTCGAGCATTACGTAGATGATCTCGTCGCCGTCGAAGAGGAAGACATCGCCAGCGCCATCCTGGTGCTTCTGGAGCGGGAAAAGACGCTGGCGGAGGGCGCGGGCGCCACGGCGCTGGCTGCGCTGCTTCAGCGCAAAACCGGCTTGAAGGGCGAGCGCACTGCCGTCCTGCTGAGCGGGGGCAATATTGACGTCACTTTGCTCGCGCGCATCATTGAACGAGGCTTGGTAAAAGACGGGCGCATGGTGCGTCTGCGGATACACATGCTCGACCGGCCCGGCGCTCTGCACGAACTCACCCGCATTATTGCCGAACACCGCGCCAATATTGTTGAAATTCTCTTCGACCGCTCATTTTACAGCGTCAATTTAAGCGAAACCGTTATTGACGTTACTTTTGAAACCCGCAACCCCAGCCAAGTCAATGAGCTTGTCGCGGCGCTTTCCGCTAGCGGCTATAAGCTTGAGATGGTGCATTAAAGATGGGGGTAAGCTGTAGCGGCGGCCTCTGGCCGCCGGATTTTAATAACGACCGGCGGACGAAGGCTGTAAGGGACGGGACCGCCGCTACTCTATTGCCCTTGCTTTTCAAGCTGCGGAAAACGGCTTGCGGCGTGGAAGGAAAAACAGCGCCAACGCGGCGGCGACGAGCCATCCGATGCCGAGAATCGCAAATGAGTCTACAAATGCTCCGGTGCGCTGCCGGAGATAGCCGACGACGAGCGGCCCGAAAAATCCGCCCAGGTTGCCGAGCGCATTGATAACCCCCATCGAGGGACCGGCAACGCCTTCAGGTAGATTTTCGGTGGGGACGGCCCAGAACGGCGCCAGCATCCCATAAGTTCCCGCGCCCACAACGACAATCAGCAGGAAGGAGAGCAGCGGCGCGCTGCCGCTGGTGAAGACGCTGGCCAGCATGAAAATTCCCCCGCCGACCAGAGGCCATGCCACATGGCCGCGACGCTCACGCCTCTTGTCCGAGTGCCTGGAAATCAGCACCATGCCCACGGCGGTAATCGCATACGGAAGGGCGAATAAAAAGCCCTCCCGAAGGTTGCTCACTTTATGCGCGTGCTCGATGGCGCTCGGCAGCCAGAAAAGATACCCGTAGTTCCCGAAATTCACCAGAAAATAGATGACGACCATCAGCGTCACCAGTTGCCAGTTTGACCGGCTCTGCGAAGATTTCACAGGCGCACGCGCGGCCTTTTCCGCCGCCAGCGTGGTCTCCAGGAAGTCGCGCTCTTCCCGGCTGATCCACTTAGCTTGGCTCGGCTGATCCTTAATCAAAGCTAGCCAGATCAGCAGCCAGATGAGGGGAAACAAGCCCTCGACGGCCAGCAGAACGCGCCAGTTCCATCGCCCCAGGATCCACCCGGAGAGCGGCGACGAGAGCACCACGGCAAGCGGCAGGCAGAGCATCCAATAAGCATTGGCGCGGGCGCGCTCGCGGCTGGGAAACCAGTGGGCGAGCAACACCAGGACGGCCGGCCAGACGCCTCCCTCTGCCACGCCCAGCAGCAGACGCATCCACCAGAAACCCTGTCCCGTGTGGACGAACGCCGTGGCCACGGCGACGATGCCCCACGCCGCTAGCAGGATGCTCACCACGCGCTTGGCGCTCCAGTGTTCTGCCAGGTATCCGCCCGGTATTTGCAACAGCAGATAACCCCAGAAGAACACTCCCGCCGCGCTGCCCGCTTGGGCCGGAGTCATGTGCAAGTCCATGCTCATCGGATGGAGCGAGAGCGAAATATTGGTACGATCGATAAACGCGATCGTATACATGATGAAAGCCACGGGAATTACGCGAAGCCAGCGTTGCTCGGGCATAAACCTCCATTGCGGAGCCGCCCCTCGCTGGCGCCGACATAACCAGGTTGGGGCGGAATCTCACTGCTTGCCACATCGCCAAACTTGCGAAGCATACTCTTTGCCGCCCGCCAAAGGCAAGCGGAATGGCCATTAGGGAGGACTTTTCTTGCAGTGGTGGCCGTTACAGGAATGGCAATCAGAAGTGTCGTAACACCGGCATCCCTTCGCTGCGCTCAGGACAGGCTTTGCCGGCTGTTACACAAGGATATTACCCGCATTGTGCTTGGGTTGAAGCGCCCCAGCATCTGCCGCCGGGACGGCGGCGCTACCTCGCGTAGCGTCACTATAATATGTAATCCTCAATAAATAACCGATGGGTACAAACTATTGTGATCGCGTCAAAATGGAGTAAAATAGCAAGATTGGGAGTTTAAGCTCATTGTCAAAGGCGCAGGAGGGTCAGGACACCCTGAGGAGGAGCGGGCCGGAAACCTACCAGTAAGGAATCCCATTAGCTTACAGAAACTTTTTGAATCTTCTGATCGTATATGAGGGTGTTAGGGACGAGAATAGGTTTCCGGATTGCCCCAAAAATCCTGCAAGGATCGAATTTGCCAAACTGCAGGGCTTGCGGGCTATTCAGATCAATGCGCGAGATGTCAGGAAAACAACCCTTTGAACCTGAAACCTTTTTCCCCATTATTCGCCTGTTTTGGTAAGGAGACAGAATGAAGCCGTGGAAGAAAACTCTGTTGTTTGTGGTCGGTATTGTAATTCTGCTTTGCCTGACAATCGGTGGCATTGTCTGGAGCAAGCGCGGCCAAGTCACCGTTCAGACCTCGAAAGTGGCTCGCCAGACGCTGACCGCCGTCGTAACCGCTTCAGGCCAGATCGAGCCTGAAAACTATGCCAACGTCAACGCCAATTCCATCGGGAAGATCACCGATATTTACGTTGACGAAGGCAACCGGGTGACAAAAGGGCAATTGCTCCTGCGCACCCAGGATACGCAGGAACAGGCGGACATGGACGCGCAGTCGGCGGCGGTGAAGGCGGCTGAGGCTACGCTTGCCTCCGACGAGGCTTCGGTAGAGTCATATGCCGCCGCCATCAAGTCTTCCCAGGCAGATATAGCCCAGGATAAAGCGACGCTAGCGCAGGATCAGCAAGCCTACAATCGCGGCCTCGAGCTGCTCAAGGCAGGCCTGCTTGCCAAGCAGGATTTTGACACGCGCTATAGCGCCCTCCAAGTGGCCCAGGCCACGCTGCAATCGGCCCAGGCCAAGCTGACACAATCGCAGGCCCAGTATCAGCAGGCAAAGAACACGCGCGACATGGCAAGCGCCCAGGTGGCCCAAAGCCGCGCTCAGCTTATGCACGCCACCGATGTTCGCAACCAGACTATTTATAATTCCCCCTACACCGGCATTGTGACCGACCTGCCTGTTCACGTGGGCGAAAACGTGGTGCCGGGCGTTCAAAACACGGCGGGGAGCTTGCTCTTTCAGGTTTCCGATATGTCCATTGTTGACGCTAACATCATGGTGGACGAAACTGACATTGCTAATATCAAGCTGGGACAGCCTGCCTATCTCCAGGTTGACGCGCTCCCCGACCAGACTTTTAAGGGCGTAGTCACCGAAATCGGCCAGAGCGCGCTGAGCAGCACCACTGGCTTAACAACCACTGGCCAGGACCAGAGCACCAGCACGACTGAAGAGGCCAAGCAATTCAAGGTAGTCGTGCGACTGGAGAAACCTCCGAATGTCCTTCGCCCCGGCCTCTCGGCAACCGCAAGGATCATTACGTCGGTGCGCAAGGACGCGCTGAGCATCCCTATTCAGGCCGTCACCGTGCGCTCGAAGAAAGAGCTCGAGATGAATCAGAAGGGCGGAAAGGGTCAAAAAGGACAGGTGCTGGCCGCGGAAACACAGCCTGCCGCTAGCGCCGCGGATGGGCCGCCCGGCATGAATTCCGATGCGGACGACGAGCAAGGCGTCTTCGTGATTCGTAATGCGCGCGCGGTTTTTGTGCCCGTAAAGACTGGCATCATGGGCGCCATGAACGTCGAAGTGCTGAATGGACTGAAGCAAGGCGACGAGATTGTTTCCGGAAGCTACGCCGTGCTGAGAACGCTCAAAAACGGGACGAAAGTAAAGATTGATAACACCGCCCCGGTTAATCCGAATGCGGCGTCTGCCGGCGGCTCGTAAAACCGGTAGCCACGGCACGATGTTTGTGCCGTGGGCCTTTGTTCTATACAGAGCGCCGTCGGCGACTGTCATTGGCTGTAGCGGCGGCCTCTGGCCGCCGGATTTTAATAGTAAAGACCGGCGGCCAGAGGCCGCCGCTACAGAATCAGGCGCCGCCGACTTATGGCGTCACGTATAGAACCGCAATACCCACGGCACAAACATCGTGCCGTGGCTACTCGTCATTGTTTTTTGGAGTTTACTGAATGGGACTAGAGCTAACCACTTCTGCATCGCCAATCGCCAGCGCGCCGCCGGATGAGGTTCTCATCCGCACGCTTGACCTCTGGAAAACCTACGAAATGGGTGATAACCAGGTGCACGCGCTGTCGGGTGTTTCATTCGAGATCACGCGGGGCGACTACGTCGCCATTATGGGTCCATCAGGCTCGGGCAAGTCCACCTTGATGAACCTGATCGGCTGTCTGGATACTCCGACGCGCGGCGAATACTGGCTGAATGGCCGCCTGGTAAGCCTGCTTTCCGACGATGAACTGGCCTATATTCGCAATAAGGAAATCGGTTTTGTCTTTCAGACGTTCAACCTGCTGGGCCGTTCGACCGCCCTGCATAATGTGGAACTGCCGTTGATCTACAACGGCACGCCCGCCGAGGAGCGCCTGGCGCGCGCCCGCAAGGCGCTCGAAAGCGTGGAACTCGGCCCGCGCATGAGCCACAAGCCCAATGAGCTTTCCGGCGGTCAGCGGCAGCGCGTGGCCATCGCGCGGGCGCTGGTTAATAATCCCTCGCTCCTGCTGGCTGACGAGCCCACCGGCAACCTGGATAGCGCCACCGGCGTCGAGATCATGGCCTTGCTCGACCGCCTGCACGCTTCCGGCAATACGATTATCCTGGTAACTCACGAAGGTGATATTGCCGCCCGAGCCGCCCGCGTGATTCATATCCGCGACGGCAAAATCGCCCGCGACGAGCGCGTCCGGTGAGGAGATGGAAAAGTAGCGCCGCCGTCCCGGCGGCAAGATGCCTGCGCTACGTGGCGCTGTAGCGGCGGCCTCTGGCCGCCGGTTTTTAGTGGGTAGCCACGGCACGATGTTTGTGCCGTGGGCTTTTCTTTTGCCAGACCAATATCCCACGGCACGAACATCGTGCCGTGGCTACCACTACCACCTTTTAGATCTTAAAAGCCGGCGGCCAGAGGCCGCCGCTACAATAAATAATATTCATGGCTACTCGAACCCAATCTCTCCCTTTCCCACAGGCGCGCGAAAAAGCGCATAGCGCGAGCTTCTGGTTCACCTTGCGCGAGGCTACCGGCATTGCCCTGAGCGAGCTTCGCGCCCACAAGCTGCGCTCGTTCTTGACGCTACTCGGCATAGTCATCTCCACCACCACGCTGATCGTGGTAATGTCGGTGGTGAGCGGCTTGAATCTCTACATTGCCACCCACGTCGCCAACCTGGGCACAAACACTTTTATCGTCTCCGAATATAAGTGGGCGTCGGGTTATCAGGAATTTCTCAAGGCCCGGCTGGTCAACCGGCCCATCCGCCTCGATGAATACGAGTTCCTGCGCGACACTTTGCAAAACTACGAGCATATCGGCGCGTCGGCCAACCTTCAGCCAGGCCCGGACGTAAAATATCAGCGCCAGGATATCGAGCAGGTCGTGCTGAGCGGCGTCACCCCCAGTCTGATCGGCATCGGGCAGACAGAAGTCGCCTATGGCCGCTACATCACCGATTCCGACATGCAACACCGCTCGCTCGTCTGTTTCATCGGCAATGATCTTCTGGAGAAGTTTTTTCCCAACGTGGACCCGCTCGGCAAGGAAATTATCATTCGCGGAATTCCTTTTCAGGTCATTGGAGTGGCCAAGAAAATCGGCTCGACGTTCGGCCAAAGCGAGGACAATTTTGCGCAAATTCCGCTGAATACCTACATGAAGATTTTTCAGGTGAGGCCCGAACTCAATGTTTTCATCCAGGCATGGACCTCCGAGCAGATGCCCCAGCTCGAGGATGAAACCAATGAACTCGTGCGCCTGAAACGGCATATTCCCTACAGCCATACGGACACGTTCGCTATCAATTCTTCCGAAGCTCTGATGTCAGCCTGGCAGAGCCTGACAGCCTCTATTTTCGCAGCAACCATCGGCGTGGTGGCCGTGTTCATGGTGATTGGCGGCATCGTAATTATGAATATCATGCTGGCCAGCGTCACCGAACGCTACCACGAGATTGGCATTCGCAAATCGCTAGGCGCCAAGCGCAGCGACCTGGTGCTGCAGTTCTGCATCGAATCAGCGGTGATGGCGGGGGCGGGAGGCGTTGTCGGGGTGATCTTTGCTTACCTGCTCGTCTTGCTGGTCGCCGCGCTGGTCATGCCCGCGCACATGCCGGTTGCAGCCGTAGTGATCGGGCTGGTGCTCTCGACAGCGGTAGGGCTGGTATTCGGAATTTACCCGGCCTATAAGGCCTCGCGACTCGACCCCATTGAAGCGTTGCGGCAGGAGAATTAGCAGTTTCCAGCGAAACGCGATTTTTCTGAAATAGATATAACGGTGTAATACGATGCTTATAATGCAATTAGCTGATAATCTCCATTTCGGCTCCAAAAACGGGAAAAATAAAAACATGAAAAAGGATTGTTTTTGTTTTTCTAATGTTGTTGTAACTTATTGAAAACATAGAAACATTAAAATTACGAACCGGCGCGAACCGGACTGAAAATAGCCTGAAAAAGCGGTACAACATCATGAATAAAAGTGAGATATCGGGATTTTCTCATACGAAGCGAATAAGCCGCCTGGAATCAATGACCTCTCCGCTTCGAATGCAAAAAGCGTGTCAGAAGCGCTCTTTTACGTTGGTTGTAGCGGCGGGCAAAGCTTCTAAGGGGCCGCCGGTCTTTAATTAGTAAAAGCCGGCGGCCAGAGGCCGCCGCTACAGCTTGTGCGAATAAAATAAGACATGATCATCAAGCTTGCTCCGGCAGAAATACCGCGACGCACTCTGGTCGGGAAACCACCGGCAACGCCCCTCACCCGGCTCGCTCCGCTCGCCACCCTCTCCCGCCGGGAGAGGGTGCCCGACGAAGGAGGGCGGGTGAGGGGAATCGTCCCGAGGAACTTGGCACCGGAGTAAGCTTAATATTCATAAAATAAGGACCTGACTTTTAGGAGAACTTGCATGAGGGACTACAGCACGCACATCCGCGAGAACCTATTGCTCGCGCTCGATACGTTGCGCGTGCATAAGTTCCGGTCATTCCTTACCATCCTGGGCGTTCTCATCGGCACCACCACCGTGATTCTGGTCGCCTCGATTTTCGCCGGCATGGTAACCAATATGGCCGACATGGCGAGGCAGTTCGGCACGCAGAATATCTACATTTTCAAGTGGCAGCCAGGCATTAATTTCCACATTTCGCGCGAAATGCGCCTGCGCAAGCCGCTCACCTACGACGAGGCGATGGACCTCAAAGCCGAGTGCCCGTCAGTCGAGGACGTGGCTGTGGAACACGTCAATTGGGGGCAAGCCCCGCCCGTCGTCAAATATCGCGGGAAGCAAATGCTCGACGGGAACATGGTGGGCGCTACTCCTAACGATTTTGCCGTGGGCAACTGGGACCTCGTCAATGGCCGTCTTTTTACTGACGCAGATGAGCTTCACCGCAGGAAAGTGGTGGTGATCGGGGCAGATGTAGTGACCGAGCTTTTCCCTAACGAGGACCCCGTGGGCAAGAACGTCCTCGTTGACGGAAATAGCTTTCAGGTGGTGGGCACGCTCGCCAAACGCAAGGAATTTTTCATCGACACAGGCAACAATAAACTCATTTTTTTGCCTTACGACACCTACAGTGAAATCTATCCCGGCGTGCGGGAAAACTTCATTATCGCCAAGGCGCTGCCTGGCCGCCGCGATGCCGCGATGGATGAGATTACGGGCGTGCTGCGCCGCCTGCGCCGCGATAAGCCGCGCCAGCCGGATAGTTTTGGCATGGGCACGGCGGATTCTTTCATCCAGCAGTTTAATTCCATCATCGGCACTACAGCCATCGCCATGATCGCCGTTGCTTCCGTCGGTTTGCTGGTGGGCGGGATTGGCGTGATGAACATTATGCTGGTTTCGGTGACGGAGCGCACGCGCGAAATCGGCGTGCGCAAGGCGATAGGAGCCCGCCGCAGCGACATCAACTGGCAATTCCTCTTTGAGGCCATGACCCTGACCGGCCTGGGGGGAATTATCGGTATCATCTTGGGATATTTGATCAGTTTCCTGATCACTGTAGTTTTCCCGACATTTCCCTCGAGCGTTCCCATCTGGGCAGTGATTGTGGCCTTTATTGTCTCCGTCGGCATCGGGCTTTTCTTCGGAATTTGGCCCGCCACCAAAGCGTCGCGCCTCGATCCTATCGTGGCCCTGCGCTACGAGTAAGAAAGATTAAGGGGAGAGGGTCAAGGGATGACAGACGAGGGACAGCAGGAGTTCCGCGCGGAGGGACTTGCTCTTCAGCTTGCCCCTTGTCCCTCGCCTCTCGCCCCTGATTATTTCACGCCCGCGTAAGGAAAATGGGCACACTCAGTTTGTTCGCGTAAATGGGACGGTAACGCTCAGTGTTGTACATGGTCTCAAGGTCCACTTTGCGCGGACCTTGCTTCGGATCGGGAATCGGAACGGTGGCGTAAGCGCCGTGAGAGATAGCCATCATCAAACCGTGCTCGCCTTTTTCCATGCAGTCGACCGCCATGTTGGCAAAGGTGGTAGCCACCAGCTTATCCACGAAATCGGGACTGCCGCTGCGCAGGTCGTAGGTGAGGTCGCTGACAATCGTTTCTTCGCCTGTGGCCTTCTTCACCTCATCGCTCAAGTCCTCGCCCACGTTCGCCTTGTGGCGGTGGCCAAAAGCATCCGCCTCGCCGTACTCGCGCACCTGATAGCCCTGCCATTCGGCCCCTTCGGAGAGGATCACCAGCGCGTAATTACTCGGATTGGCCTTCTTATCGGCCATCAGAAGGCCGATGAGCTTTTTCAGATCGAACTTATACTCCGGGATGCAGCACCGGACGGATGTGACGTATGCAGTGTAGAGCGCCGTATAACCCGCGTCGCGCCCGAAGACGCGGAAAATGCCGATGCGCTCGTGCGACCCGACAGTGGTGCGCTGGCGGTCAATCGCTTCCATAGCGCGCGTGATGGCGGTGGAAAACCCGATGCAGTATTCGGTGTTTTGCACGTCGTTGTCCATCGTCTTGGGAATAGCAATTACCTTTATACCTTCCTTGTCGAGGCGGGCGGCGTAGCTGAGGGTATCGTCGCCGCCGATGGCAATCAGGTGGTCGAGATTGAGCGCGGCGATGTTTTTCAGCACCTGGGAAGTGATGTCATAAACCGTCGAAGTGACGCCGCCTTTGGTCGATTCCAATTTTGGAAAGTTCCCGCCTGCGCACACCGGCGGCAGCTTCTTCATCTTCGCTGGGTTGGTGCGCGAGGTATGAAGATAGGTGCCGCCGGTGCGGTCAATGGTGCGCGTGTTCTCGCGGTTCAGCGGGAGAATGTAGCGCGCGCGGCTGGCCGGGTCTTCCAGGTTCACATGCGTCAGCCCCTCCCATCCCCGCCGTATTCCGATCACTTCGTAACGGTTGGCGCCGCCCCGGTATACGACCGATTTAATAACAGAATTGAGTCCGGGAACGTCCCCTCCCCCGGTAAGAATGCCAATGCGTTTTGCGGCCATGAATACTCCTCGAGCGATTGAATTTGATCTATATTGCTGCCAGTCTAATTGTAATCTGCTGTTGTATGAGACTCCATACCGAATTATAAGGAGGATGCCATGCGTATCGCGCGTTACGCCCTTTTGCTCGCCGTGTTCGCCTCACTGGCCACGGCTCTTTTTGGCGCTGATGTGTCAGGAACTTGGAAAAGCGCCACTGGGGACAACGGCCGGCAGTTTGTATTTGCGCTTAAATCCGAAGGCAATTCCGTGACCGGAACGATGCTCGGCACGAACGGGAAACAGCAACCCATCAGCGACGGCAAACTGGACGGGGAGAATATTTCTTTCACGGTTGCTTCGGAATGGCAGGGCCAGCCCGTCACGCTGGTGGTGAAGGGGAAAGTAGCCGGTGATCAGATGCACGTTTCCATTGGCACTCAGGATGGAAGCTGGGGCACGGATGCCGACCTCAAGCGTCTCCCTGACGCCGGCAAGTGATAGACTCGTGAAGAAACTTATTTGATAAGGGGGCACTTCGCGCTGACCCTGCGTTGGTAGTGGGCCATTGGATAGAGTGGTGGCTTGATACCGCCATTGACGCGGTAAACTCGCCACCACTGGGGCTAAACCAACCCACTATCTTGCGTTGACATCGTGGATGTCGTAAGCCTATTCTCGGAATTGGAGCGGGTTCCCATGAGGCGTGACAAGATAGTCTGGCGGCGGAGACTTACATTAGTATTGCTGATCGCCTTTGGTTTGGGGTCGCTCTATGCGCTCGCCTGCCCAATTCTCTGCTCCCCTCAGTGCTGCATGGGACAAAGCGCCGCGTCCGCGATGCCAGGCATGCCTGACATGCCCGCGTCGCGCCCATGCTGCCCAGCGCATTTCAGGCAGGAAAATGACACGCCCCGCGGCGCTCCGGCTCACGGCTGCATGACCCATGCTCAACTAGCCGCGTTCTTGAGTTCTGCTGGAATCGCCGCCCCGCATTTTCGCTCCTTGTCAGTCATCACGCCGCTGCAAGGGGTTGCTTTAGTGAGTTCCGCGTTCTCTATTGTCACCGATGCTTCTCTGCCTCCCCCTGGTCTCGCGTCGGGCAGAGCCATCTGTCAAAGAGAATCCTCCCTCCGCATTTAGTCCCATCACCTGAGCACATCCGATTCACACGGTCTGATTCATCTCACATTACGTGTCTACCACGGCTTGGCCATTTCCGCGCGCGCGCGGCTGCCCATGCACGAGATTACGACCGGCCAGAACTAATTATAAATTGTTGAGGATTACAAATTATAGTGACGGCAAATGTTGTAGCGGCGGCCTCTGGCCGCCGGTTTTGCCACGCTCTCTGAGCGCCGGTTTTCCCATGTAAAGGCCGGCGGCCAGAGGGCGCCGCTGCAGCGTTTGATAGAAAGGAGACTGGTTATGAGCAAATTCTTCCTGGGAGTTGTTGTCACTCTGATTGTCCTTGGGGGCGGCGCGTATTTGTGCCTGCGGCTGGGATTTCTGGACTTGCAGGCGGACCTCCATCCCTCCGCCTTCGAGAAGAGCCAAGCCATGTCCTTCATGGATGCTTCCACCGACCGCCATGCGCCCGATCAAAAAAATCCAATCGAACCGAGCGAAGCCAATTTAATCGAAGGCGTCAAACTCTATAAAACTTACTGCGCCGCGTGCCACGGCGCCCCCAATCATCCTGAAAAAAACTTCGGCCATCCGTTCTATCCCCCGGCGCCACAGTTCATGGTCATGGAGGATATGCCCGATATGCCCGAAAACCAGAACTTTTACATCATCCAGCACGGCGTGCGCTGGACCGGCATGCCCGCTTGGGAAAATACCCTGAACGACCAGCAAATCTGGAAGCTGGCGGCCTTCCTGAGCCGCATCGACAAATTGCCGCCCGCGGCCGAGCAGGTGTGGGAACAGACATCCACTTCGGGTCCAGAAAACAATTCAGGAAGGGAGAGCCAGCAACATGAGCCACATCAGTAAGAACCGACGTGAGTTTCTCGTCAACGCCGCGCTGGGCGCAGGACTGCTGGCCTCGACCCAAGCTTGGGCCGGCCAGATGCCTATGAACATTAACGATGAGCAAAAAGGGGAACACAATTCAATTTACGCGGGACAGCCGTTCCTCCCGGCGCAAACGCTGGATGTCCCTGACCTTCCCTGGACCATGGACAACGGCGTCAAGGTATTTCATCTCATCGCCGAGCCGGTGAAGCAGCATATTCATCCTGACAAAACCATCGACGTTTGGGGTTACAACGGAACTTGCCCAGGCCCCACCATTCAGACCGTGCAAGGCGACCGTGCGCGGATCATTGTCGATAATCATTTGCCGGAAGCCACTTCAATGCACTGGCACGGCTTTGAAATTCCCGCTGATATGGATGGCACGCCGGGAATCGATCAGGCTCCCATTTCGCCCGGCGGGCGGTTCATTTACGAGTTCACGCTACACCAGGAAGGCACCTATTTCTACCACTCTCATATGGCCATGCAAGAAATGATGGGCATGCTCGGAGCGTTCATCCTGCATCCGAAGAAGCCATACCGCCCACGGGCCGACAAGGATTTTGTCATCATGCTGCAAGAATACGCGGTGCTTCCGAATAACAGCGTGCCCAACACTATGAATATGGAATTCAACTGGCTGGTGTTTAACGGCAAAGCAGGTCCGGCGATCACGCCGATGATCGTCCGGCTCGGAGACCGGGTGCGCATCCGGATGATTAATTTGGGCATGGATCACCACCCCATTCATTTGCACGGCAACACGTTTTACGTGACCGGCACAGAAGGAGGCCGGGCGCCGGAATCGACATGGAGGCCGGAAAATACAGTGCTGGTGGGAGTCGCGCAGGCGCGTGACGTCGAGTTTGACGCCAAATATGCGGGCGATTGGATGCTGCACTGCCATTTGCCGCACCACATGATGAATCAGATGTCCTCGAACGTGGGTCCGATGACTCGGCTTGGGAAAGGCATGCCGGCAGGCATTTCCATGGAGAACGGAATGGGAATGCTGACTGGCGAGCCCGGCGTACCACTGGGTGAAGATTACGGCCCTAGCCTGGGACACGGGATCGGGGTGGGGTCGACTAACGAACAGCCGGTGGGCAACACTCCACTTTCGCCGCAGAAGGCTCAGGCTGCGATGCAACACACGCCGGGGATGCAGCACGGCACGCAAATGCCCGGAATAAACATAAAAACCGACGTCAGTCCCGATGCCAACAGCGTGCCAGGCTTTCCCCAGGACGCCTATATGGAAGGCCCCATGATGGCAATGGATAAAGCCGTGTGGAAACCCGAGAACTACGGATTGCGGCCGGGATGGAGCGGTTTTATGCAGGGCATGATGACGCTGGTCCGCGTCCTGCCGCCCGATGAGTACGATCAAATCCAAGAACTGATTCAGAAGAACCGCACTCAGCCCATACCCTACACGCCTACGATGTGGAAAATTCCCAGCGGCGGACCTGTAGAGCTAAAAAATGGGAGGCTAAAATGAAGCGAAATTTTGCGCTCGCAGTAATTCTGATGGTTAGCATCCCTTTGTGGCTGTCCGCGCAGAATCATGAGCAGATGACTTCTGACGCCGCGCAAAATCAGCCGACGGCGCCAGAGCCGCTTAAAGAAATGATCAAGCGCCCCTCCATGAGCTTGAAAGACTTCGAGGACCTCGCGCTGGCTAGCAATCCCACGCTAAAGCAGGCGAATGACCTTGTGCGGCGCTCGGCGGCGCAGGCGCGGCAGGCCGGCTTATATCCCAATCCGCAAATCGGGTATGAAGGGAGCGAGATTCGCGGCGGTTCGTTCGGCGGAGGCGAGCAAGGCGCATTTATCCAGCAAACGATTGTGCTGGGAGGAAAACTGGGGCTGCGAAAGAGAGTGCTTGAGGAACAGCAACGCGAGGATGAAACGGGAGTTGCTGAACAGCGTTATCGCTTGCTGAGTGACGTGGACCAAAGGTTTTATTCGGCTTTGGCCACCCAGGAAATCATGAAGCTGCGTCAAAATCTCCTGCAAATCACCCTGGATGCTATGAAGACGGCGCATCAGCTTGGCAATGTGGGGCAAGCGGACGCGCCCGATATTCTGCAGGCAGAGGTCGAGGCGGACCAGGCAAAGGTCGATTACACCACAGAGCAAATGAACTATATTCAGGCCTTTGATACCCTGGCGGCCACAGCCGGAAAGCCCGATCTGCCTGTCTCGCCGCTTAAAGGCGACCTCGGGAACTGGCCTGAGATCAATCCGCAGCAAATCATCGAAACCATTCTTAGCGACAGCCCCTCGGTGAAGCGCGCGCAAGAAGCTGTGGCGCGCGCCGAAGCGCAAATTAAGAGCGCCAAACGCGAAGCCATTCCCGATCTTCAGTTGCGCGCTGGCGTTCAGCAGGATAACGAGGCGCTCAACGAAACGGCGGTCAGACAAACACCGGTTGGCGTTGTCGCCTTCGCTTCAGCGGGCGTTAATCTTCCAATCTTCAACCGCAGCCAGGGAAACGTGGCTGCCGCTCGCGCCGAACTGAACAGAGCGCGGGAGGAAGTCACTCGCTTGCAGTTATCGCTCCGGAGAAATGCAGAACCACTGCTGCGAACTTATTTGGCCGAAGAGGTTCAAGCCAGCCAGTACAAGAGCGAGATGATCCCGAAAGCGATGCGCGCTTATCAGCTCTATCTCAATAAGTATCACCAAATGGGCGCTGCATATCCTGAGGTGCTCATTTCGCAGAGGACATGCTTCCAATTACAAGTCAGCTATATCGAAACGCTCGATCACTTGTGGAAGAATGCCATCGCCTTACAGAACTTCACGCTGACCAATGGCCTTGAAGCGCCGATGCCTTCTGGAATCTCTTCGACGACCATTAATCTCCCCAATGGTGGCGATGGCTCCGCGGAATGAATGCGAAATCAAGGAAATCAACCGGCGGGGTGGTTGCCACAATGTCGTCATCTCGCACAATGCCATCGCCATTGCAAAGGCTGAACGGGCAAGCTTATACTGCCTAACGATGCCAGTCTGCTGGCACGTGGAGGGTCTTTGCCAGTTTCAACCGACATGAAGCGCCTGCAGCCGGTGATTTGGTCCAAAGGGACTTTTCTCACCCCGCAGCACATGCAGGTTCAGGATCGTTTCATCGAAGGCGCGCTCGAATTCCGCACCGGCGCGCTCAGCTTCCGGCCGTGGGGTTTTTCGGCTTTGCGGATCGATCAG
>DASZAE010000129.1:0-11669 GCA_035945515.1 Terriglobia bacterium
CTCGATGCCCTCAAAGCGACATCTGCTGCGCAGGTCCATGCTGGTTGGCTTTTTTTCCTTCGCGGGCAGCGCGACGGGCATCCTGGTTGAAATCAGCATCGCGGCTCATTTGGGCCTTTCGCGCGGCTCGGACACGTTTTATGTCGCCCTCACGGTCCCTTATATCATCACCAATCTCATCACAGCCACCGGACAATTTACGCTGGTTCCGTTCTTCTCTTCGTTCGACACGGAGGAACGCCGCGGCCAACTGTGGTACGGCTTCAGCTACGCCTTGAATCTCGTCGCGTCGGGTCTCATATTGATTGCGATTCTCGGCGCGGCGTTCGCGCCCTGGATCATTCGCGGCATCGCGCCCGGACTGATGAGAGGGCAATCCCTCATGTCCACCCGGCTTGCGCGCTGGCTCTTCCTGATGATCGTTCCCGCAGGCGCGGCGGAAGTCTTCCGCTCGTTTCTCTTCAGCCAGCACCGTTTTGCGCTCAGCTCGGCGGCGGGCTTTTTCCGCAATGTATCGATTATTGCTTTTATCTGGTTTGGATTTCACCGCTTTGCGGATTACAGCATCGTGATGGGCTACTGCGTGGGCTACTGCGCTCAGTTGTGCATTCTTGGCGGCCAGGTAGCGTGGTCGTTCCCCGCCCGTTATCGCCTGACGCTGCGCGGCGCAGGCAAGCCTTTCCGGCAGCTTCACGGCGCGGGCGCTTCGCAGATTCTGGCCGCGGCCGGCTCGCAAGCGATGGTGATCGTGGAGCGGGTGATCGCGTCGTTTCTGCCGCCGGGAACCATCACCGCGCTGAATTACGGGCTGAAAATCATCAGCACGCTCTCCGAGCTGCTGGCAGGAAGCGTTGGCACAAGCGTTTTGCCCGCGCTTTCCCGCGCCGTGTCGCGCCAGGCGGAGGCGGAGGAGCGCAAGATCATTCAGAACGCGATTGAAATCGCCTTGGTGTTGGTTTCTCTCGTAACGGCGTGCTGCCTGGCGCTTCCCGGCCCCATCATGCAGTTGCTGTTTCAGCGTGGCAACTTTTCCGCCGAAGCCACAGCGCGGATGGCGCTGATTTTTTTCTGCTATTGTCTCTGTTTGCTGCCGCTGTCAGGATTGCGACTGTTAAACTTTTATCTCTTCGCCCGCCATGCGATGACAAGTTTTCTGTCTCTTGCGGCTTTGTATACCGCCCTTGCGTGCGGTCTGTATGTGCTCTTCGTCCTGGTGCTTCACCTGGGCGCAAAAGGAATCCCGCTGGGGCTGCTGGCCGCGCTGATCTTGACCGGGGCGGCGGCCTATGGTTGGGATGTGGCCGGGATTCAAATCATATTCGATCACGCTCTTGCCGTGCTCGCGGGCAAGGATCTCGCCGCCCTCGTCATCTCGGGCATCGTAATGTGGCGGATCAGGCTCCTTGTTCGCGCTCCACATGGCGTCCCGGAATTGGTGGTGTTTCTTTGCGTCGTGTGCGGGATCGGCTGCATGATTTTTTTTGCCATCGCGCTCGCGCTCAAGGCCGTTTCGCTTTCGCAGATGCGCCAAGTTTTTGAACGGTCTTGATCGGAGCTACACCAACATCAATGCCGCAGCCTGCATCCAATGAAGCTGGAATGTGATGCCGTCGCTACCGGTTCATAGAGGTCATCTTTGAGATCAGTTCTTATCAGCAAATGGACCAAAGTTTTGGTCTTTGCGCTCTGCCTTGTGCCCGCTGGGCAGCTTGTCTGGGCGGCGTTCCATCAGGGCCTCGGCGCCAATCCGATTGAGTTTATCACCCACAAGACGGGCACCTGGACGCTGATTTTCCTCGTTTTGACGCTGGCCATCACCCCCGCACGAAAGCTGTTGCGGCTTCCCGAGCTGATCCGCTTTCGCAGAATGCTTGGACTTTTCGCTTTTTTCTATGTCTTCCTGCATTTTTCCACTTGGATAGGCTTAGATAAGTTCTTTGACTGGACGGAGATGTGGCACGATGTGCACAAGCGCCCGTTCATTACCGTCGGCTTTACGGGGTTTGTCTTGATGATCCCCCTGGCCGTGACCTCGACAGCCGGATGGATTCGCCGCCTGGGTGGAAGACGCTGGCAGAGGGTGCATCAGTTGATCTATCTGAGCGCCATCGCCGGGGTAATACACTACTATTGGCTAGTGAAGTCAGACATCCGCAAACCGGTGTTTTACGGTGTGGTGGTCGCTTTTTTGCTCCTTCTGCGCGTGCTTTTCTGGGCCCGCAAAAGGCCTCGCAGCCGCGCCCGCGCTCCTGAGCGCGAAACCATTACAGAAGGCGTTTGAAAGCCGTTCGAAACCCCACGCTTGTCTTGCCTTTTGAGATAGCAAAAACGTCTCTTTTATCTCATTTGTCTCAAACACCAGAGCGTCATCCCAGAAATTAAAGGCGACCGGAGGAAATAGCAAAACGCACAAAAATTGCGAACGAACCCTATAAGGCATTTGGAATCAGCATTTATAATAAAAGTGGCGCAAAGCCCTGCGCTTAGGACTCTGCAGTTTTTCTAATCTTTGATTTCTCATTTTGAAAGACCGTATGGGCTTCAAATCTGATGGTCATAGTTTCCCATGAAAAAATTATAAACAATTAATAAAAGCCTTGATTTCGGCGGTGAAGGGTCTATTTCTAAAATTTTCCATTCGCCTCAAGTTGTTTGGGCGTTCTGCCGAAGTTAAAGATGCGAGGGATGTACCAACGCGGGCGAGAGATTGTCCGCAGTCCTTCTCAAGATTAGAGGATGTTAACAAGTGAAATACTATGTAAGATTTCACTTGACAAACTCTACCAGTTTGTTAGACTGGTCAGCACGTGGGAGATGAAGCTCTCGTAGCTTGATTTCCCTCCAGACATTTCATAGGCTCTACCTCCAGCGAGTCGTTTACGGCTCGACAATATTTTTTGGAGGAGAGTCTCATGAAAAAGCAAGCTATCTCTGTATTCTTTGCGGTTTTAGTTGTTTTAGCAAGTACTGGTCTTCGTAGGACGTTTGCAAAAGCTGAAAGCGCAGCGGCGTTATGGAACAACTCAAGCTTCAGCACCGCACAGCCCGCAGCAATCACGTCGCGCCCCATAGCGATTGGCGGCTCGCCAGCTCCTATTCCGCCTTATCGCACGGTTGCAGGAATCGGTGGTTCGCCCGTGCCAGTTCCGCCCTATCGCACGGTTGCAGGAATCGGTGGTTCGCCAGTCCCAGTTCCGCCCTATCGCACGGTTGCAGGAATCGGTGGTTCGCCAGTCCCAGTTCCGCCCTACCGTACGGTTGCAGGAATCGGTGGTTCGCCAGTCCCAGTTCCGCCCTACCGCACGGTTGCAGGAATCGGTGGTTCGCCAGTCCCAGTTCCGCCCTACCGCACGGTTGCAGGAATCGGTGGTTCGCCAGTGCCAGTTCCGCCCTACCGCACGGTTGCAGGAATCGGTGGTTCGCCAGTCCCAGTTCCGCCCTATCGCACTTTGGTTGGGTAAGCTCCGGCATCAGCACGATTCCAGGCTCGCGACGGTCTGAGTGCGCTCTCTCTGAAGGGAGGCGCTCATGATCGAGTCGGTTCTCGTTCATCTGCTGCAATACTCGAGCTATGTTCTTGAGTTGGCGCTTGTGGCGCTCCTTTTCACGCGCGGGCGCTGGAAGGGCGTGCGCTCAATTGCTTTCTATTTTCTGGGCTACGTGGCCCTGGACACGATCTTCCGTCCTACGGTGTTGTACATCTATGGCTTTAGTTCCCCGCAGTACCGCTACTCATACTGGATGTCCGATGTTTTCCTAACCCTTGGAGCTTTCCTTTTAATCTGCCTTCTCTTCCGCCGCGCCTGTTCCGGCAAGCCGGAAGCGTGGTCCTACATTCGTTCGATGCTAGCCGCAGTATTCGTCATCATTGCCTTCATCTCATATTTCTCAATCGCTCATCATTACGAGCATCTCTTCGGGCATTTCATTGTAGGCTTGCAACAAAACCTATATTTCGCTTGTCTGGTTTTGAACACGCTGCTTTATATCATGCTGCAGCAGTGGAGCTCCGTAGATGACAAATTGAGCCTTCTCGTATGCGGTTTGGGAATCGAGTTTGCGGGACCAGCAGCCAACATGGCCCTCATGTATTTGACGCCCGGGGGAAAAGATGCCGGTTTGTTGCTGGCTCTTCTCATACCTCTTTGTAACCTGGGCATGTGCGTGGTTTGGCTCTTTGCGGT
Organism: Terriglobia bacterium; assembly: GCA_035945515.1. GTDB lineage: Bacteria > Acidobacteriota > Terriglobia > UBA7540 > UBA7540 > RH2-MAG17b. Next base: position 4,185 of record DASZAE010000129.1, read on the forward strand.
GGCGCAGAAGACTGATAATGAGGCGGCCCTTCATTCACGGGAAAAAGATCTCAGTGAAGCCGCCGCATTTGCCGATGTTACTGTACAGAAGTCGATGAGGTAATCGTATGTTTGAAGCTACGATGATTTTGATTATTTCGACGGCGTTGCTGCTGTTTTATTTGCAGGCAACTTGCCAGAAAATCCTGCGGCAACGGGCGCACCAGGAGTTCTACCACTCCATCGTGAACGCCAACCGCCTCGAGTTCCCCTTCGTGCGCAGCGCGATTGAGGACTACGACGCGCCGCTCGATTACACGCGCTTCAGGATGCAGCTCAAGTGCGACTTCCTGGCGCTGGCCTACCTGATGAAGAACGCGCTCAATCCTACGCAGCGGCTCTCGCGGGACGAGAAGTTTCTGGTGATCTACTCGAAGACCTTGTTCTGCATGTTGTCGGTGGTCCACCTCTTTGGCTTCAGGGAAAAGGCGTTCATGCTTCGCCTCGCCTCTGTCCTTCAATATTTTGGGAACGTGCTCGGCGAGCGCGTCAGCAAGGTCCGTTTTGGCAACATGACGGCATCGGAATACCTTTTGACTCTTTAAGCTTTGTGGCGGCGGCCTATGGCCGCCGCTGCAGCAGACCCGCAGGTTTCCTAAGATTAGAGATCCCTTTCTCCCACATCGGTGTAAGACCCTGGCGATGTTCCATCTCACACTAGTTTGCTGCAGTGACCTCTATAAGCTTTGGCCGCCATACCCGCAAAGCTATGAACAGCGGCAGATTCGCTGCCGCATTCCAAATCTGTAGAAACCGCTACCCTCCCCGTCTAAAGGCCATTATAATTTTCCCGTTCGGGCTTTAGCATCTGCGTGACAACCGCGGCTAATATGCTGTCGCCGCGCGCAATCACAAATCCGGGAGGTTGATTCATGGCAAATCAGGCAGAACCACAACACGAGAGGCTGGAAGCCCTGCTTGAAGAGAAGCGCATCTACCCGCCTTCGGAGGCCTTCCAAAAGCAGGCCAATTGGTCTGATCCGAAGGCGCTTGAGCGGGCGGCCAAAGACCCGGAAGCGTTCTGGGCGGCTGAGGCGGAAAAGCTCGATTGGATCAGGAAGTGGGACAAGGTCCTGGAGTGGAAAGCGCCGTGGGCCAAGTGGTTCGTGGGCGGCAAGCTGAACGTCACCGCCAATTGCGTCGACCGCCATGCCGCTTCGGAGCGCCGCAACAAGGCGGCGATCATCTGGGAAGGCGAGCCGGGTGATTCGCGCGTGCTCACATTCGCCATGCTTGAGCGCGAAGTCAACAAGTGCGCCAATGCCCTGAAATCACTCGGCGTAAAGAAGGGCGACCGCGTGGCCGTTTACATGGGCATGACCCCGGAGCTTCCCATCGCGCTGCTTGCTTGCGCGAAGATTGGGGCTCCGCACAGCGTGGTGTTCGGCGGATTCTCGGCGGAGTCGCTGCGCGAGCGCATCAACGACGCCCAGGCGAAAGTGCTTATCACCGCGGACGGCGCCTGGCGGCGCGGCAACGTGGTGCCGCTTAAGACGAATGCGGATGAGGCCCTCAAGGGCGCACCTTCAGTACAAAAGTCGCTGGTGCTGCGCCGGATTGGCGACCGCGCGCACTGCCCGATGCAGGCGGGGCGGGACGTCTGGTGGCACGACGTGGTCGAGGCCGCGTCCGACCGCTGCGAGGCCGAGCCGATGGATTCAGAGGACCTGCTCTACATCCTCTACACCAGCGGCACCACCGGCAAGCCGAAGGGCGTGGTGCACACCTCGGCGGGGTATCTTCTGGGCACATCCGTCACCCATCGCTATATTTTTGACGTCAAAGAGAGCGACGTTTACTGGTGCACGGCGGACATCGGCTGGGTTACGGGGCATTCCTATATCGTCTACGGCCCGCTTGCCAACGGCACGACGAGCTTGATGTATGAAGGCAGCCCGGATTATCCCGACCGCGGCCGCTTCTGGGACTTGGTCGATAAATACGGCGTCAACATCCTTTACACCGCGCCGACCGCCATCCGTACTTTCATGCGCTGGGGCGTGGAATGGCCGGCGAAATACAATCTTTCCTCGCTGCGCGTACTGGGTTCCGTGGGCGAGCCCATCAATCCGGAAGCCTGGGTTTGGTATCACAAGCACATCGGACACGAGAAGTGCCCGGTGGTGGATACCTGGTGGCAAACCGAAACCGGCATGATTATGATTACGCCGCTGCCCGGCGTGACCGCGGCTAAACCTGGTTCAGCAACCAAACCGTTCCCCGGCGTCTCGGCTGAAATCGTGGATGAAAAAGGCGACGCGGTGGGGCCGGGCGGCGGCGGATACCTTGTGCTCACGCGCCCGTGGCCGGCCATGTTCCGCACCATTTACGGCGACCCCGAACGCTACGAGCGCCAATATTGGTCGCGCTATCCGGGCAAGTACCTGACGGGCGACGGCGCGAAGCTCGATCAGGACGGCTACTTCTGGCTGCTTGGCCGCGTGGACGATGTGATGAACGTCTCCGGCCATCGCATCTCAACTTTTGAAGTGGAAAGCGCGCTGGTAGACCATCCGGCCGTGGCCGAGGCCGCGGTAATCGGCAAGACGCACGAAGTCAAAGGCCAGGGCATCGCAGGATTTGTGACGCTGAAAGACGGCGTCAAGCCTGGTGACGACTTGAAGAAAGAATTGCGCGAGCACGTGGCGCGCAAAATCGGCGCGCTCGCGCGGCCCGACGATATATTCTTTACTTCCGAGCTGCCGAAAACGCGCAGCGCCAAAATCATGCGCCGCCTGCTGCGCGACATCGCCGAAGGCCGCGTGCTCGGCGACACTACCACCCTCGCCGATCCGGCCGTCGTTGCCACGCTGAAACAACAGTATGAAGAAGAGGGGCTGGTGGATTAAGAGTGGCGCGGACCGCCGTTTTCGCGGTCCGCGGCAGGTAGCAGGTAGCCACGGTCAATCGGTTTTCGATTGACCGTGGGTCTTTATGGACGGGAAGACCACGGTCAGGAATGCACTGACCGTGGCTACCACTGCAGCTTCGATGCAAGCCTGCGCGCAATCTACGCTACAATCAAGTCATGGTGCAAACCCTTTTCGGTTCCCCTGAAAAGAAGAAGACGGGCCTGTTTGACCGGCTGAAGAATGCCGTTTCTTCTACTAAGGCACAGCTTGTCGAGCGGATTGACGTCATCGTCGAAGGCAAGGAGAAGATTGATCCGGCGGTGCTGGACGATCTCGAAGCCACGCTCATCACCGCTGATCTTGGCGTAAAGACGACGCAGGAAATCGTTGCGCGGCTTCGCAGCCAAGTGGACCGGCGGCAGTTGACGGAAGCGAAGCAATTGCGCGGCGCCGTGGAGCAGGAGATTCTCTCGGCCCTGGAAAATCCGTCCAGCGCCAAGCGCCCCGCGCCCAAGCAGCCTCCCGCCGGGCAGCCGGAAATTATTTTCATGGTGGGTGTCAACGGCGTAGGCAAAACCACCACCATTGCGAAGCTGGCCAATTACTATGTACAGCGGGGCCGCAAGCCGCTGCTCTGCGCCGCGGACACCTTCCGCGCCGCTGCCATCGAGCAGCTTGAGGTGTGGGCGGGGCGGCTCGGCATCGAGATTATCAAGCAGAAATCAGGCTCCGACCCTTCCGCCGTCATTTTCGATTCACTCGCCGCGGCGAAGAAACGCAAAGACGACCTGGTGATTGTCGATACCGCCGGACGGCTGCACACCAAATTCAACTTGATGTCCGAGCTTGAAAAAATGTGCCGCATCGCGGGGCGCGAGGTGCCCGGCGCTCCGCACCAGGTGCTGCTGGTGATCGACGCCACCACTGGCCAGAACGGATTGCAGCAGGCGCGTCAGTTCACTGACCGCGCGGGCGCCACGGGCATTGTGCTGACCAAGCTTGACGGCACAGCTAAGGGCGGCGTCGTGGTGGCCATCGCGCGCGAGCTCGGCCTGCCGATTTTGTTCGCGGGCATCGGCGAAAAGATCGATGATCTGCTGCCGTTCAATGCGAAAGAATTTGTGGAGTCATTGTTTGAAGCTTGAGGGCTGCAGCGGCGTCGTCTTGCCGCCAGTCTTGTAGCGCAGGGTTTCCCGGTTTTAGAAACCCTGCGGGTTTTCTTGGTTCGTGACGACAAGCCGCGGGGTTTCTGAAATGCGAAACCCTGCGCTACCTCGAATCGCGCCGCCGAGTTCGTCTTAAGCCGCTGATTTCCGCCGGGCTGAGCGGCCGCCACTTGCCCACTTCCAGGCCGGCCAGCGTCAGCGGCCCAATGCCGGTGCGCACCAGCTTCAGCACCTTGAATCCCACCGCTTCGATCATGCGGCGAACTTCGCGGTTCTTCCCTTCGGCAAGAACAATTTCGAGCCAAGTATACTTGCCACGATCTTCCAGCCGTTGCACGCGGAGCGGATGCGCCGTGTCGCCGCGCTTCATCTCGATGCCTGCCGCCATTCGTGCGATGGCTTCCTCAGGGATCAGCCCGCTCGCTTTCACAAGATACGTCTTTTGAACGACTGATGAGGGGCGGGTGACGAAATCGGCGAACTCCGTATCGTTGGTGATCAGCAGCAACCCGGACGTATCCTTATCGAGCCTTCCGACCGGGAAGAGCCACTGCCCGGTGTTGCCGAGGCAGTCGTACACTGTCTTGCGGCCTTCGGGGTCGCCGTGGCTGGTGATGACGCCTTTGGGTTTGTAAAAAAGCAGGTAGGTTTTGCGCGCGGGCTTCAGCCGTTGGCCATCAAGATGGATTGCGTCTTTCTCCGGCTGGACCCAGACCGCCGGATCACGCACCGCTTTTCCATTCACCTTCACTCGCCCGCGCTGAATCGCCCGCTGTGCTTCGCCGCGCGAGGAGACGCCGAACCGCGAGAGCGCGCGATCGAGCGTCATGGCGGATTTTGAGGGAACGCCTTTCATTCGGCGGTGTTTTATTATTTGAATTCGACGTTGTCGATTTGAAGCGCGAATTTCCCCGGTGCGCCGGAGGCTGAAAATGCGACGCCTTCAAGCGAATGCGGATCGAGATTGCCGAAGGCAGAAAACGGAATGTCATACTCTTTCCACGCGCCGCTGGGCGTAAACGAGTGAGTGGCCGGGATGCGTCCCAGATTGGACGAAAACATCATCACGCTGTAGCCGCGGCCGTCGCCCTTCGCCAAGAAGCTGATGCCATTTTCCCCCGCGAGATTGGCGGCCGTGAAGGGCTTCGAGCCAGGAAAGAACATTGCGCCCGCCCAAGGAAAAATGCTCCCGCCGGCAAGCTCGCCGGAAATCAGAAGCGAGTCCTTGCTTCCCTCCGCCCCGCCTTCCACCACCTTCATCTGCGCTGTGGATTTGCCCCCCATCATGGAATCGGTGGTCACCGTCCACCCGGAGCCAAAGCTTGTTGTCAGGGCGCCGCCGTCAAAATTGCTCACCAGCCGCGGAGGCTGATTTTTGTGAGCGTCTGGCTTGGTCGTTTTCCCAGAGGCCATGGCGAAGGTTTTGGACCATGAGGCGGCAAAATTCGAGCGCGCATTCATCCACAGGCCCATGACGATAAATGGGACGACGCAGGTCATCGCCATCAATTTCCGCGAGCCATTGATGCTTTCGTCTTTTTCCCAGCGGAAAAGTTTCAAGGCGATGAGCAAGCCAAAAATTCCGGAAATCAAGAGCACTACCATCTCAGCCCCGTGCGCGGAAAGGGTCTCTCTCTGCGACATGATGCCCTGAAACGTATCCACCAGATACGTGGCGGGCAGGAAGGTAGCTACCCGCTGAATCCAATGCGGGAGCATGGGCAGCGGAAACGTGGCGCCAGACAAAAAAAGCAATGGGAACCAAACCACGTTATTGTAAATTTGAGCTTCCTGCATCGTGTTGGCTATGCTGGCGACCGTCAATCCAAAACCCGCGAAGGCAAACATGCCCACGGTCACCAGAATCCAGAGATTAAAAATGCTGATGGTGAGCGGCATATGAAAAATCACTATGGCGCAAAAGACGAGCAGCGCCACGGTAGGCAAGAGCAGCGCGTAGCTCGCAAGCAAGTTGCTGGCGACCATTGTTCCGGGGCCAATCGGCGCCAGGCGGTAGCGCCGCAGGCTGCCGCGCTCGCGCTCCATCACCGAATGCAAGCCGAGGCCAAAGAAAGAACTGCCGAGGATTTGAAGCGTAATAACAGGCCCGAATAGGTAGGCGGCGACGCTAGGGTTGCCGCGCGCAAAGATTGCGTCGTAGGCAAACAGAAAGATGAGTGGAAAAATGAAGGTAAAGAACAAGGCCGCCTTGGTTCTCAGGGCGACTTTGACGATCATCATTGCGATACGAACGGTGGCCATTTAGTCTTCGATCCTCCTCCCCGTCATCTGGACGAACACATCCTCGAGCGTGGGCCGGGTGATATGGAGGTCCAGCAGTTCGGCTTGCTCCGCTTCGACCAGGCGCACGAGAGACACCACGGCTTTGGCGACGGGCTGGGCGTCCATGACGTAGGCGCCGTCTTCGGCGCGGCATCCGGCGATGCCGTCCAGCGCCTTAAACATTTCCAGCGGAATAGGCTTTGACGTCCGCGCCTCCATGCGCACGCCGCGCCCGGAGTTTTGGACAAGATCCTTCGGCGTTCCCAGCGCCGCCACCTGGCCGCCGTTGACGATGGCCACGCGGTCGCACAGCCGCTCGGCCTCTTCAATGTAATGCGTCGTCAGCAGGACGGTGCGGCCATCCGCGCGCAGCCGCTCGATCAGGTCGTAAATTTCCCGGCGCACCATGGCGTCAAGGCCCACGGTGGGCTCATCCAGCAGCACCAATTCTGGATCGTTCACCAGCGTCAACGCCAGAGCCAGGCGCTGCTTCTGCCCGCCGGAAAGCTTTTCAAAGTAGACCCGCCGCTTCTCCGTAAGGCCAAACCGTTCAATTAAAGCGGGGACTGACGCGGGGCGTTCGTAGAAGCTTGCATAGAGGCGCAGCGCCTCGTCCACGCGAATCTTATCCGGCAGGATCGTGGACTGAAGCTGCGCTCCGATGCGCTGCTTCAGCTCCGCGGCCTCGCGCGCCGGATCGAAACCGCAGACCCGCACGAAGCCGCTGTCCGCGCGGCGCAAGCCTTCCAATATCTCAATCGTGGTGGTTTTGCCGGCGCCATTGGGACCAAGCAGGCCGAAAACCTCGCCCTTGTAGATTTCAAGGCTCATCCCGGCAAGCGCCTCAACCGCTCCATAGCGCTTGCGCAAGCCTTCGGCGCGGACCACCGGTTCGTGATTTGTGGCTGTGCCCGTCATGAAACCTCCCCGGCTGCCTTCATGACATATACGAATCGCAACGGCGAGGGTTTCACGAAAACGGTTGGTTCGCAGCGTCCCCAAAGGAGTCTGTGGGACAACTCAGGAGATGAAGGTCTTGACAGCATGGCGATAATACGGAGGAGGAGGCCGTGCGATGAAATTCTTGACCTACGAACCCAATCAAGCTTGGTTGTTGCCGCCCAGCGTCAAAGATGTGCTGGGCG
>DASZAE010000130.1:0-4820 GCA_035945515.1 Terriglobia bacterium
CCGTATGATTATCTGTTCGTCGAGGGTGAAATTCTCCGGCTTATACCCGGTACCTTGACCAGGAGGAGGGTTCAAGACATGGGAGTCAACGCATTCGCGGCATACCAGCAGATCGCACAGCAGCAGGGCCTTGCGCAGCCAATCCTGTTGCCTAAGGACGCGGGCAGGCAGTTGAAAGCCAATGCCTCCACGTCGCTCCAGCAAGGCGGCAATCAATACGACACGAATCAGAGCCAGATTGATGTTGCTCTTTGGTATGGAGCGATTCGCCGGCCGGCGCGGAACGTAGATTCGGCGGTGCTGCTTAAAATTTTCACGACGCTCTGGGTGGGCAGGCTGGTCTGCAAGCAACCGGGCGGCGGTTATACATATTGGAGGAATACGGGCTATCCACTGGCTATGGCGCTGTCGCACGGCGGACGCATCATGATTCAATTGCCCACCGACGCGGCGGGCGACACTTACTGGAATTGGCTATGGGGCGGACCGAATGCGGCGGCGCCGTTCGCGCGCAAAGTGGCGACGCACAGCATCGAGTTGAGGAAGCATCCCAAGGCCCTAACCGGCAATGTGCAACTTTACATGAACGAGGAAAATCCGAGGTTCGGCGCATGGTCCGGCCAGCATTTCGGCATCAACATCGCTCTGGGCGGCCTTGGCAATTACAATCCGCTCTCCGGACAGCGCGTGCACCCCGACGGCTCGCATGGCCATTTGTATTTCTTCTACTTGCCGCCCACGGCAAACAAATATGGCGGCATTCTCGTGGGTTGTGAAACGTCTGCGCCCGGCGATCAGGCCAAAACTCAGCAGCAGGCATTTAAGTCCACCGCGTATGCCGGCCTGGATCCGATGCAAGGCGGGGCGGCTGGAACTCTCGCCCCAAATCCGGGAAATCAGAACTACACGATCAAAAAGAAGGATACCTATGGTGGCGGACACGGCACAGGCGGGAAAAATATATTTTCCGGGACCGGCGGCCTAAAGTGGCAGAGTAAGGCGATCAAGGACGCTCAGGGGCACAAGGTCCGCTGGAACTCGCAAGTCGCTGGAGGCAACAGCAATCTGGTCGTGGATTTGATTAGCCTTCCCAATATGTTTACGGATGTCATGACGCCTGGCAATGCGGTTTCAATAGATGATATCGGCCGCCTGGGCCAGTAGCATTGAACTTGCATTGAGCGCCATAATCAAAATCCGGCAGGCGACAGTGGCTGATTTGGAATCTCTTGTTCCTATGTTCGACGCCTACCGCCAGTTTTACCGGCAGCCTCTGGCCGCCGGTTTTTCGGCGCTCAGAGAGCGCGGCTACAGCAGACGTTGTCACTATAATTTGTAATCCTCTACGGTAGCTCTATCACAATATCCAAATGGATAGAATGCTGTCTCCATGCTTCCACAAGTTCACTGTCCTCTTGAGGCCCAGCCAGAATCATAGAGCGTTTGCCGTCATCGCAATGCCGCCCCTGCTTGCTTAAAATCAATCGCTTGGGACCGCCGTTAGTAATGAGCCCGTAGATGGCTGTGAATTGGAACGACGTTTGCTTCTGGATTAATATCTTCGCATTATCTGAGATCGTCTACTAAAATATCAAGACGGCTTGGGACACGACGTGAATATTCATCAGTGATCATTGTAAGGTCGTCGAAATCCAGTAGCGAGTTAGCGAGGAGGGCTGTAACAGTATGTCGGAAGAACTTGAACTTGTCAGACTCTGTCGCGAAAGCCTTAATCAGTCGCTCAGATTATGGAACGCTGTCAAGATCAGAAACAACGGTCAATACCCCGCGGCGTTCGTCAAATATAACTGGCCTGAGCTTCAGGGGCGCATGAGCGGCTGGTGGACCGCATATAAAAAGTGGGAAGCCAGGGACAGCTTCTACGAGGCTTTCCGCGGCAAGCGCATGACGGTTAGGACGTTTCCGGCCGGTTTCGAACGGCAGAGGGATAAGAAGTTCGACAAACTCGACCTCGATTACGACCGGTTCTTTGCCGACGGCCAGTACACGAAGGCGACCGCGTCCCAGCAAACGTTCCACTCTGGCCGCTACAACTGGCCCGGGAATCCTGAAAGAGCAAATTACTGGGCCTACCGCGGGATTGACAGCTCGCCGTTTGCGGATCCCGCCAATTTTACGAGCCGCGCGAAAAAATATGAAGAGGGCCTTCACGACCTCAGCGCAAGCTTGCTGAACCCCAGGCTGTCAATCCTCAAACAGGTCCATAACACCGAACAAGGAGCGCATTTTTCATTTCTGCCTCTCTCCGAGGAGGATGACCAGAGGGCGCTATTTGACCTGACCCGATTTGCGAAGGGGTTCAAGACCACGCTCCCCCAGCTATACCAACTTGTCCGGAGTTATCGCGCCGAGATGACGCGGCTCAAGGTAGCTCAAGAGCTTGATATGGGCACCGGCTACACCATAGTACCGGCGCCCAGACCCGGCGGGGGGCCTCAGTACAAACTGCGATACGGCCTTGTCGCCTCGATGACGGTGGTAGGCAATGCGATGGGCATCCCGGTGACCGCGGGCGTGTACGCCGCCCGGCAACAGGCCGCGCTGAACTTCAAAAGCATCCTCGATGTGCGCGACGCAAAGAACGAAATCATCATTTCTATCCGCAGGCACGCGGGGCAGTTCCCGCTCTACGCCATTCGCGAGGGCGAGGATCTCGTTTGCTACCGGATTAACGGCGCCAATATGGAGCGCACGGGCGATGTCATCGCCTCCGATGGAACTGTGTCTCAGAAAAACCTGAGGGAATCGGGCACTGCCGGGCTGCCGGTTAGAGCGCCGGAGAGCGTGCTTGTCTATAATGTGCCGGTTTCAGCCAATGCGCCGGTTCCTTCGGGTCCGCCGCGAGTTCCCGGCATGGGAGGCCCGCCTCCGCCTCCGCCAGGCGCTCCTGGCGCCAGGCGGGACACGCGCCCCCCCATCGACGCGACGTTTCAGAATAAATTTGAAGCGGCCCTGCGCGGCTTGGGGGCTATTCCAAAACGAAGTGGAATGCGGGTCTTTGTCCTCGGCCCGAAATACGACGAAGGTTTCAAAGTCGCCCTCGCCCACGTCGAAGGCATGACGATTAATCTCAATCGAAATGGCTATAGGCTGAGCCTTGCTCCGCTCCCGAATCGAAGTGAACTCAATCGGGTGGAGGTGCGGCTTTACTACGTCTAATCATATCGGCATTGCAGTCGATTGGCGTGCCCCACTAAGGAGCAGGGGATGCAGAGGCGGGTTTTGGCGCAGGATGTTTGTTTTTTCTGCTGCAACTCATCGCCGCGATGGTTGCTGGTCCGCCACGAAGGCGAAGCGCCCGCGCCAGTTGAAAACAATCTTAAATAAAACAAGGGTAGTCCCTCCGCAACTTTTTGCACAGCGCAAGAAAACTCACACTCAGATTGGGAATTGAAAACCAAAAGCAAAAAGGCCGCGATCTCTCGCGGCCCGGTTCACGAGGGAATTTCGATGAGCGGGAGAAGTGCCTTTGTCTGTCCGGGAGAAGACACGCAGCAGAGTTCGAAGGGTTCGCGCTCTCCACGACTCGGCCAAGTCAGTCCTCCGCCGCTAATGTCCTTTGGGCGAGCGCGATGAATTCGGGCTCGTGGCTTCCGGTCCTGCCATTTCGGCCTATTTGCTTGTCCCTGTAAAAATACCCGCTGCCGATCAGCCAAAACGCCTTATCGACGCTGTAGGGCGTTAGCCCCGCGTGCTGGGCAACTCTGACGATCGCTTTAAACAGTTCATAATCGTTAGCATCGTCTGAGCACAGCCCCAGTGCCGTGAAGATGTGCCGCAAATGAACGTCGGGTTTGGCAAAATTGGCATAGCCCAATTCCTTGAGGAAGTCGCAGGCTAGAGCGAAGCCGAATCCATCAATTTCCTGGGCGACCAGCCAGGGAAGAGCCGGACGAGATCTTGGATCACGATCAAAAAAATCCAACCAGCGGTAGAAGTCATCACACGAGCTAAACTGTTCCAGGAATCGGGCTGCGGAGAGAATCGTCTGGCAGTAGTGTGGCCAGATGGCACGCCCCGTGCGACGGATCTTGCCACTCGGCTTAACGACAGCTTCTATTTCGTCTAGTATAGGCTTCCAATCTAGCGTAGGGAACTTCTTGAGAACTCCGGTCGGATTGAAGTCGCAAAGAACTGGGCGCAGCTTCTTTACTTCACCGATCACACCCTTCTTCATACCCGTGTTCTTTGCCGACTCGAGAATGCGCTCATAAATTATTGGTATCGACGGCGGCTTAGCCGTATCCGGAAAGTTTAGATGCTTCTCGATCACTTCGGGCGTTACGCTTGGAAGGCCCAATAGGTACTCCTTGGCCAGCTTGTACGCCCGAGCGTCTCGTTCAGCTTGATGCATGCAGCTCACTCTGTTGAAGCGCGATCATCCTGACAGCGATCTACTTTGGTCCCTCATTTCGGATTTCGCGCCAAGGTTGCCCGCCATCAAGTCCGCTGTCCAAGGATAAAATCCTCATATACGCTTGTACCTCACACGCAGCATACCACAAACGCAAAAAAGGCCGCGATTGCTCGCGGCCTTTGCATTAAATCACATCTGAAATTCAAGATTTGAGATTATAGAAAGCGATTTGACAACTGAGTTGAGCAGCCACGTCTGCCGAGCGATCCGTTCTGGGCCTGCCGTCATAAAGACGGCCCCAGAACCGGTTCTCTCTTAGAAAGGAGGTGATCCAGCCACAGGTTCTCCTACAGCTACCTTGTTACGACTTCACCCCAATCATGATTCATACCTTGGGCGCTATCTTCCTTGCGGTTAGAATGACGACTTCTAGTACAAATCA
>DASZAE010000131.1:0-30385 GCA_035945515.1 Terriglobia bacterium
ATGACCTTCGCCCAGCACCTCGCGCACGCTCGGCGGCAACAATTCCATCTGATCTGGAGTATAGGGAAGAAATTTCATCAGCGGCCTCCTGACCGCATTATCAACCATGTGTCAAGCGGGGTTCTCACACAGACTCTGAAGCCCGTCCGCTTGGGGCAGGCCGTGCAAGCTCCCGCTTCCGGCAAAAGCGCCGCGTCATCCTTCTTGAACGGAGCGCCTTGAAGCGAGAGATACACATTTTCCTCTACCCAGGTTTGCAGCCGGGCAGCCGAAGGAAACTCGAAGACCCCCTTCTTGCCGGCTTGGTTGAGTTGGCTCAAAACCTCTCCCTGATCGCGGGGTTCGAGCCTTGCCAGAATCAAGGCGTGCGCCACGGTCATGTGGCCGTCCATGAAAAGCTGCTTCAGTTTGGGATCGAGCTTGAGCAACTGAAGGCGGCGGTATATGTACCCGACAGACTTATTAACTCGTTCAGCCAACACCTCGGGCGTGTATTTGGGATTCATCGCCAAAAGCCGGGCATAACCCGCTGCTTCGTCCAGTTCATGCACGTCCTCACGCATGAGGTTCTCAATGACGGCGAATTCGAGCGACTCGGCGTCACTGAGATTCACAATGCGGGCGGGGATGGTCTGCCGTTGAGCGGTCTTTGAAGCTCTCCACCGGCGCTCGCCGCAGACGATCTCGTACTTGCCTTCTGCAACCGGACGGACAAGAATCGGCTGCAAGACGCCGTGGGTTTTAATGTTCTCCGCCAGTTCAGCCAGCGCGGAACTATCCATGCTACCGCGCGGGTTGAGGGCGGAAGGGGTGATGCTTTCGAGACTGATTTCCCGAATCAGTGGGTTCTCAGTCCCTTCTTTCTTTTGTGGTGCGGTTGTGGTGCTCATAACGTTCTCCTTTTCATTGGGATTTAATATTCCTCGGGCAAAAGCAGGGTGGTGACGGAGCGGTCGGCCTCGGTGATAACCCAAAGCGCCTCGCCCGCCGTGGTGCGGTAGCTGCTCAAGAGCCTGAATCCGTGCGTCAGGCTGTATTCGTTCTCAGCGATATCGTGGCTGTCGAGCTCTCCCCAATCGCCGGCCACGTGCCGCTGCAAGAATTCAGCGGGCGATTGATTCGCTCGTTCAAGCGTGCGGAGAGCACCCGGCGTGGCAACGATCTGGCCTGCTGAAAAGAGCGGTTGGCCTGCGTCGCGGCCCACGTTTGATGGCTGATTATCTGGAAAGCTATCGGCTGCGCATGCCTCAGTGATGCCAGAGCGCCAGAGCAAGCCGCGTGCCTTGCGTATCGCGTAAGCCTCGGGACAGGTCTGATCGAAGTTGCAGGCCGGGCAAACCGGCCAATCGCGGACAACGCTCACCGTTTGGCCGCAAATCAGACACTGCTGAGGGCTTTCCCTGTCGATGCGCTCTCCGATGGTCATGGTTAATTCCCCTCCTGGTTGCGGGTGGCATCGCCGCAACCGCCCTTCAGAATCCGGTCGGCGGCGTGAAAGATGCGCTGGGCAGAGCGTTCGCTGATCGCCTCGCCCTTTGCCCAAGACTGGATGTAACCCCTGCTGAATTCAGCACCGGGCAATCCGAGCGATTCGCAGCAAAGCAACGCCACGGCCTCGGCTTCGACTTCCGCAATGCTGCGCGGCGTCTGGTCGGTATCGGCCATATCGCCCTCCGCGCAATGCAGGATCGAATGGGCGCATTCGTGGAAGAGGGTTTTGAAGGGAAGGGCTGCAAGCGGATTGATGGCGATCTTGCCGCCGCGCCGGGCGTAACCCTGGGTGTTGCCGTCGAGGTTCTCGAACGGGATGCGCTCGATATTCAGGGCCGCAAGCGCCTTCTGCTCGTTCCATTCGGGAATCGCGGGCGGTTGATACTCAGCGCCTTCGGTTTGCGAAAGCACGAACCAGTGATTTTTGTAAGTGAAGTGCGTATAGGTGAACTGCTCATCGTGCTCACTGCCGTCGTCTTTCTTGACGGTCCGGGTGCGCGTGCAAGACAGCGGCATACAGAGTGTCAGCGCGTGTTCGCCTTTCTTCACTCGCCTTCCCAGTTGCTTCCACTTCATGAATGAGGCAAGCGGGCCGGGTTGAATCCCGCGCTCAACACACTGGAATAGCGCCAGCAATTGATTTCCAAGCGAGTAATTCCAAAATCGGGAATAAGCCCGATGGATGTAGCCGGGCTTTGACACGGCTTCATCAAGCAATGCCGCCCATGAGACGGTAGGTTTTCCTCTCTCAGCGCTATCGCGCGCGCCGACTGTGGGAGCCTCGGTAGAGGCTTGGCCTGCGGGGACCGTGCCTGACGTTTCGCTTGCCGTCTGCCGGATTGTGATTTCCTCGGTCACGATGTTTTCTCCTTTTCTGCCCTGCTTCTCGCGGGGCGCCCAAGGGCGAGTGGGGCCTGCTCGCAAGTGCCAAGGGCTGCTTTTTCGGAGGAGCCGGAAAATCACGCCTTTGGATTTTCGGGAGGAGCCGAAACCCGGAGGGTGTCGCCGAGGCGACAAAGCAGAAGCCCGCCGCGCCGCCAGCGCGCAGGCGTCTTTCCCATCTCGCCGTGCCCGCGAGAACAGGCCGTCAGAAAAGGAAGGCGGCCGAGGTAATCAACGCAGTCGGAAGCGATCACGGGCGCGCCGTAGTTCCTGGGGCTAAGCTGTGCCTCGGTGGTGTGGTGAGCACAAGTGAGAAAGTCGCGCGGGTTTGCTCGGCACCGGCTAGAAGTTCACAGTCGGTGCGAGAGCGAAAGGAGGGCCTCGCCCGGAGGCGAGGCCCGATGGCGGGAATCAGTAAGGAATGGGATCGTCGGCGGGAATGTCGGTGGAAGGATTGGCTTCAACGGCGCGGTCCAGCTTGGCAATCCGAATCGCGCGAACTTCCCACCCGGTGAACTTCACCGTGGCGCTGCTCTTCTTGCTCTTGCCGGTGACCGGCTTTTCGACTTCGCGCGAACGCAAGTAACCGGTGACGTGAACGTGCGCGCCTTTCTTCAGGCTGGCCGCGAACTCAGCGACCGCGCCGAAGCAGGTGACGCGATGCCAGTCGGTATGGGATTGCCACTCGCCCTGAGCGTCTTTCCAAGACCGCTTGGTGGCGAGGGAAAGGGTGGTGAAAGGGACGCCGTCTTTGGTTGTCCGATTCTCGGCATCAGCTCCGAGAAAGCCCATGATGTCTACGGTGTTCTGGTACATTTTGAATCCTCCGTTTTCTGCTCCCGCTTCGCGCGGGGCACCCTGAAAGCGAGGGGTCCTGCTCCCAAGGCGGCTTTTGCGGAGGTGCCAAAAGAATCCGGCTTAGCGGCTGAAGCATCGCTTGACCGTTTTTGAATTATCGGTTGGCCGCTGGATTGTTTTGGAGGAGCCGCAACCCGGAGGGTCCCGCAAGGCAGGAAAGCCGAGCGTGCGTCCGCTGGGCGCAGATTAAGACCCCGAGCCGTGCCCGCGAGAATAAGGGACAGGGCGGAGGAGCGTACCAGAATGTCGGTAATGGGCTAAATGAGAGATGAAGAAAAACGGACGTTTACCGGGACGGCCTCAAGACATGCTTCTTAGCGCAGCCAAGCGGTTCGATGCCCAGTGCGGGTGGTAATCCCGATGGCGACGCAGCCTGCGAGGGATCGACGAAAAGCGTGCTCGGAAGGCTCGCGAAGGCCGTCGCCGCCCGCGCGAGGTCGAAGAGTAGCCCGGTGCAATAACCGCCGCGGTGCTGGTTGGGAGGTCCGCACCACAGGTTTGCGTTATAGTCCGCGCCATGCGGACACCTCCGAGCGCAGATGCCCCTTCCGTCCTGCGCCCGTCAAATGCGTGCGGCCGGGCACGCGCCGAGCGAATTCCCGCCCAATGGACTCGGTAGCAGGCGTATGATATTGTCTCATCATTAGAGCGAGCATAATTTTACCTACCACCGTCTGGCGGTTGGTGTCTTGATTCCTGGGCAGGTTGTCGGCGGGGGATGCGCAGGCATGATATCTTCAGACTTTGAAATTCTGCTCCCACCAAAGGCCGCGGTTCTACTGGAATCGATGCGGGCCATCGGTTACTCGTTTGAAACTGCACTCGCAGATATCATTGACAATTCAATATCGGCGGAAGCGACCAACGTTCAGGTTGGTTTCTCGCCATACGACGTTCCTTACGTTGCTGTGATCGACAACGGAACGGGAATGTCCGCCGAGCAACTTGTTTGCGCAATGCGGCATGGAAGTCAGGACCCCAAAATCAAACGATCAGGGAAGGACCTCGGCCGGTTCGGCTTGGGTCTGAAAACAGCTTCGTTGTCTCAGTGCCGATGCCTGACCGTCGCGTCAATTCAGCGGGGAAGTTTGAATGCACGGCGGTGGGATCTTGACCTCGTTGAACAGCGAGGAGACTGGATTCTCACCGGCCTGAGAAGCCAAGAACTTTCTACTCTCCCATGTCTTGATGTTCTGAAATCACAACAACACGGGACCTTGGTCGTATGGCAACGGTTTGATCGTCTGGCCGCTGGTGAATCGTCCATCGAAGTCGCCCTTGGGGAGCGGATTGACAGAGCGCGCGAGCATTTAGCCCTTGTATTCCATCGGTTACTGAGTTCCGAAAAGGGCGTCTGTGCTCTCACCATCTGTATTAACAACAATCCTGTTGATCCGCTTGACCCTTTTTTGATTTCCCATAGGGCTACGCAAGCTTTGCCGGAGGAGAGACTCGAGATTGAGGGTCAGCTCGTGCGGGTCGCGCCGTACATCCTTCCTCATATTTCGAAATTGAGCCCGGAACAACTCCGGATCGCCGGAGGAGAAGACGGTCTTCGCCGTAAACAGGGTTTCTACATCTATCGCAATCGGCGGCTTATAAGCTGGGGGTCGTGGTTTCGCCTGATCCGACCGCAAGAAATGACGAAATTGGCCAGGGTACTTGTAGACATCCCAAACAGTCTTGATCATCTGTGGACTTTAGACATTAAAAAATCCACTGCCTTCCCTCCCGAAGCCATCCGCACAGGGCTGAGACTTATCGTCGAGCGGATTGCGGAAACGAGCCGACGAGTCTACACATTTCGCGGGCGACGTGCGAACGATGACGAGATGGTGCACTGCTGGGATCGGAAACTTGTGAGGGGAGGGGTCTCCTATTTCGTTAACAGGGAACATCCAGTGGTGTCCGCGCTGGGTTCGGTTATTCCCGAGGAGCACGTTCCCCTCTTTGAACGACTGCTTCAAACAATTGAGGGTACGTTTCCCTTCGACTCTCTTTATGCGGACATGGCGTCTGAACGACGCCCGGAAACTGTCCCGGATAATGAGAGTGTGAACGAGTACCTCTATGAACTGGGTGCAAGAATTCTGGACGCGCTAGGCACAAACGAAGAAGCCGCATCGCGGTTCGTCCGAAATCTGGCATCAATCGAACCTTTCTGCAGATATCCTGCGGAGGTGACCAAGATAGCGGAGAAACTTCAGCATGTCCATCGAGAACGTACGACACATTGAGAGCTCGCTGTTGGTATCACTGCCGGCGGACAGAGCACCGAAAGAGGAGGAAATATCTGATCTCGCAGGCCGGCTTCGCGTTGTCTTTCCGGTAGACGATGAAGAATTCGCAGATTTGATTAAGCATCTCCATGCAAAACTCGCGATCACTATGGATGCGGGAACTGCACTCGTTGGGGAGGATCACGCTCCTTGGCTGAGTGCTCGCCGGCCTGAGGTTGACCCGTTCTACTGGGACAGGTTTCAGACTTATTTGCAGAGGCGAGAGTGGCCCCCGCAGGTAATCGCCACCTTGGACCAAGTAACCGATGCGATCTTGGATTTGCTTGGCGATCCGCAGAGGCCGGGGGTATGGAAAAGGCGAGGGCTGGTACTGGGTGACGTTCAATCCGGAAAGACAGCCACCTATACAGGGCTCTGCTGCAAAGCCGGGGACGCGGGTTACCGCCTGATTATCCTGCTCACCGGCACTCTAGAGACATTGCGGAGGCAGACGCAGGAACGGCTCGATGAGGGCTTTGTGGGTTTAGACAGTTCCGGCATCTTGAGTCAGATAAGGAGCAACCGAGCTGTCGGCGTGGGAACAATCGACGCTCGAAGATCGGCGGGAGTATTCACCTCCCGCGACAGTGATTTCAGTAAGAGCCTGATTAATTCTTTGGGCTTCCGGCTTGACGCGTTCAGGGAGCCTGTCCTTGTGGTGGTCAAAAAGAACAAACGAATCCTTGAGAATCTAGAGAGGTGGCTAAGGGACTTCAATGCAGGATCGAGCAATGTAATTGATGCTCCCCTTTTGCTGATCGACGATGAGGCTGACAGCGCTTCAGTCAATACAAACCCGCAGACGATCGATCCGACGGAAATTAACAAGCGGATTCGTTCGCTCCTCCATCTTTTTACACGATCAAGTTATATAGGGTTTACCGCGACGCCGTTTGCAAACATCTTCATTGATCCTGAGACCGAACATGACATGTTAGGAGACGATTTATTCCCGAGAGATTTCATCTACAGCCTGGAAACACCCGATAACTATGTTGGGCCGCTGGCGATTTTCGGCGAGGAGGCCCGACTGCAGATTTGCCGATCAATCTCCGATGCTGGCAACATTCTTCCAGCTAAGCATAAGTCGGACCTGGCGGTTGATACGCTTCCCGGCACTCTAAGGGCGGCGATTCGAGCGTTCATCATCGCAACTACAATTCGCGACCTCCGCAGCGAGGGACCGACTCATCGGTCGATGCTTGTAAACGTGAGCCGTTTTACAGCAGTGCAGGACCGGGTAGAAAAACTTGTGCGCGCGGAACTCGGCAAGATGCAACAGGACATTCGGAACTACAGCCAACTCCCTCCGGAGCAAGCTCTTCGCAATAGTACCGTCGCTGCACTCCATAAGACGTGGGACGAGGAATTCAGTGATCGCGGTGCCCACTGGCCGGACGTCCAGCGGAGTTTGCTCGCTTCGACGTTACCGATCACAGTTCAGGCAGTGAACCAGAGAACCGGAGCAGCGAGTCTGGACTATGCAGCGCACCGGGAGACAGGACTTCGAGTGATTGCAGTGGGTGGCAACAGTCTGTCCCGGGGCCTTACTCTTGAGGGTCTGAGTACCAGCTATTTTTACAGAAACTCTCAGATGTACGACACACTGCTGCAGATGGGCCGGTGGTTCGGTTATCGAGATGGATATGACGATCTGTGCCGGCTATGGTTGACGGACGAGGCTGCACAGTGGTACGCGCACATCACGCTTGCTACAGACGAACTGCGAGATGAATTCAAGAAGATGTGGCGGCGTCAGGCCACCCCGAAGGAGTTCGGACTGAAGGTTCGCGCTCACCCTGATTCTCTGATTGTCACGGCTCAAAATAAAATGCGCTTGGCTCACACGATTGAGCGGCGGATTTCACTGAGCCACGAGGGGCTGGAGACAGCACGTCTCAAGAGCAATAAGCAAATAATCGCAGCAAACTACGGCGTGGTAACCCGCTTTGTTCATGGACTGGCGGAAGCTCGCATACCGCAAACGGTTTCGCCCTGGGGGAACGCTCTTTGGAGCGGAGTCTCCTGCGGATTGGTCGCCTCACTGTTGCGCAGTTTCGAGGTCCATCCGTTGAATATTTCCTTTCAGTCGGATGACCTGTCGGAGTACCTGGAACGCACAACTGAGCCGAGGCTGCAGAATTGGGACGTTGTCATACCTAATGGAAGCGAGCGTGATATTCTGTTCGCAAATGTCAGCGTACGTCCTGCGAGACGCAAAGTCGACGTTAGAGAGGGTGTGATCCGCGTCTCCGGAAGTAAGGTGCGTGTGGGCTCGCGTGGCATAGAACGTGAAGGAATACCAGGGGAGATCGTAAGGAGGATCGAACAGGAATGGCGGGCAGAAAACAAGGGAAGCGTCCCTGACCGAAAGTTTCGTGAGAAGCGCCCGGGCCCGCTGTTATTGATTCACGTCATCCTACCAGTTCTCGATGGTGGTCAAATCGACACCGAGGGATTGCCGCTAATCGCTCTCGGTCTCAGCTTTCCCGTTTTTGACGACCACGAGACGGCAAAGAAGGTTTTATACAGGGTAAACCTCGTCGAGTGGAGAGCAATGTTAGAAGAATCGATAGATGATGATGCCCAAGGGGACAGCGATGATGATAGTTGAGAAGCTCTGGGCGGACTTACTCAAGCAGGGTGACAGGCCAATATACCAGAGGGTTGACGAAGTCCATCCTCTCGACTTATACGCGGGAGTTGACGCAGAAAGTGATCTCCTGATCATGCTAGTCTGCAGCCAGGAACCTGGGGAGTCTCCCGCCTACGATGCACTTGATGTTCACCACACCCGACGCCATGACGGACGCTGGGCGCTGACGATTCGCCTATTGCAAGATGATCTTGCTGCGCCCTTTGCTCGCCTCTGCCAAGACTTGATTGACCAAACCCGGCATGCCTGTGACCAAACCGGGGCTTCAGACTTTGTCCTCCAATGCCTTGCCTGCTGGACGAGGTTGATGGAGCTCATGCGCAGTGGTTTTTCCGAGGCGGCCGCTCGGGGTCTGATCGGCGAGCTCCTTTTCCTGGAGAATACAGCTATTCCTCGCGTTGGGGTAGACGCTGCAATCAGAGGGTGGATCGGACCTGAGGGTGGTTCCCAGGACTTCAGACTGGCGGGAAATGCGGTTGAGGTGAAGACGTGCCTGCTTGGGTCTGCCAAGCTCACGATTTCCTCATTGGATCAGCTTGACGCTGGGGATGCTCCACTTTATCTGGTTGTGGTGAGCGTGAGTCCATGCTCCGAAAAGGATTCTTCGGAGGTCAGCCTGAACGATCTGATCGCAAGGGTCAGGAAATTATTAGGACATGCCGTGGCGCTGGCGGAGTTTGAAAAGCGTCTTGCCGATGCGGGCTTGGATGAGAATAGTGCATCCGCGAACGCCTTCTACCAAGTGCACGGAATGCGTGTCTTTAGAGTGGACGGCAAGTTTCCTCGCCTGAGGCGCTCACTGCTACCCCTAGGTGTCAGGGACGCCTCTTATACGATTGATTTGAGCGTGTGCGCCGGTTTTGAGTGCGAGCTGAGCTTTGGTTATGGAACTGAATGAGTTTCGAAAGGATTTTCTGGAGCAGATTGCCGCTATCGCGGCGGCCGAGGGGAACTACCGGCACTCCGCATTCGTCAGTTACTCCGCGCAGCTACTTGAGGACGCGGAGGAGGTTGCCGATTTCGAAGAGTGTTACTTCCGGGGAACGGGGTTCAGGCAACGCGCCTTAGCGGTCGATGGATTTGCCTTCGATTCTGCGGACGGATCGGTCCGTTTATTTGTCGCGGAGTTCTCCGGTGAGGATGAGCCGGAGACGCTGACGCAGACGCAGGCCAAGACAGAATTCGCACGACTCCAGGCCTTTTGCGAAGACGCGCTATTGGGTCGGCTGCACAATGATCTGGAAGAGAGTTCGCCGAGCTACGGACTTGCTCAAACTCTGCACCAGCAACGCGGATCGTTAAGCCGGCTTCGCCTTTACCTGTTGACTGACGTCATTATGAGCAGCCGGATTCGAGACTGGCCGGAGGACTCGATTGCAGACGTTCGAGCAGAGTTTCATATCTGGGATATCGCCCGGTTCTATCGGGCTTGGGAATCCAAGACTGGCAAGGACGATCTCGAGGTTGACTTTACCGAGCTCGTTCCGGGCGGACTTCCCTGCCTGCCTGCGAGCGTGGAGGCTGACGAATACCGGGCGTATTTGTGTGTAGTACCGGGTGTAGCCCTCGCGGATATCTACGACAAGTTCGGAAGCCGTTTGCTGGAAGGAAACGTCCGCTCGTTCTTGACTACTAGGGGCAGGGTGAACAAGGCGATCAGGCAGACGATTCTAAATCGACCCAGAATGTTCTTTGCATATAACAATGGTATTGCATGTACGGCCTCGTCCGCCGAGGTGGTTAAAGCAGCCTCAGGCCTGAAACTACTACGAGCATCGGACCTCCAGATTGTGAATGGTGGTCAAACGACCGCCTCTCTAGCATCAGGCAGGCGGAACGACCGTGCATGCTTGGAGCATACGTTTGTACAGATGAAACTCTCAGTGATTCCGCCCGAAACATCCGGTCAAATCATTCCCGAAATTTCGCGTTGTGCTAACAGTCAAAACAAGGTAAGCGAGGCCGACTTTTTCTCCAATCATGAATTTCACCGTCGAATGGAGCAGATTGCGCGGCGATTGTGGGCGCCCGCCACGGCGGGTGCGCAGCACGAGACACACTGGTTCTACGAGCGTGCACGAGGTCAATATTTAAATGAGCAGAGTACGCTCACCCCGGCGGAAAAACGGCGGTTCGTGTTGCTGAACCCGCGGCAACAGGTTATTACCAAGACGGACCTCGCAAAGTACGAGAACTCGTGGCGGGAGATGCCTCATATCGTCAGCCAAGGCGCGCAGAAAAACTTCCTGGCATTCAGTGTCCAGGCTTCCCAGCGATGGGCGGCCAACCAGGACGAGTTCAATGAAGAATTTTTCAAACGGTCGGTAGCAAAAGCAATCGTCTTCCGTAGCGCCGAGCGACTGGTCTCGAAGCAACCTTGGTATCAGGGCGGATACAGGGCAAATGTCGTCGCCTATACTGTCTCCAAACTCTCGCAGCTGATTGAGTCTGAGGCCGGGGGTAAGGTAATGGATTTTCGTGCAACTTGGACCAAACAAGGTCTCTCGCCAGCGCTGGAGGCACAGATAGCGAAAATCGCAGATGCCATGTTCAAAGTCATTGTAAATCCGGAAGGCGGCTTTCAGAACGTGACAGAATGGTGTAAGAAAGAACTGTGCTGGAAGCGAGCCGCTGATGTTAGGGTTCAGCTTTTGACCGAGTTTGCAGACGAGCTCATTAGCCAAAGCGAGGATATATGGATACGGCACAACTCTGAAGCAAGCCAGAAAATCGAAACTTCAATTGAGAAACAGACGACCGTCGTTAAATTAGGGGCGAGCTACTGGAAAGAGCTTCGGAAGTGGGGGTTGGAACATGGTCTCGTGAGTCCGGATGATGATGGCATTCTCGGGGTTGCCGCGAGTATCCCGGGGCGAATTCCCACAGAGAAGCAGAGTTGGAGACTCATGGAGATCAAGGCGAGGCTTGAGCGTGAGGGTTTTCTGTCGCGCTACGTCACGGCTCCTGAAGTTGGTTAATCGCTGCCTCGGATTACCCTGTCCAGACGGGTTTTGAGCCTCGCGGGTTCGTCTACCTGGCATTCCCACACAACTATGACACGCCAACGCTCTCGACGGAGGGCACGTGCAATCTTACGATCACGTGCCACGTTCTGGTCAAACTTCCGGATCCAGAACGGCTTATTTGATTTCGGAGTGTAAGCGAGCCGGCAGCGCGGATGCCGATGCCAGAAGCAGCCATGCACCATAACAACGGTGTGATGCTTCGGAAGGACAATATCCGGCTTTCCAGGTAAGTCCCGCCGATTGAGGCGGAAGCGGTAGCCCAAGCGGTGAAGTATACTGCGCACGATTTTTTCGGGATGGGTGTCGCGCCCCCGTATGCGGGACATGTTCCAACTTCGGCGCTCTTTGGTAAGAGTATCCATGTCAATGCTCAGGATCTGCATGATCGAGCAGTTCGAGAACTATTTCAGCGATTTTCTTAGCCAAAAGCGGCGGCACGGCGTTCCCGACTTGGATGTATTGGGACGTTCTCGGTCCCGCAAAAAAGTAATTGTCCGGAAAGGTCTGCAATCTGGCGACCTCACGCACCGTCAGGCTTCGACACTGAAGGGGGTCCGGATGAATAAAATAGTGCCCATCCTTGGATAAATGCGAAGTGACGGTTGCTGCTGGGCGATCTCGGAGTTGAACGCGAAACCGATCATCGAAAAGCCCCTCCGTGACAGCTTTCCTGACGTTCTTGTGTTCGGGAAGTAATTCTTCAGGGAAGTCTCGTAGATCAGGAGACCGGCCATGAACTTTTGCAAAGCTTGAAGCATAAAGGTAGCGAAATAGGTCAGCGACGATATGAGCTCTGGCAGCGTGATTACAAACACCTCCGAGTTGTTCGTCGATGAACCAGCTGCTTGAATACGAAACGTTTGGCCTGCAGGCCACAAACTCAGATCCACCATCATCTTTCGGAACGCGCAACGTTTGAAGTGTGCATACCATGAGGGTGTGTACGTCGGTCCCGGCCTTGAACCGCACGCTTTCCAGCCATCTACTCCGCAATCCGTCTCTTAAGCTGCTGAGCCATTGCGCCTGCGTGTCCTCCAGCCGGGAAAGACGACTGCGGAGTTTTGGGAGACCATCGAGAACACTACCAGCTGCAACTGGCGGGAACCTTTTGAGAGTACCCAATGGAGTGCAAGACAAATCGTCTCTGATTCCGACGAGAATTACTCGATGTCTAGCTTGAGGTATCCCATAGAGCTCCGACCTTACGACGAATTGTTCAGGCCGGCCGTCGCTGAACATGGTTCGCTCGACGAGAGAGTGGAGTTGGTAGGTATGCGCCGGGGATTCAGCCTTCAACGGAGAACGGGAAGACATTGCCTTAGCCGGAGTCTTCAGGTCGCTTAAAACCCTCTCAAAAATCCGCTCTTTCTTTAACGTGGAAGACAGCAGGCCTTTGACGTTCTCCATGACAAACACTGCAGGCCAGTGATCCGCAATTATCTTGAGGTACTGACGGTAAAGGCGATGCCGATTGTCTTTCTCGGGTTTATATTTCTCGTTTCCTTTGTTCCTCGAGCGGCCGACAATCGAATACGCCTGGCAGGGCGGACCACCTATGAGCACCCACGGATGAGCGCCCGATAGGGCCGATTGAATTCTTGTTCTGACCGCACCACGAGAAACTCGTCCGAGCTCGGCCAACCACGCTTGGGTGGTTGCCTGTTTCGCTTGGAGTGGAAACCGCTTGAATAATTCCTCTTGAGTTATATCGCCTCTAAGGAAACCGTAATAGGCCGTGGGAACCGTATCTAAAAGAAATTGCCGCCAGAAGCTTCGAATTTGAAGCGTCCTGTGGGCTCTCGGGTCTTTCTCGATAGACAGGCACACACGGAATCGAGGGTGTCCGGTCTCGCTCCGAATTGCGGAGAACCCTTCGCCCAAGCCTCCGGGGCCGGCAAAAACGTCGACAACGGGAATCGGATTTGAGGAGTATGCGGCCGCCGGAGGCGACTGCGTATGGTCAAAAGTTCTCGCCATCAATCATCTCATTGCACTTCAGGTTGTCTTCTCCCGCCGCGGGTCTCTGCCAATTAGAATCCAGAGTGTTCATTTATCCGAGTCATCCACGGTCCGGGAGCAGTCCACTTCCCACTGAAAGAATGGCTAGCAGCCACGGCCGCAACCACAGGGCGAAGAAAGGCGGCTACCGTCAATACCACTTCTGCAAGATTCGGCGAGTGGTCAAGCCGACTCCTTCGGATAAATCCGCGCCATTGAATGTTCTTTTCGGGATCGCCACCGAACCTGGCCGTCAGGCCTACTGGGTCAACAATTATTTCCGTCCCACGGTTGGAAAACGTTTTGGTGATGGCGTTGCCAAGCATCTCTCCGTCAAATTCGAACCGCCGCGAAAGAGTCCAGATGTCAAAATAATCTTTCATTCGGCTGTTAAGCGTGCCGAGCTTGACGATGGATTCGAATTTCTCGGCAACAATGGTCTCTTTGCTGTAGCCGCGCAGTCGCGGCGCTGGAAAATCGAGAATGGCTGGGTAATCGATCGGTTGGGCAGCGGGAACGATTACATCCCCGAACCCGATGTCGAGCTGGAGGGTGATTCGCGCCGTGCCCAGGTTGGCGCGGAATCGACAGCGAACGCCTTCGTAATCGGCATTCTCAGCAATTCGGGCGCCGGTTACTGAATCCGAGTCAAAAATGAGGCCGTCGGGCTCTACGGGCAAGGAGCAAATCTGTTTTGTGATCTCGACAATGTTATCAACCTGGTGGTCGGCCTTTCCCAAAAGATCGATATCGACGGTGGGGCGGTAAGAGTCCAGCTTCCAGGCTGTGAACATCAGCGCACCTTTAAGAATGAATTTGCCGGCGTATGGCGACTTTGAGAGACGATAGAGGAATCGCTCCATCACGTAATATTGTAGGAGCTCGTTGAAGGGGCGATGCGTGTCGCGGGCCTTATTCATGAGCAATTGGTGAACGGACGCTGCGAGGTTGGTGCGTGTTCGCTTGGTCAAACCAGCGCCTCCAGGTAGGGCCGCATCACCTTGGAAACACGGCAGACCTCAGCCGCTTGGAGCAGCGTGTCCAGCTTTTTGTTTCTCCTTTCAAGATAGAACTTGAGCGCTTCACGCGCGGTATCCAGACCGATCTTGTTGCGGTACTTGAAGCAGTCGGCAACCGTCTTCTCGGGGCTGTAAATTCTCACCGGCGTGCCGTCGAGCTGGTGCACTTCCAGTCCGAATTCGAACGCCCTTTTGGTGAACCAGAATACTCTAATCGGAGGGTGTTCGAGCCGAGGCGCTTCAGCTCCACGCGGCAGCGCAAGATAAACCTCGTGGGGGATTTGCGTGGTCAGCTCGTGAAATGCAAGCGCTGAGATAAGGCAAACTACCGCAGCCGGAACCCTGAGCGCGACCGTAACCAGGTCCGGGTTGCCGAGCGGTGGCAGATCGGAGAGGCGGTAAAGGCCGCGGCCAAGTCGAGCGAGGTCGCCGGAGTCGCGGAGCCTGTATAGCGTCTCGGGATGAATGCCAAGCCGGAGTGCGTCCTTCGTTCTGAGCACACCGCTGTGGCGGCGAAAGAGACTCCTGGCGCGCGAAAGTCCATCGCCGGTTTTTGGCTGTTGGGACATCACGATAATAATACCAGCAATTGTAAATATGTGATGGTAAATGTATCGCACTCTGATTCCGCATTGGAGTGGCCGCTCGGGTTTCATAAGAGCTACCGACTGTGATCCCAGCGCGTCAGTGCGCGCATTGTGGTGGCGGCGAAGCCGCTGTTTTCCACAGATTTCTTCCGCCTACTACAGGTTAACTTCAGGGCTACAGGTAAATAACTACAGGAGGAGCTGCTAATCGAATGCTGCCAAACGGGTTAAGCGCCAGTCGCGCGAACTCAATCACGTGCCGCCGCGAACTCAATCACGTGAAAGCGCGAACTGAATCACGTATTATGCGCGAACTGAGTCACGTGATCGCCGGGCTGCAATTCACGACCGGCTGTGGATAACTTCGGCGGCGTCTGCGATTGCTGAATCAGCAGGCAGGTTCCAGCTTGGACGAGACTTGCCGGGCAGCCGGGCCAGAGTTGCTGAATGATCTTAAGCCACTGGACGATTTGTCGGCGGAAGTCCCGTTCCCTGAGCCGGTCGGAGTTACCGAGCTGGGAAATTAAACCCTCCGCACCGAACAGCGGAATGCTCACCGGGCCTTTCGCCGTCCAGCAGCGCCAGACCAGCCAGACGTATAGGTCCAAGTTGCCAGGTGAGTCCGCCAAGGTGCAGACAACGTTGAGATCGACCGGAATCGGATGCTCCTGGATTTCCCCGCAGAACTCCTCGGAGAGCACGATGACGTTCTCCGGGCGGTGAAGGCCAGACACATTCTCAGAAACTCCGCCTCTGACATACCAGAGTTGGAGGTCCTTGACGAAGCGGAAGCTGGTTCGAGTGATTACTACTGCCTCAGCATCTTGATCGTCGCTAGCGAAATAGAATGTGGAATAGAAGATTCGCTGGAACCCCGCAATCAGACGCTTGTAGTAGCGGCCGTCTTTGGGAAGGCCGAACGTTTCGAGGATCGCCGCAGCGGAGCGGAAGCGAATCTCGCGCGACTTCTGCCAAACGGCCATTGTGGCGATCCAGATAAGCAGGAGGCGATCCTGGCCGAATGGCAAACCGTAATCCGGGTGGCCGATGACCCGGAGCCGGAATTTGCCGTTCTGCCGGGCATATTCGAGCGTATGATGAGGGGGTCGGCGTATAGGAATCCCGCAGAGCACAAACGGCCTGGAGCTGTAGGCTCGTTGTTGACGGCGATGTGGCTCACGCGCGCGAGCAATTGCGTCGAGTTTCTTGATCTTCCGCTTTGTAATTCCGGCGGAAGCGAGTACAGCGGCGACGGGGACCAGACCAGTTAATTCTGGAGAAGCAGAACGCGGACGAATGGCGGGTGGCGGAAACAGACTCATTTCTCACCCCCGGATTGGCCTTCTCGCGGCTCGCCAGGTTTGATTTCCGGAGGTGAAGTCGGGTTGCGCGGGGGTTGCGGATTTTGCCCGACTTGTCCGGAATTTGCCGGGCTAAGTTGCTGATTTCCTTTGCATCAGCAGCCCGCGAGAGACTCTGGATCTGCGTATCGGGGTTCGAATCCCTGCCTCCCAGCCATTGAATCCATAGGAGTTCGCCCGATCTCGGTGTATTCAAACATACAGAGTGTCTGCGGATCGGCACACCGAGACCCTTGGTTGTCAGGGGCCGCGCGACCTGGCGGCCCGACAAAAGTGCGGCTCCTCGCGACAGAACGGCTGGGTTCCGGTCCTTCGCAAGCAACTGGCCCCGTATCTGGATCGCCAATCTTGGGGGACCGCAAACCCGGAGGGCGGCAAAGCCAAAGCAGAAGCTCGCAACGCCGCAAGCGCCCAGGCAGTTTTCCCATCTCGCCGTGCCCGCGAGAATAGGCGAGAAAAGGGGACGTGATCGAGCGTGTTAAATGCGTAGTGGGGTCTGCTGTTTTTGGTCGCGCGTGAACAATATTCACGCCAATGTTGAGGCGAATTTGAGGGATGGGTAAAAAGCGGCTTGGCGCGCGGTAAGCCGAAGGAACGGTATGTTATAGCATGCGTTATCGCTCCGGGCCTCGCGGCTCGAATCTTCCGTACCGAAGAGATAGGGTTGGCAACACAAGAAGGTTTAAGGCTGTGGACGTGATCAATCCTCCCAGGATCACGATTGCCATTGGACCTTCGATCTCCCGCCCTGGATCTCCACTACCCAAGGCCAAAGGCAGCAGCCCGAGGCCAGTGACAAGCGCCGTCATCAGTATGGGTGAGAGCCGCTCGGAAGCCCCGCGCAACGCCGCGTCCAATCCCCAGGTCATGCTTTCCACGCCCACCAGATGTTCATAGTGAGAAATCAGCATGATCGAGTTTCGTATGGTAATGCCGAAGAGCGTTACAAAGCCAACCAAGGCGCCCAACGAAAGATCGGTGTGAGTGATCCAGGCGGCAAACACACCGCCCACCAAAGCGAAGGGCAGATTCAGCAGCACCAGCAGCAGGTTGCGGTAGTGACCCATCACCACGGAAAGCAAGAGGACAATGCCTAACACAGCGAGCAGCGAATGCACCAACAGGTCCCGGTGGGACCGCGCCTGAGCGGCGGCAGCGCCCGCGAACGTCACGTAGGTTCCAGGCGGGAAGGAAATCCGTGAAAGGCGGCGATGAGCTGCCGCCAGGAATGTATTCATGTCGCCGCCCGACACGTTGCAGGTTACGGTTTCCACGCGGCGAGCGCCTTCGTGCTGAATAATGTAACGGCCGGAATTTTCGTAGATATCCGCAAGCTGGCCCAGCGGAATGTAGTTCCCATCCGGCCCGTGGAGCGGCAAATGATCGATTTGGGCGACCGTTCGCCGATCCGAAGGGTCGAGAATGACGGAAACATCGAAGACGCGGTCGCCTTGGTAGATTTGTCCCACGATATCGCCGTTGTAGGCGGTCCGCACAGCATTGAGCACCTGGACCGGATCGAGTCCCCAACGCTCGACCGCCTGTGGCCGAAGTCGCACTACGACCTGCGGCGTGCCGGGAGGCGACACGAGCTGAACGCCGGAAACCCCGCGAATACCGCCGAGTGCTTGCGCCACGTCGCGCGCTTTTTCGTCCAGCACGTTGAGATCGCTCCCAAAAACGTTCACCGCCACGCCAGCGCTATAGCCGGAAAGCGTCTCATTGATGCGCTCTACGAGAAAGCTATTCACCGAGAACACGGCGCCGGCGAATTTTGCCAAGGTCTCGTGAATATCATCCATAGCAGCCTCGTATTGATCTCCGGTACGCGCGTTGATCACCAGTGGGAGCTCTCCAGCGTTGGTGCCGTAAGTATCCGTGGAAAGCTCCGCCCGGCCAATGCGTTGCCCAACCAATTTGACATACGGGGGCTTCAGCAGCGCCCTGCTCACCCTGTCACCCTCTTGCAAAGACTGCCGGATGGATGTTCCCGGCATCATAGTCATGTGGAGGGTAAGGTTCGCTTCGCGAAGTTGAGGCAGAAATGTGGTCTTCAGCTCGGGCGCAATGAGTACGCCTGCGAGGATAATGAGCGCCACCACCGCAATCACTCCCGTTGGCCATCGTTCCACTCCAAGCAAGGCACGGCGATATCCGCTCTTTAATATGCGGACCACGGGCGGCTCAAGCGGAGGCAGGTCCCGGTTAGCGAGGAGCGCCATGCACAGCGCGGGCGTCACCGTGAGCGCGACGAGAAGCGAGATCAAGATCGCCCAGATATAGGCCATCCCCAACGGCGAGAAGAGACGGCCAGCCACTCCTGAGAGAGTGAGGACGGGGAAAAAGACCAGGATCACGGCGAAAGTGGCATAAACCACCGCGCTTCGGACTTCCACCGAAGCGTCCAGCACCACCCGCCACACTCTCCGAGGGTGCGGGACGGCGCGGTTTTCGCGCAGCCGCCGGTAGATGTTTTCAACGTCGATCACCGCGTCATCCACCACTTCGCCGATGGCAATGGCAAGTCCCCCGAGCGTCAGCGTATTCACGCTTTGGCCCGTATGAGTCATGACGATCACCGCGCCCAGAAGTGAGAGCGGAATGGCCGTGCAGGAAATCGCCGCGGTGCGGAAATTAAAGAGAAATAGAAACAGAACGATGATTACCAGGACGGCGCCGATCTCGAGCGACAAGCGGACGTTGTCAAGCGAGGTGAGGATGAAATCCGCCGGACGAAAGACATTGGGGTTAATCTCAATTCCTTCTTTCGTCAGGTCCGGGCGCAGCTCGCTCAGCGCCGCATCGATGCCGCGCGTCACCTCAAGAGTGTTGGCTCCGTATTGCGATTCGATAACCAGCACCAGCGCCGGGCGGCCATTGACCGAAGCCCCGCCCACGGGGGGCGCCGGAGCGTCCACAATATCGGCAACGTCTCCCAGCGTCAGGTTGGCGCCGCGCGAGCGCACGAGCACCGTCCGGCGGATACTGGCGGGCGTCAGTGACTGCCCTTCGGTCTGAAGAATAATCCGCTGGTTGGCCGTGGAAACGAAGCCCGCGCCGCGAATGGCGGTAGCGTGCTGCGCGGCAGCGATCACGTCGGAGACAGCGACGTTGTGCTGAATAAGCTTCTCCGGGTCATATTGAATCTGGATTTGACGGGTCATCGCGCCGAAGACCGAGACGTTGGCGACGCCCGGCACAGCCAGCAAACGGCGCTTCACGACCCACTTTGCCACGGTGGTCAGGTCCATCAGCGAGAGCTTCTGAGAAAGTAGTCCCACCTCCATCACCCAGCTCGTGGTCGAGGTGAGCGGCGTCATAACGGGCGTAATGCCGGCCGGCAATTGTCCGGTGAGGGTAGCCAGGCGCTCCGCTACGACTTGCCGGTCAAGATAAATGCTTCCTGTATTTTGAAAGATTACGGTAATGACTGAAAGGCCCTGGATGGATCCGGACCGGACCGTCTGTACGCCGGTGACGCCGATGGCGGCATTTTCGATGGGTGTCGTGACAAGCTGCTCCACTTGCTCGGGCGAGAGGCCGGGCGCCTCGGTCTGGATGGACACCTGCGGCGGCGCGAACTCCGGAAACACGTCGTAGCGCGCCGTGCGAAGCGAGTAGATCCCGTAAAAGAGCCATGCGCACGCCAAAGCGATCACGATGCCCCGATGGCGAATCGAGAAGCGAACAATGGATTTCAGCATGGCGTTCCTGTTAATCCTCCGGCTGAATCTGGCTGCGAAATTCTTCGGAAAGCAACACCTGCGCGCCTTGCGTCACAACTTTTGCGCCAGCCGCAAATCCTTGCGCCGCAAAATATCCGTCGCCAAGCGGCTGTTCTGCTGGCACCGTGCGGCGCGTGAAACGGGTGGGAGCCGTTTGCTCGTAGACCCACGCCTGCCCCTGCCACCAGACGATGGCAGAGTGAGGAATCAGAATGCCTCGCAACCATTTTCCCACCGGCAAGCGAGCAACCAGGTTCATGCCCGGCTCAAGCGCCGGATAAGAGTGGGCAAGATAAAGCAAGCTGATGCCTTGAATGCGCGGGTCCACCTGTGGAAAGGGAGAAACATAAGAGGCCTTCACAGAATTTCCATTGGAAGTGGAAAGGTTGATTTCGGGCGGCTCTTCAAAGGAAGTGCCCGGCGGCAGGGTTAGTTGCACGAGACACGCCCTCTGGCTTAGCACGCTTGCCAGCCTCGGCGAATCGTTCACCACCCAGCCTGCTACCGCGCCGCCCCAGCTCTGTTGGACTGCGGAACTTGCGATCTCCAGTGATTTTCTCGCCGCGTCAAGCCTCGCACGATTCGTGCGCAGCGTGCCTTGAGCCGCTTGGAGCGATTTCTCCGACGTGTTTTGATTTTCCGCATAGAGCGTCTTGAGGCGTTCGTATTCCTGGCTGGAAACCGCAAGCTGCGCCTGCGCGATCTCAACCTGCGCTTCCGCGGACACGTAGGCATTGTGCAGGGGCGCCAGTCCTTGAGCGGATAGCACAGTTGCGGACGCTGTTTCTTGGCGGCGCGCATTGATGACGGTAAGCGGAGAGACGGCGATGCCTAGGCGTTTCTGCGTGGCAGCATCCAGTGTGACCACCGTCTGTCCATTCACCACGGAGACGCGCGAAGGAACCTGAACCGCTTCCTCCTGGTCCTCATCCGTGTCTGGGTCTTTGCGCGCCTGCGAGTAAGTGCGGATAAAAACCGAGGCCGCCAGCAAGACGAACCCCACAGCGAAGAGCCATTTCAATATCTTCATTTTATTCCTCCCTTGGGCGCCGCTATGATCAGCGGCACGGCGTCTCCCGGTTCGAGAGGCCGCTCGACCGCCGCCTCAAGCTGTCCGAGGGCCGTCTGCGCCTGGAGCAATGAGGTCACCACAACTTCGGTCGCGGCGGATTGCTGGAGCAGTACCGTATTGAGGCTAAGCCGGTCGGCTTCACCCGCGCTGACGGCTCTCCGAGCCATCGGGGACTGAATGTGCTCGAAACTCACGAGCACCGACTGGGCTTTTTGGAACTGTTGATACGCTGTCCGGTAGCGAGCCAGAGCCAGATCACATTGAGCGATGGCCTGCGCCTGGATAGCCAGTAGATTATCCGCAGCCTGCTTGCGGGCCGCCTCCGCCTGAGCGATGGGACCCTGGTTGCGGTTGAAAATGGGCAGCGTGATTCCGAAGCTTGGCGCAAAATAACTGTGGCCTTCTTCGAATTGGTAGCCGGGACCGATGTTAAAGTCGGGATGTTGACGGGCAATCTGAAGCTGCAAGCTGGACTGTGCGGCTTGGTATTGCAACAGAGCCTGCCGCACATCCAGCCGGTTGACCACAGCAGCGCGCTGGATTCCCCGCGGGGAAAGCGAACTGAGGGCCGGGAGTTGATTCAGTGCTGGCCATGCGAACTGTGCATTTCCGAGGCCGGAAATAGGGATGCCAATAGCGGCAGCGAGAGCAGAGCGAGTCTGAGCGACTTGCCCTTCGGACGCCTGCAATGCAAGCTGGGCGTTTAGCAGATCGACGCGGGAAGCCGTCACCACCGGCATTGCAATCTCGCCCGCGGTGAGCTGTTCACCGAGACGCGCTACGCGCCGCCTGCGAAGTTGCGCCTCCGATCGCAAAACCGCGGCGGCCTGCTCCGCTGCCATCTCATTGATCAGCGCCGCGCGGATAGCACTGCGCACGTTCCATGCCGTCTGCGCCAGATTCAACCGCGCCGCTTCGCTCAAATTCTTCGCAGTCTCAATTTGGTAACCCCGTTTGCCGGCAGTCATAACCGGAACGAGAAAGTCTAGGCTAATCAGATAGGGGCTCGGGATGCCGGGAGAAAAGCTCAGGGTAGGATTGGGGCGCATCCGCGCTGTCACCTCGCCACCCTGGGCGAATGCCAGTCGGTCCCGCGCCGATTGGAGCGAGGGGCTGAAATAGAATGCGGCTAGCGTGAGCAGGCGAAAGTCCCAGGCTTCCGGAGGCCAGTTAATCGAGTGCCCCAGGCTCTTCTCAATAAACTCCTTGAGGCCCGGATCGTTCAAAGTCCGCGCTTCAAGGCTTGCGGCTGTTTGGGGCGGAGAGATGGGCTGTGGCCGGTACGCTTGAAAGTGGCAGGAAGCGGTTGCCAGCGCTGCAAAGCAAGTAAGGCTTATCAGCCTAATAAGCCTCATAGAGGTGTTCCTCCTCTGTCTCGACTGCGCAAATCTCCAGGCCGACCAGCCAGGTTTGGTGGCGAGGGCCAATCGGAGCGCCCTCGCCACCAAGACCTTAAAGGGCAGTCGCAAGTTGTGACCGGGCTGCGGAGTGGGGATTTTCTTTAGAAAACACTACCCCCCGACCGCCGGGCATTAATTAGAGACGGACTAAATGCGAAGGGGTGCTAACGGAGGGGAATGAGAGAATCGTGTTTCTGTTGTAGGGAGAGAAATCGCCAGAAGGTAGACGGCCAAGGCTTGAAAGCGGCCTTGAGAGACTCTGGACCTTGACGAGGAAAGACTACGCAGCGTCTGAGCCAGAAGAACCCCGATTCCAAGCTCGGCGCCGGCGAGGCTTATTGATGCAGTGATGCAACGTACAATATCAAATACTTCTACTTTTGGGCCGGCCCACGAATCAGCTAATTCGATCAGCGGCGCGACAAAGCACCAACCCATCAGTATGACGATCAAAAGGGTTATGGCCCGACGCTCCATAAGAATAAGCGTATCACAAAGGGATGCTTTTATGTGTTGCAAGACTGTCGCGAAGCGGTGCCCGCGAGAATAAGGGACAGAGCGGAGGAGCGTGCTAAGACAGCGCAAAGACACCGGGCCAGAGCGCGTCCAGCGACCCCAGGCCAAGGCGAGTGGTACATTACATCCCACCGTACCGCGGCGCGTAACGGTTCAGCGTGGAGCTAGCAGCGCAAAAGGGGGCACGCACAACCATCACTGACACCGCGCTATGCGCGAGGTATCAGCGGCCTGCTACCAGCGCCACGCATGAATGTAACGGTGCCCTCACCTGGAAACTCGGCGGCGAGAATGACGCCGGGCGGCGTCTGCTCGAACCACCCCTTAACCAGTTTTGGTGCGAGAATCCGGTAGTACGTGGTGTCTATTTCAACGGTGGTGAAATGTGAGGCGTAGATCGGAAGAAATTCGGCGCTCGAAGTGCCAGGCGGATAAAATGAACCCACCCATCTCCCCGCAGCTCCAGCTCGACGCGCCCAAGAGATAGGTTCGGAATCGAATCATAATCCATCCGTTCAGACCCCAGTCGCGATGCTCTGGCGATCTTTCGTACGGCTTGCCCCGGCAACTCGCCGCTGAGTAGAAGTTGCGGTATTTAATTGCTCAGGCCGATCCATGGTCCGGACGCGTATTCGACAGGTTGTGCTGTTCTTCGTAAAGCCGCGCGTTTGTATCACGAATCCCTTCTGCCGTGCCGGGATTTACGATATGATGCGGGCTTCGCGGCGGCATATCATGCTGGTTACACAATCGGCTGGCACGGAGACCGCGTGAATTCCTGGAGGTTGTATGCGCAATGGAATCAAGTTGATGGCTCTATTAGTAGCTTGTCTGGCTATTGTTTGCAGTCCGGCGGCGATGGCCGCGCCGGCACAGCCGCTTATCGTAACCTCGCCAGATGGGAAGCTTGCGGTTGGCTTCGAGTTGAAGAATTTGTCTTCCGCTACGGGCGAGCGCGCGTATTACCGCGTCTCTTACGCAGGTCAACCAGTGCTGGTAGATTCGCCGCTCGGCATTGAGTTTGCGGGCGCGCCTGCGCTCGACCATGATTTTGCGATTGTGAGCACCAGCATGATTTCGCACGACTCTTCATGGCAAGACACGGTCAATACTGATCTCAACGTGCGCGACCGATACCATCAGCTCACCGTCCATTTGCGTGAGCGCGATGCGCCTCATCGCCGCCTCGATGTAATTTTTCGCGCCTACGACGCGGGCGTGGCCTTCCGTTATTTTCTGCCGAAGCAACCGGCTCTCGGGCATTTCGTGATTTCGGAGGAAGACACCGGATTTTATTTTGAGAAGCCGGCTCCGGCCTTTGCCCTTGATCTTGAAAGTTACACCACGCCCTACGAAGGCGAGTTCAACCGGACTTCGATTGACCAATTCAAGCCCTCGTCCATTGTGAACCTTCCCTTGTTGGTCCACGTTCCCGGCGGTCCTTGGGTGGCGCTGCTCGAAGCTGACCTTGAGGACTACGCGGGCATGTACCTAGGCGGCGCGGCGGGCGTGCCGAATGGTCTCGCGAGCAAACTCTCGCCGCTGCCCGGCCGTCCGGGCGAGGCGGTGGTCGCGTCCGCGCCCAAGGCGACGCCGTGGCGCGTGATTGAGGTGAACCCGCGGCCCGGCGGGCTGATCGAATCGAGCGATTTAATTCTCAACCTCAATCCGCCCTGCGCGCTGAAGGACGCTTCCTGGATCGAGCCGGGAAAGACCATGTGGGACTGGTGGTCGGGCGATTACGACACCAACGTGAATTTCAAACCTGGCATGAATACGCCCACGCTTGAGCACTACATTCAGTTCGCCGCCGATCATCACTTCCCCTACATGCTGATCGACGCGGGCTGGGCAAGCCCCTCAACCGACCCGAAGAACCGCTCGGCCGCTGACATCACGCACTGGAACTCGCGCGTAGACCTGCCGCAGATTCTCGCTTTTGCCAAGCAGCGCAACGTGAAGGTGATCCTCTGGATGCACTGGACGTCGGTGCAAAAGTATATGACCCAGGCCTTCCCTTTATTTCAAAAATGGGGCGTGGCGGGAGTGAAGATTGACTTCATGAATCGCGATGACCAAGAGATGGTGAACTTCTATTACAACGTTGCCCGCACCGCCGCCCGATATCATCTGGTGGTCGATTTTCACGGCGCGTTCAAGCCCACCGGAATGCGACGCACGTATCCCAACCAGCTTACCCGCGAAGGCGTGATGGGCATGGAATACAGCAAGTGGAGCACCCGCACGACGCCATATCATGACGTGATTCTTGCCTTCACCCGGATGCTCGCCGGGCCTATGGACTACACCCCCGGCTGCTTCAACAACGCCACCCGCGCGCAGTTCAAGCCCAGCCAGGTGAACCCGATGTGCCAGGGCACGCGCGCCCACCAGCTTGCGCTCTACGCGGTTTTCTTCAGCCCGCTGCAAATGCTTTCGGATTATCCCGAGATTTACGATCATTCGCCTGGCATGACGTTTCTCGATGAAGTGCCAACGGTGTGGGATGAAACGCGGGTGGTGGACGGCGACCCGGGTGAATACGTCACCATTGCGCGGCGCAAGGGCGATAAGTGGTATTTGGGCAGCATCACCAATTGGACGCCGCGCAAGCTCGATATCCCGCTCTCGTTCCTCGGCACAGGCACGTATCTGGCACGGATTTTCGCCGATGGCCCCGATGCCAGCCAGAACGCGAAAAGCCTTGCGATCACGAAGAAATGGGTAAAGGCCGGCGGCCATCTCTCGGCGAACCTCGCTCCTGGCGGCGGCGTGGCCGTGATCCTGACCCCGTCACCCGGAAGCACACCGCAATGAAGATCAGACGAAACCCGGCGTGGAGCGGCGGAAAGTACCTGTCAAGCCATTTAAGAATGTAACCCGTCGTGGTGGGGCTTCCTCTCTTTTTGTTTTTGCGCGGTCTTTGTTTGTGTCTTTATCTCCGCGCGTGGTTTTTGCCTTGTAAGTGGCGGCGATAATGCTGTGGTGAATCATTCAATCCCCCCAAACTATCGAAGAAGCTGGCGCTCTATCTCTTCAGCGCAGCGGCGGATGCTGAACCGCTGGGCCGCCGTCTCCCGCGCGCGGCGGCCGATCTGAAGCACCGCTTCCCGGTCTGCCAAGGCGCTGCGGATCGCGGCGGCAAATCGCTCGGACGAGCCGCGTTCCACAATCCAGCCGTCTTGGCCGTGCGTGATGATGTCGCGCGGACCGCCCGAATCGGCCGCCAGGCACGGCACGCCGCACGCCATCGCTTCGATCAGAACAATGCCGAATCCTTCTTCATCCGAAGGCAAAACGAACAGATCCGCCGCTTGCAGATAGGGCAGCGTGTCATCGACGAATCCGGCGAACTGGACTTTTTCCGCCAAACCTAGACGGTCGCGCTGCGCTTTGAGTTGCGCTTCCATGTTGCCGGTTCCAACGATGATGCAATTGAAGACGAAACTTTGATCTGCGAGCAGCTTCAGCGCGTTCAGAAGCACGTCTATTCGCTTATGCGGGGCGAGGCGGCTGACGCACACGAGCAGCGGCTCGCCAGGACGCGGGATGCCGCCTCGGAGCGCCAGTTTGGCGTTATGCGCGGGTCGGAAACGAGCCGTATCGATTCCGTAAGGGATGACGAGAACCTCCTCCTCCCGATAGCCGTAAGTGTGGACCAAATTATCTCTGACTGCTGTGCTGCCCGCTGCCGTGATGTCTGAGAAGCGATGCGTCAGCCGCCGGTCGAGCATGTGGCGGGCGCGCCATCCCAAAAGCCGCCGGGCGCGGCTCCAGGGATCATTTCCCTCCGCCGCTTCGCCTGGGTCGCGCATGTGATGCGAAAAGTCCACCACCCGCCCCGCCCCGCAAAGCTTCGCCGCCCAATACGCGTACCAGGGAAAATCACCGATTTCGCCGGCTTCGAAGATCACCACGTCCGGCCGAATAGCCCGGAACCGCCGCCAATAAGCCCAGAAACTGCGGTGGGGAATCTTTGAAATTACTCGCACGCCCGTTTGGCCCGAGGGCAGGCGCTCAGAGTAGAGGTCGACAGCGGCTAGGGTAAGCAGCCAAACTTGAAATGACTTGGCATCAATAAATTGCAAAATGTCGAGGATGTGCTGCTCGACTCCCCCCCAGGCCGATCCACTGGTCACGAAAACCAGCTTGCGATGCCGAGCCAGCATCGGCGCGGCGGGAACGCCAGATGGACCGAACGGCGATTCTTTTGGGAGAGAAACTGGTAATTCCAAAGCTGCTTCCAATGGCATGTTGTCATTTTAGGCTTAGAAGTATTTGCGCAAATCCATGCCAGTGTAAAGCTGCGCTACTTGACCGCCATAGCCGTTGAACATCAGCGTGGGCCGGCGAAAGAACTCGCCCAGGCGGCGCTCCTTGGCTTGGCTCCAACGAGGGTGATCGACATGCGGATTCACGTTGGAATAGAAGCCATATTCATGAGAATTCTCCAAGTTCCATGTGGTAGGCGGCTGCTTCTCGACGAAGCTGACCTTGACGATAGACTTGATACTCTTAAACCCGTACTTCCAGGGAATCACAATGCGGACGGGCGCGCCATCCTGATTCGGCAGCGCCTGACCATACATGCCGAAGCAGAGAATCGTCAGCGGGTGCATGGCTTCATCCATTCGCAAACCCTCGACATAGGGAAATGCGATGCCCGCGTACCGGCCCTCGGTCATTTCCTTTGAGTCATAGAGGCTTTGGAAGGCAACATACTTCGCCTTCGAGTCGGGCTGCGCCTGCTTGATTAAAACATTCAGCGGAAAACCGATCCATGGCACCACAATCGACCAGGCTTCGACGCAGCGATGGCGGTAGATGAGCTCTTCGAGCGGCGCGAGACGCATGAGCGAATCAAGATCGTAAGTCTTCCGGTTAGCCGCGTGGCCGTCTACTTTGACGAACCACGGGGAAGTTTTGAGCTTCCAGGCGTTTTTGGATGGATCGAGCTTGTCGGTGCCGAATTCGTAAAAGTTGTTATAGTGGGTGACGTCCTGCATTGGAGTTATCGCCTCGGTGGTGCTGAACGGGCTTTTGACGAGGCCGGTGAATTTCTCCGCGGCTTCCGCCTTGACCGAAGGCGCGCGCATCCGCGCGACTGAGTCCGCCGCCAGCAGACCCGCTGCGGCCGCCGAGGCGCCCAAAAGGAATTTCCGGCGGTTGATGTATACGCTCTTGGGTGTGATTTCAGACGGCGCAATATCGCTGGCTTTTTTGATGAGCACGTTCTACCTCCTTTGCTATACAGAGCGTCATAAGTTAGCGACGGGCAAAGTCTGTAAGGGGCCGCCGGATTTTAAGTGTAAAGACCGGCGGCCAGAGGCCGCCGCTACAGACGTTGAGTTTCGCGCACCTTGATTGTCCCTTCGCCCGCGCCTCCTGCGATTATATGATACAGTCCCGGTCAAAATCGTTGCCAGCGGCCCCGCGCGTTTCGGGTCCGCAGCCTTTTCATCTGTAGCGGCGGGCAAAGCCAGTAAGGGGCCGCCGGATTTTAAGTGTAAAGACCGGCAGCCAGAGGCTGCCGCTACAGAATCAAGCGCAGCCGATTTATGGCGTCGCGCATAGAGAGCGGCGTCAAGGCTTGAAAACCACCGTGGATTCCGGGATCTGAATTTGCCGCCGCATCAGATGAATGTAGATCACGCGAAGCGTCGCCATAACAGGCACTGAAAGGAAAGCCCCCGCGACGCCGGCAATCTCTCCGCCGGCCAGCACGCCCAAAATCACGAGAAAAGGATGGAGCTTAACTTGCTGGCTCATGATCTTAGGCGATATAAAGTAATCCTGGAAAAGGCGGAAAATAATCAGAAACAAGAATATCCAGATCAAGCGGTGCGGCGCGGTCAATCCTCCGACCACCATGATGATGACGAAGGCCACAAAAGGGCCGACCACCGGAATGAATTCAAGCGGACCCGCGATGGCAGCCAGCAAAATCGCATAGTGAACCTTCATCAGCGCGAGGAAAAGCCCATAAGCGCAAAACGCAATCGCCACCAAAGTGACCAGCGCCCGCATGTATCTGCCTAAGAGCACATCGAGGTCGCGCGCGACGCTTTCCAGGAGTTCCTGGCGCGCGGGATGCCCGCTGCCCAAAAGTCGCAGGACCGGCGTGCGCATCGAGCGCCCTTCCTTCAGGAAGAAAAAAGCCAGCACGGGAACGAGGATGATGAAGATCAGATCCTTTGCCAGGGACAGGATTTTTAATCCAGCTTGCGGCAGCAACGAGGCGAGGTTCTTCAAATAGTGCGCCACCAGGGGACCTGCCCATGCGGCCAAACTTCTGCCTGGCGTCATGTCCGCCGCGCGGCCATGCGCCGCGGGCTTTTGCAGGTAGGCGAGGAATTCGGGAATTTTGTTGGCCAGAGTATTTGCCTGTTGGATGGCGCGGGAACCGATTTCTATCCCCAAAATAACGAGCGCCGCGATCAGCAAAGAGTACACGATCACCAACGCGGGCGTGCGCGAGCGGCCCGGCAGGCGTTTATCCAGATAATCGACGAGGGGCCACAGGAGGTAGGCGAAAAGCAAGGCAACGATGAAAAGAAAAATTGTCTGGCGGACTTGATAGACAATCCAGAGAAAGATCAGGGTTACGACGACAGTCCACGTGATGCGGGCGGCGCGGGAATCGATTCCAAGCATAGTTAGCCGCCTTTCAGCGATTCTTGCTCAACCGCTGGGCGATATCAGGCCAAAACTCCTTAAAGACGTTGCTTGCGCCGTCGCCGACCAGCGACCATCCGATATTGCCAATTGTAAGTCCAACACCGCGCGCGCGCGGCGGATAGTACGCGTTTGAAAGCACAGTCGACGTGGCGCTGCCGAGCACCATAGACGCGTTGAATTCCCTACTCCCCGCGTCGCCGCGCGTGACGAACACGCGGGAGAAAGAATACGCCACGCGGCCGGCAATTGATCCCTCGCCTTTCCGGTAATAACGCGGGTCCTGATGCAGAAGGGCAGGGTAGAGGAATGTGTGAAACATATTGCCGGAAACCTCGTCGAGGTAAGACGCTCCCCACTGCTTGAGGTAGCCCGTGCCGCCGTATCCAATTTTTTTGCGGGGGTTCGTCCCTCGATAATATTCCGCTTTTACGGCGGCTTCCGCAACCTCAAAAGGATTAGCGGAGTCCTCGAGCGCGAGGTGGAACTTCTGGCCCAGCGTCAGAGGCTGGAGGTTTTTGCTGTTGCTGATGTCGTAAGTTGGGACGATCCCCAACACGCCCTTGTGTTTCTTTGAAGTGGTTTTAGCCGCCTCACTCCTTGTAGGCGGCGCCTGATTCTGTAGCGGCGGCCTCTGGCCGCCGGATTTTAATAATAAATACCGGCGACCAGAGGCCGCCGCTACAGCCAAAGCCGCCACACTCTGTGTAGGTGGC
Source organism: Terriglobia bacterium (assembly GCA_035945515.1). Lineage (GTDB taxonomy): Bacteria > Acidobacteriota > Terriglobia > UBA7540 > UBA7540 > RH2-MAG17b. Next base: position 30,262 of record DASZAE010000131.1, read on the forward strand.
GGGCTTTGTTGCGCTGCCGCCGCGCTCCCCATGAGGAATATGCAGAAGGCAAGTGACAATAAGCGGAATCGCACCGTTTTCATGTTCATCGGATCCGTTTCAGCAACTTGCCATACTCAACTGC
>DASZAE010000132.1:0-7993 GCA_035945515.1 Terriglobia bacterium
TCCCCAAAAACAAACATCGGAAGCAGGGGAAACGGCTGCGGCTGTGTTTCTCTATTTCAGTTGTGGGAGTCAATTGGATGTGCTGTCGCGGCGGATACTAACCCTTATGAGAGGCCGCCGGTCTTTACTATTAAAAACTAGCGGCCAGAGGCTGCTGCTACATAAACAAAAAGGAGAAGGGCATGAGCGCGAAGTATATTTTTGTGACGGGTGGCGTTGTGAGCTCGCTAGGCAAGGGCCTTGCCGCCGCTTCGATGGGGGCGTTGCTCGAGTCGCGCGGCCTGCGGGTGACGCTGCAAAAATTTGACCCCTATCTCAACGTTGATCCCGGCACCATGAGTCCGTTTCAGCATGGCGAGGTGTTTGTCACCGACGACGGCGCGGAAACCGACCTCGATCTTGGGCATTACGAACGGTTCACGCACTCTCGCATGACCCGCGACAACAACTGCACCGCCGGACGCATCTACGAGCAGATCATCACCAAAGAGCGACGCGGTGATTATCTAGGCAAGACTGTACAGGTGATCCCTCACGTCACCAACGAAATCAAAGCCGCCATCCGCAAGGTCTCAACTGATGTTGACGTGGTGATTGTGGAAATCGGCGGCACGGTGGGCGACATTGAATCCCTTCCTTTTCTCGAGGCTATCCGCCAGATGCGGCAGGAGCAGGGACGCGAGAACGTGGTGTTCGTGCACGTGACGCTGGTGCCGTTTATCAATGCCGCGGGCGAGTTGAAGACCAAGCCCACGCAACATTCCGTGCGCGAGCTGCGCGAGATCGGTATTCAGCCGGACATTTTGCTGTGCCGCACGGACCGCTATCTTTCCCCGGATTTGAAATCCAAAATCGCGCTGTTTTGCAACGTGCCCGACGAGGCGGTGATTACGGCCAAGGATGTGCGCCATATTTACGAAGTCCCGCTCGTGCTTGGTAACGAAGGGTTGGATAAACAGATTCTCCACTGCCTTCATCTCGAAACCCGCGAGCCCGATATGCGCCCGTGGGAGCAATTGACCAGCCGGCTTAACCATCCCGAGGTCGAGGTTTCCATCGGCATGGTGGGCAAGTACGTTGAGTATCAGGATTCTTACAAAAGTTTGAATGAGGCGCTCACACACGGTGGCCTCGCGCATTCGGTCAAAGTGAATCAGATTTGGGTGGAGGCAGAGGGACTCGAAGGCGATAACTGGGAAGACCAGTTAAGCGGCCTCGATGGCATTCTCGTGCCCGGAGGATTCGGCAAACGCGGCATTCTGGGGATGCTACGCGCCATCGAATACGCGCGCACGCGCAAGACACCCTATTTCGGCATTTGCCTGGGGATGCAGTGCGCGGTGATTGAATTCGCCCGCAACGTTTGCGGGCTGAAAGATGCGGACAGCTCCGAGTTCGATCCGGCCACATCACACCGGGTGATTTACAAGCTGCGCGAATTGCGCGGCGTGGATGAACTCGGCGGCACCATGCGCCTCGGCGCCTGGACGGCGCGCCTAAAGCCCGGATCGTTCGCGCATCAGGCTTACGGAACGGTAGAGATTTCCGAGCGCCACCGGCACCGCTATGAGTTCAACCGCGAATATGAGGAATCACTGGTGGCGAACGGCCTCGATATTACCGGCGCCACGCCCGACGGCACTTACGTCGAGGTCGTCGAACTGCGCAGCCATCCCTGGTTTCTCGGATGCCAATTTCATCCCGAATTCAAGTCTAGGCCGCTGGATCCGCATCCTCTCTTTAAGGCGTTTGTGGGCGCCGCCAATGAGCACCGGAAATTGAGACAGCCCATGCTGGAGTTTGACCGCGCGCAGACAGCCACCCGGTTGTAGCGGCGGCCTCTGGCCGCCGGTTTTTTCGTCAACACAAGACCGGCGGCCAGAGGCCGCCGCTACAGAATCAGACGCCGCCGCTGCAAGTAATGCTTCGCCCTATCCATCTCGGGAAGCTGTCGCTCGGCCGGGGCTGCCCGCTCTTCATCATCGCCGGGCCTTGCGTCATTGAGAGCGAGCGCCACGCCATGAGGATGGCAGATCGGCTCTCGGTCGTCACGCGCGATTTGCGAATCCCTTATATTTTCAAAGCATCCTACGACAAGGCCAACCGCACTTCCATCGATTCGTTTCGCGGGCCTGGGCTGAAGCGCGGCCTCGACGTGCTGGCACGAATCAAACGCGAATTCCAAGTGCCGGTTTTGACTGACGTGCACGAGACCAGCCACGTTGAACCCGCCGCCGAAGTCTGCGACGTGATTCAAATTCCCGCATTCCTTTCCCGCCAAACGGACCTACTCGTGGCCGCGGGAAAATCGAAAGCCGCTGTCAACATCAAAAAGGGCCAGTTTCTCTCGCCGTGGGACGCGCGGCACGCGATGGAAAAGGTGGCGGGCGCGGGCAACCACCGCATTCTGCTGACCGAGCGAGGGAACTCGTTTGGGTATAACAATCTGGTGGTGGATATGCGCGGGCTCAAGGTCATGAGCGAGTGGGGCTATCCGGTGATTCTGGATGTGACGCACTCGCTGCAACTGCCCGGCGGCGCGGGAAAGCGGAGCGACGGCCAGCCTGAATTTATTGAGACGCTCGCGCGCGCGGGCGTCGCCGCAGGCGTGGACGGTGTTTTTATGGAAGTGCACGACAACCCCGCCCGCGCCCTCTCGGACGGCGCGAACGCGCTCGATATGCAGCGGTTCAAAGGGCTTGCTCAGCGACTACGCGACTTAGGCCGGTTTGTGCGCAAGTGGTGACGTTATTGTGGCGGCGGCCTCTGGCCGCCGGATTTTAATAGTAAAGACCGGCGGCCAGAGGCCGCCGCTACAGATATTTTGATATGCTGCGCGAACTCCATATCCGCAATTACGCCGTGGTGGAAAACCTGAGCCTGGAATTTTTTCCGGGGCTGAGCGTGCTTTCCGGCGAAACGGGCTCGGGCAAATCGATCCTTATAGACGCTCTGGGCCTGGTCCTGGGCGGACGCGCTTCGCCGGACGTGATCCGCACCGGGCAGGAGCGCGCCACGGTAACGGCCGTTTTTCAATTGAGTGGAGAAGTGAACGACTGGCTAGAAGAATTTGGACTGGATGGCGCGCTGGAAAAGGAAGTCATCCTGCGGCGCGAGATACAGGCCGGAGGCAAGAGCCGCCTATTGGTGAATGACCAGCCGGTGACGCTCACCGCCATCCGCAGCCTAGCGCGCCGGATCATCGACATTCATGGGCAGAACGAGCACGTCTCGCTGCTCGCGCGCGACGCGCAATTGGAGCTGCTCGACCAATTCGCCGAAACCGAAGGGCGCGTGAACGAAGTGGCCGGAATCTTCCGGCGGCGGCAGGAGCTGCAGCGCGAGATGGAGGCGCTCACCCAAAGCGAGCAAGAGCGCCTTCGCGCGCTCGACCTGCTGCAATTCCAGGTGGAAGAGCTACAAAACGCGCGCCTCGATCCGGGCGAGGATGCACGCCTGGAAGAAGAACGGCGGATGCTGGCCAACGTGGAGAAATTGCGCGCCGCGGCTTCCGCCGCTTTCGACTGCCTCCACGAGGACGAAGGCTCCGCTCTGGCGCGGCTGGCGGTGGCGGAAAAGTCGCTCGAAGAGCTCGCGCGCTATGATGTTTCCGCCGGCCCCTATCTTGAGCCGCTCGCCTCCGCCCGCGCTTCGATCGAGGATTTCGCTGCCTTCCTGCGCAGCTACCTCGGAAGACTCGAAGCCGATCCGCTGCGCCTCGAAGAAGTGGAAGATCGCCTGGCGATGATCGACCGCCTGAAGCGCAAATATGGCAAAAGCATTGACGAGATTCTTGCTTATGCCGCTGAGGCCGCCGCGCAGCTTGAAAAACTTGAACATGCCGATGAACGCCGCAACGAGATTGCGCTCGAACTCGAGAAGGTGAATGAAGAATACCGGCGCGCCGCCCAAGCTCTTTCAGCCGAGCGGCGCGCGACGGCTAAAACGCTGGCAAAGAAAGTGCGGCAGGAGCTTGCACAATTGGGCATGGAAAAGGCCGTCTTTGAGATTCAATTCACCAGCCTGCTCGAAGCCGTAGGCGGCATTCGCGGCACGGATGAGATTGAAATACTCATTTCGCCCAACCCCGGCGAGCAGCCTCGTCCGCTGGAACGGACGGCTTCAGGAGGCGAGCTTTCCCGCCTGATGCTGGCTCTCAAAACGGTGGGTGGGGAAAAATCCTTTCGTGTAGGGAATGGAAAAAAGCAGAACGCGGCGCCGCGCACGTTTATCTTCGACGAGGTTGATGCCGGCATTGGCGGCCGCGTGGCGGAATGCGTGGGCCAGAGGCTCAAGCAACTCGCCCAAAACGCGCAGGTGTTGTGCGTCACACACCTGCCGCAAATCGCTTGCTTTGCGGACCATCATTATTACGTTGAAAAGGCGCAACATGGTGGCCGCACAATTACCGAGGTTCGCCTTCTCGCTAGCCAGAAGGACCGGGCTGCGGAGCTTGCTCGCATGTTGTCGGGCAGTCAGATCACTGATGCCGTTCTCGAGCACGCCGCCGCCATGCTGAGGGCCGCTGAAGAAAAGAGCGCAGTCCGGCGATGATATTGTAGCGGCAGGCAAAACCTGCAAGGGGCCGCCGGATTTTAATAGTAAAGACCGGCGGCCAGAGGCCGCCGCTACAGTACGCATGGTATACTGAATCAAATGCAGGGTATGCAGAAAGGAAGTATTTGAGCTTATGAGCAATAGGTTCCGCTACGCCGTCATGGGCGTCTCATTAGTGCTTATTTTCTACGTGGTCATCGGCGCTGTGCTAGGCAAAAGCACTTCTCCGAACGAGCAGACGTACAAAGACCTTGGCGTCTACGAAGAAGTGCTTTCGCGCATCAATAGCGACTACGTGACGGAACCAAACTTGCAAAAAGTAACAGGCGGCGCAATCCGCGGCTTGCTCGAAGCGTTGGACCCCTACAGTACGTATTTCACCCCGGCGCAGTTTAAGGAGTATCTTGCGCATCCCGTGGCGGGACCCGCAAGCACTGGACTTTTTGTATCCAAAAGATTTGGCTTTGCCACGGTAGTTTCAGTGTTACCCGGAAGTCCTGCGGATAAGGCTGGCGTCAAGCCCGCCGATCTCCTTGATCGCATTAACAGCAAGCCTGTGCGCGAGCTTTCCGCCATTCAGATTCAGCGCGAGCTTGAGGGCCAGCCGGGAACCAGCATCGACATTTGGGTGGTGGATGAAGCGCACACTGAACCGGAGAAGATAACCCTTCAGCGCGAGATTTTGCCCCCGCCGCCCGTCGTCGCGCAGATGACGGATGATCACACGGCATATGTTCGCGTGGCGACGTTTAATGAAGGGAAGTCCGCGGAAATCGCTTCCGCGGTCAAGGGCCTGGTGGCGCAGGGCGCAACGCGGATTGTGCTTGACCTCCGCGACTGCGCGGGCGGTGAACCCGATGAAGCGATCAAGACAGCCAGCCTGTTCATCCAAAAAGGTCTCATCACCTATACCTATGGCCAGCGCGACCCGCGACACGATTTCATGGCGGAGCCGCAAAGCTCCGCCTTTACGGAGCCGGTCGCGGTGCTCATCAACCGCGCTACGGCAGGACCGGCGGAGGTCGTGGCCGATGCGATCCTATGCGACAAACGCGGTGACGTTGTGGGCGCGCCCAGCTTTGGGGTTGGCGTCGTGCAAAAGACGATTCCGGTGGGCGACGGCTCAGGTCTGCTGCTTTCGGTGGCCAAATACTACGGGCCGGATGGCAAGGCGATCGAACAGAACGGGGTCACGCCGAACATCCTGGTGCCCGCTCCGGGCGAAGTTGTTGCCAATGGCGGAATGCTCGTTCAGCCAAAGCAGTATGGGACCAAAGACGACATTCAACTGCAAAAGGCCATCAACACCTTAAAACAGGAGCCTGCTTCCAAGGCAGCCTAGTAGCGCCCGGTTTTATTTGGAGGCTGCGAGATTATTGCGGTTGATTTTGAAGCGGGGGCCTCCGGCTGCCAGTTCTAAATGGTAAAGACCGCTGGTGAAGCCTAGAAGCGTCTGCTGCTAAAACAGCGTTGACATAGCTCGCTCCGTTTTCCTCCCCGTTTTTTTCCTGTATTTCCTCATGGTGAAGCGCCGCCGGAATACGCGAACAAAAAGAAAGATTGCCCACCCCGCCGCAATTTTTGCGATTCTTCTTGCTGTTCTGGGCGCCGGAGCGTTTCTGCTCTGGCGGCAAAGTCACAAAATCCCGGAACGGAAGCAAGCTCATCAAGCAGCCGTTTATCAGCCTCCCCATTATGCGCCGCGCCCAAGCGGGCAAGAATCACTTCAGCGATTCCGGCTGGCTATGGAAAACGCCGGAAGAGAAGACGTTTGGGTCAAAGAAAGCCCCGCATCATCACGCGATGGCTTGGATGTTCTGCTTCTTCCCCGCGCCTACGATGCTGTTGAACACGCTATCTTGCGCTCTGCACAAGAGCACGGCCTTCGCCTAACGCAGGCCGTCCTTGCGGCAAATCGCGGCGGGATGCGAGCCTTCCAAGTCACAGCCTACTCGGGGACCGGTGCAGTTTGCCGATGGCGGATGCGCGAGACGCCCCGCATCTTGCGCGTGGCCATTGTGATCGATGATCTTGGGCAAAGCATGGGGGCGGCGCGCGACCTGCTGCGGTTGCGCTCGCCACTCACGTTTTCTGTGATGCCTCGCTTGCCGTTCTCTCGCCAAACGGCCGCAGCGGCCCACCGAGCAGGGATCGAAGTGATGCTTCACCTGCCGATGCAGCCCCTTGCTGATTCCGCGCCCGATGTGAGTCCGGATGAGATCAAGGTGGGCATGGGGAGCCGGGCGGTGGGCGAGATTATCGCAACGGACCTTGCCTCGGTCCCTTACGCTGCTGGCGTAAATAACCACATGGGGTCCCGGGCGACGAGCGATCCCCGCCTGATGAAAGAGGTCATGGCGTCTCTTGCCGCGCGCCATCTGTTTTATATCGATAGCCGGACGGCAGCGAGTTCCGTGGCGCTGGATGTGGCGCGGCGATCAGACGTCCCCTCCTTTTACCGCTCAGTGTTTCTGGATGATACGCGAACCATTCCCTACACGCTCAGCCAGCTTCGCAAGCTAAGCCGTATTGCCGAAAGTAAGGGCATGGCGCTTGCCATTGGCCACCCCTATCCTTCGACGATTGATGCTATGCGCCAGTTTCTTCCTGCCCTAGATCGTGAAGATATTCAGCTCGTCCGTGCTTCCGCGCTGCTCCGCCAGGTGGCGGCAGGCCGCCTTTCGCCTCGCACCTGATTTCATCCGGCAGCCATTTTGCACATTTTTTTGACACTTGCCGCCGTGTGTGTTTAGATTACGGGCGGAGAAATTGATATGCGTCAAGAGCGGCTTGCTCGTTGGTTTGCGGCGTTCATCTTGTTTTTGCTGGTAGTCGTCCCATTATTTTCCGGCGGCGTTAACCTGCTCGTTGATTGGCTATGGTTCGGCCAAACCGGGTTTCGGGTAATCTACCTCACGACGCTGCGAGCTCAGATTGGCCTGAGCGGTTATTGTGGCATCGGATTTATTGTCCTCGCCGGGATCAACCTCTGGATTGCGCGCACGGTCGCTCACCGCTCCGGCTACCATGTGATTACGCAGGTGATCGAATTCCCGGCGCTCGACCGGCTGGCCACCCTGTTTCGAGGGCTGGTCTGGTTCAGCGTGCTGCTCATCGGCTATTTTGTAGGAGACTGGGCCACCACTCATTGGCTTGATTATCTGATGGCGACGCACGCCGTTCACATGGCCGGCAGCGATCCGCTCTTTGGCATCAATCTCAGCTTCTATCTATTCCGTCTGCCTTTCATTTTCTTCCTCTATCACTATGTGCTGGCGCTTCTGGTGGTGTGCGTCCTCACCGCAGGTTTCCTCTATTTCATCGAAGGAGGCGTGTGGGTTTCGCAGCGGGGCGTTTCCATGGCCCGCAACGCGCGGCTTCACCTAATGGCGCTCGGGGGGTTCTTCTTTTTGCTGTTTGCATTCCGCGCGCGGCT
>DASZAE010000133.1:0-6161 GCA_035945515.1 Terriglobia bacterium
CTAACCGCTGGACGCATTGCTCCTCAGTGCCAAAGAGCCTTTGAAACTGCTGGATCGTCATCATTCTATGGAGTTTTTGCCTTTTCATGCCTCCCATTATATCGCTTTTCATTCGCCGGATCAAGCTTGATAATCATACCGCAACTTTTTGCGTCGTTTTTACCAAGGGGGTGAAGCTTTAACCCCGCAATTACACCCTCACCCACCGCTTCGCGGTCCCCCCTCTCCCTGGAAGAGTCTGTGGGACAACTCGGAGGTCGAACCTAGAATCAACAACTTACGGATGAAGCAACCCTTGTAACTTATTGATTCTTCGTCGGCAAAGTTAGTTGTCCCACAGACTCTGGAAGGGAGAGGGCCAAAAAACAGATAAACGCAGCCTTCGCCCCGCGGGGAGAGGGTGCCCGAGGCACGAGGGCGGGTGAGGGGTTTCGCCTCAAACATGATTTTTGCGGTGCGTGAAGGTAACGGCTAGGCCCCTTTGAGGGGCCGCCCATTCTAAAGTCCCCGGCTCTGCCGAAGGATACTTACTGAATTTCCAACACCGCGCTGCCGATGGCGACATTGCCGGACGTATCGTAGACACGCAGAGAAATGACATGCTCTCCGGAGGCAAGCTTTTGCAACCGGACGGTGAATGCCTCATGTTGCGAGTCCACAATGCCATCATCCGAAACAATATCATGCCAGGCGTTCTGGCCCGAGGAAACCTGCGCCGACCGGATGGGCGCTCCTTTGCTGTCCGCCGTGAAGCGAATCACCGCGCCGCTGCCTTGAATGTCCTGGCTGAGCACGCTGATAGCAGGAGGCGTATTATCCACCCAGAAGGGCGCGCTGACGAGTTCCGTGGTGAGCGCCTGGCCAGGCGGGTTAGAAGGCGAGTCGGAGGCGGTCAGCCGCACCCGGTACTCGCCATCCGCCAGCGCATCCGGCGCAAGCGCGTAGCTGCTTGCCCGCAGATTCCTTTTGACCAGATGCCATTCCTGCTCTTTTTCGGATTTAAGATAAACGTTATAAACGAGTTGGTCGTGGTTCGGATCGTTAGCCCGCCAGTTGAACTGAATGGGTGATTTGCCGGGCGGATCAGCGGCGGTGATGCCTTCGTAAGGCCCAGATTCCACAATAGTTGTTGTCACAGCGGGCGCAGGCGCGCCCATCGAGGGGCCGCCCGGGGAGACCAGCGGCGTGCCCGTCATCCGGGTCCGTTCGATGCCGTCAATCACGGTTAGCGACTCAATTTCGGGCGGCAGGTTTTGATTCAGGTACGAAACCTCTACCTCTCCAAGCGATGGGCTGGCGCCATCGGCTCCGCTGAATACTGCCTTCCACTGAATGTAACGGGCGGGCGTGTCGCGGATGATGCTGCCGTGAGGCTCCTTATAAGGGCCGGTCCAAGCGGTCCAGGTTTTGTCGGGGCGCGCCGAATTGCCGGAACGGGTATAGAACGCAAGCGAAGACCCAGACGGGACGCTCGCCCTCCAGGAGATGCGGCCCCATTTCGAGCTGAAATGGGTGTCGTTAACCGGAGATTCATATACGCCGCTCGCGCCTGGCGTGCCGCCAATGCGGATCAGCTTGGCAATATTGCTTGTGGCCACAAAGAGGCTCGACCCGTCGGAGAGGAGACGCGTGGGCAGCGATTCGCGCGTCTCCGTGAGCAAGGTTAGTTCGGGGCCGGTGGACGAAGGTTTCAGATCAAAGATGCGTCCGTCGTCGTCGGTAGAGAAGAGGATGTCGGGGCCGCGGGCGGCAAGCCCGAAAATACCTTCCCGATTGGAAGTCCAAAGCGTTTGCGCGGCGCCATCGGGCGAAATCTGAATCAGGGCGCCTTGTCCGGAGGAAACACGCGGGTAAGGATACTCCATCCCTGCCGAGGCGCCGGTGTTGGGCGCAGGCGTGGCGCGGCGATTGGCGGGCATCTGCGCCTCCTGGTTAAAGCCAGTGTCCGTAGCGACTACCGTGACATGCTGCACGGGAGTAGAGAGCGTCCCGCGCGAAGAGGGCGTCGAAAAATAGCGCGGAACGCCGCCCGCATTGCCGAGAGCTGCCGCGTAAATCCGGCCCCCGGCGTCGGTGGCCAGCGCGTGGATTTCCGGGAGGTTCGATTGATAGAGAACAAACGCCTTGCCATCCGGAGTGATGCGGTAGACGAGGCCGTTGGGCTCGCTCCCGGCCAGCAGATTGCCCTGCCGGTCAAACGCCAGGCACATGATGTGCGTCTGATTGCTGGCGAAGAAGACGCCGCCTTTTCCGTCAGAATCGATTCGCAGGATTTCACCCCGGTCGCCCGCGCCAACGTACAGCCGCCCTTGGGGGTCGAAGGCCAAGGCCCAGATGTACTTTACCTTTGGTTCATAAAAAACGGACGACTTGCCCTCCGGGGTGACGCGATAAATTTTTCCTTCGGGCGAGCTGCCCACGTAGAGGTTGTTATCCGGGCCGACGGCAAGAGCGAGGATTTCCGGCTCCTGCGCCTGGAAAAGCATTTTGCCCTGGAATTGACCGTTGACCGCGAAGACTTTTCCCTGATGCCCCGTCCCAATATAGATATTCCCGTTGTGGCCGGCGGCAACCGAAAGCGCGACGGTTTCATTGGGGTTGAAAACAGCTTGCATTTCGGGCGCCAGCATCAACTCGCCGTTCATGCTGACGGAAACGCCTTGCAGGCTGCCTTGCAGGAACCCTCCAAATGTGGCGATCTGCCAGAATTCCGTCTGAGTGGCTCTCAGTGCAAGTGGCGCTAAAAAAGCCAAAGCAGCCATCGAAGCCGTGAGGGCTATGAATTTCGTGCGCTTCATGAAGGAAACCTTTCGTTCGGTAAAGCAATCTGTAGCGCAGGCATCTTGCCTGCATTTTTGTTAAACCTGCCGCCAGGATGGCGGCGCTACGGAACGTTGCCTGATTAAGTAGGTAACGGCGGCCTCTGGCCGCAGGTTTTTAATAGCAAAGACCGGCGGCCAGAGGCCGCCGCTACAGCAAATAACCGGCTCTGCCGCAGGATGCTAATTTGCGGCGCTGAGCACTTTGAGAAACAGGGTTTGCTCTCCTTCGATCGAGTAGGGGACCGGCGAAGTCTGGTAATCGCCCACCACTGAATTAACCCGGTAGGTTATTTTGCTGGAGACAGCGGGATCGGCCATGAACGTCTGCAAGAGAGAAGGGGGCGGCGAGGGGAAATCAGTCCCTTCCATGATAAATGACCGCTGCGGCGCCATCAGCAGCGCATAGAGCCGGTTATTGCGCCGGGTCTGATTCAACTCGCGCACAAGCTGATGAAGGTCGCGCGGCGGGCTTCCAGCGCGGATGAAGCGCATCTCGACCGCGTTCATCGCCGTTCCGCTGCCCACCACAAGCGAAAGCGTTTTGTCCGTCACGTTCATGGGAATGGTCACGGGGATGGTCTGAGTGATGGTCGCCCCCGACGGCGTCCGCTCGACCGCGGTGACTTCGATGTGGTCGCCGGGACGAACCTCAGACCGCGTGCTCCAAACCTGCTCGAGCGTGGCGATGCGGCTTTCGCTTTGAGACTTCACCGTGAGATTGATGCCACGAATGCGCAGGGAAGGGAACTGGCCGTTGAGCAAATAGCTTAGTGGACCGGCGACCGCCACGCCCGCGCCGCCGGCGGCGCTGAGTTCGGAAGAATCCACATCTTCGATCTTGATGGACTCGCCGTCCGAGAGATCAATTGACCCGCTGAGATCAAGGGTCGCGGGACCAGCCACGCGCTCGGTTGAGGTAATGGCCGAAACCACCGCCATATTCACTAGCAGCGGCGAGAGAACCGGTTGCTGCGCAACCTCGAAATGGTAATCCGTCTCGCGCCCAAGAGAAGAATCCACGCTGACATGAATGGGAATGATGGGCGCGATATCGCCCACCACGCCGTAAATGGCGCCAAAGCGGTCTTGCCGGATGCTGCCGACGATAGGTCCCGGAACATCAATTTTGAACGATGCGGCAAGGCTTGGAACCGTGGCCAGCACTCTTGCGGGCGCAAAGGGCACCTGCGCGGGGCCCAGCGAAAACACCGGATGGCCGCAAGCGTAAAGTTGATTGGCATTCCGGTAAGTGACCGTGCAATCAGCGTTGAGGTTCAAATCGCCGCGCACCAACACGAGGCTGATCATCGTTCCCGGCGTGACGCCAGCGGCCGCCTCAGGAGAGCTTTCCGCCTCTGCCGAAGACGAGGACATCGTCGCCACCTGCATGGGATCAAATCCCATCGCGTTAAGCACAGGCGTGTAGCGGGAGATGACCTGGCTGTCGAATCCACTGAATCTCAAGGGAAGCCGAAACTGGCCTCCGGCGGCGCCTTCTGCCCAGCGGCTGGCCCAATGCGCGGCCAAATCGGCCCAGGATTGGGGTCCTGGCTGGCTTTGGGGAATCCAACGGTCGATGTTGCCTGTCGAGGCGGGGACTGCGCTGGCATACCAGGGAAGGTCGAGCGCGGCAGAGGGACCAGAAGAACCGGCTGGCGTCACTGCCAGCATGTCCTCAATCGGAGTGATCAGTGTATAGGGTTCTTTTTCGTAGGGGAAAGAGACAGCGATTGCGCCGAGCAACCGTCCGTTGACGTAAACCGGGCTGCCGCTCATGCCTTCAACGACGCCCGTCTTATCGACAGTAGGGCCGGAAAGCCGGGCCAGAATCGCGTCGTGCTTCGGGGCGAGAATGCCCTTCGCCACGCCCAGCAGTTCCACCTGGAATTCCTGGACCTGGTTGCCTTCAAAAATGGTTCGTCCCACGCCCTTCATGCCGGGGCGAACCTCGCTGACAGGAAAAAACTGCGTGCTCTGTTGCGCCCAAGCGGCGCACGAACAGACCAGCACGAGAACCGATAACCGAGCAACCATCCGCCAAAAACGCGCCACAGCTTCCCCGATCTCCCTGATTTAGTCTAGGGATAAACAATGGGCGCGTCAAGCCGCGACTGCGATCCAATGGCCACGGATATTATTGCACTGACTCTGCAGCGGCAGTTGTTACGCAGACTCTGGAGGCCCGATCCGCAGCTTCGTTAAGGACAAGGCTGATTCTCAAAGGGCTGGTCGTGGCCGGGGATGATGATGCCAGGAATAGAGAGTATCGTCTTGCGGTCGAGAAGATATTGCGCGCGGCGGTGCGGGATCATCGTAAGCACGCGCTCATCATGCGTGCGCGTAACCAGGGCGTCGCCCGCGATGATGGTCGTCTCGCTGCCGTTGCGGACGACCAGCGAAACGTGGCCCGGCACGTGGCCCGAGGTGGTGATAGCTTCGATACCGTCGGGCAGATGATGCTTCTCGATCCAGCGAAACTGGCAGGATGTTCCGGCGCGTTTGGCGTCCCACCATCGCTGCGCAATCTTGCGAATCTTGCCGATCAGATCAGCGGCATTCTCATACTCATAAGTTTCCGGGTAATACTTCAAAATCAGTTTTTCCCAGTGCCCGTTGGCCAGGAAATCGGAGTAAAGGCTGCGGCACCAGTCGCTTGATAGCTGAGTAGCATAAATCGCGCTCGACGGAAACAAACAGTTGTTGGAGACATGATCAAGATGGAAATGCGTGTTGATCACAAAGGGGATTTCTTCGGGCCGCAAGCCTCGCTCGGCGAGGGCCTTCACGAGCTGGTGGGCGTCGTGAGGCATCCCGCTATCCACCAAAATAGGCGCAGAACCGCCCGTGAGGAGTACGGAAGAGGCTCCCCGCCAGTTGCCTTGTAAGAGAACGTCTACTTTCCACTTATGACCAGACATGAAGTTCTGCGGGACCTTGAAAATGCTTCACGGCTTCCACGTGCCGTTCCCCTTTTTTGATGGTTATCCTGGTGTTTTGGCCGCAGACGAAAGAACCTCAAAAGGCGCTGAAAAGCTTGGTAACGCAGTTCAGCGTTGATCCACCAGAGCGTATTTCAGGTTGGCGGGGCCGGTATATTCGGCCAGCGGGCGGATCAGCTTGTTATCCTGATATTGCTCGAGCACGTGCGCGGTCCAGCCCGAGATGCGGCTCACCGCGAACACCGGCGTGTACAACTCGACAGGGATGCCCATAGCGTAGTACGCCGAAGCGGAATAGAAATCCACGTTGGCGTTAATCTTCTTCTCGCGGATCATCATGTTTTCGATGTTACGCGAAATCTCGAACCATTTCGGCTGGCCGCTGCGCTTCCCGGTTTCT
>DASZAE010000134.1:0-3097 GCA_035945515.1 Terriglobia bacterium
GGTTGGTGTAATTTCTCCAGCAGAAGTTTCATCAGCGCCTCGCCGATTTCTTCCTTGTGCACGCGAACGGTAGTAAGCGGCGGATCCATCAGGCTGGCTTCTTCGCGGTCGTCAAACCCAATTAAGCTGATGTCCTTGGGCACGCTCAGGCCATTGCGGACCAGCGCGCGCCAGACGCCGTAGGCGATTTCGTCGTTCCCTGCCATTACGGCGGAAGGGCGAGGCTTGAGCGCCAGCAGCCGTGAAACCGCCCTCTCGCCATATTCCTGGAATCCGCCGGTATTCATTTTGTTCGTCATGCTCAGTGGGCTAAGTTTTTTCGACCGCACGGCGGCGAGATATCCCCGGAACCGCTCCTGGAACCACGGAAAGGAAACATCGGCGACAAACATAATCCGGCGGTGTCCCTGGCCGGCGAGGTAGCTAACAGCTTCGTGCACGCCTTTGTATTCATCAAAGCTCACCATGTCGAAATCGCTTGTTCCGTTCCGGTCAAGCACGTTATTGCCGAGAGCAACAAACGGGATTCGGAGTTCTTGAATGCGTTGCAAGAAATTACCGTGAACGAGACCCGTCAGAATCAATCCATCCACCCAGCCGCGCTCCTGGAGGATGGGCGGTATCGGGATGCGCGAGGCCGGCATCAGCGGGTCATAATGGGCGACGGTGTAAATCACATGCTGCTTGAGCGCGATGGCGCAGTTCGCCACCCCTTGCAGGACGCGGGCGTGGAAGGAGTGCATGAAGGCCCGGTTGTTCATCAAGAAGCACACCATGCCCGAGCGTGACTGCAGAATGCGCCGCGCCTGAGCGTGGGGGCGGAAATCCAGCTTTTTTATGACGGCGAGGACGTGGTTGCGCGTTTCAAGGCTGACGCTCGCGCCCCCGTTCAGAACGCGGGAAACGGTGCCCACGCCGACACCCGCTTCGCGCGCGACATCCCGTATGGTAGCAGGAGCTGGAACTGGTTTCATAGGCTTTCCAAAGCAAAGAAAAGGCCGGGCGTTTCGAATCAATATTTCCCGCTCGCTTGATTTGAAGCGGGCCATGGATTGCCGGCACGTTATTTTAATCCAAATGAACAATGGATTTCAAAGCCTAAAAGAGCGAGCCGGGCTGGGAACAGGTTCCAGGGAAATATAGAGATGCGCGCCTCCATAGGGCTTTGTCCGAGGGTGGCGCATCAATGAAAGGGGCCGCCGCTACAGCCACAAACCGCAAGGCTATAATACGAACCCTGAGCTACGAAAGACCAGCGGCCGGAAGCTGTAGGAAGGGCGGTGCAACTAGCCGCAGCCGTCACACAAACCCTTATGCTGCTGCGCGTTTCGGACGATATACAATGTATGCAGAGGGCTGTGCAGACTGCCGGTCGACCTCGTGCTCATGAAGCGATGCAGGCAAGAGAACAAAACGGCATCTTATCGACGACGCCAAAGAACGGATTCGAAGCGATTGGCCAAGCGTCTATCTGGCGCCAATATCTGGCGCAGATCATCGAGTCTCCGCTATTCCCGGTGGCTTTAATCATTGCTGCTGTTTTCCTTCTTTATGCGCGGGCGCTTGGCGGCGCTTTCGTCAGCGACGACGAGCAACAAATCCTCCAAAACGTCTTCGTCACCAATCTTCACCTGTGGCGCCACATCTTTGGCGACTCGGTGTGGGCGTTCATGGGCAGCGGCAACGCGGCCAAGTTCTACCGGCCCATGATGATCTTTTGTTTCTGGGCTATTTATCGCTTGGCTGGACCGGAGCCTTTTTACTTCCACCTTTTCCAATTGTTTCTTTTCGCCACCGGCGCCGCTGTGCTTTACGTGACCGGCAAGGAACTCACCAAGAGCAAAACGGCTGCGCTGATCGCCAGCCTCATTTGGGTCATTCATCCGCAGAAGGTGGAGGCCGTCGCCTGGATCTCCGCCCTGTGTGATACCGGATGTGGCTTGTTCTATCTGGTTGCATTTTACCTCTTTCTGCGAGCGGAAAAGTCCACGCCCGGCCATGACGCTGGCTCTACTGGGGCTGAGGGCAGCCATCGCTTCGGGTGGTTGAACGCGCTTTCGTGGGTCGCCTTCGTCACCGCGCTTCTCTTCAAGGAGATGGCGCTTAGCTTTCCTCTCATCCTCGTTGCTTATTGGTTCTTTCACCCCCAAAAGGGCAGAGCGTGTGAGCGCGCAGTGCGGCTCGCGCCTTATGTCGTATTGATCGGGGCCTATCTTGCCTTCCGTCGCCTTGCCTTAGGTCATCTAACGGCTGGCGGCCACATCTTTCGCATCACGGGAAAGATGCTGGGAGACGCTCTATCGCTGCTGGGCGATCACACGCGCATCTTCTTCTGGCCTGCTCACCTGAGCGTCTATCGTGTTTTTCACGCGAAACTGGCGCTGGCTTCGCCGTGGCCCTGGGTTACGCTGCTCGCGCTTGTCGCGGTCTTCGTCTTTCGCAAGCGCCAGCCCGATCTCGCGTTTTTCATTTTCTGGTGGCCGCTCGCGCTCACGCCCTGCCTCGACATCCGCCAGTTGAGCAACCCGGTGGTTGCGGACCGCATGTCTTACCTTCCCTCAGCCGGACTTTGCCTTGCCTTCGGCTTTCTGCTAGCGCCGCTTTGCAAGAGCCGCTCTGCCTCCGAGATCGCCCGCCGGGGGCGCGCCGCTGCGATCGCCGGGGTCTGCGTCGTATTCGCCTTCGGATGGGTAGCAAGCTCTCGCGCGATTCCGCTATGGAACAACAATCAGGCAATCGTAAACTATTCTCTGAGGCGCGATCCGGAGTCCGGATACGTTCATCTGATTCACGGCTGGGAGCTGCGTTACCGCGAGAACGATCTCGCCGGTGCGGCGCGCGAGTTTGAAACCGCGGCGCGCCTTAACCGGGAGTCGCCCATGCCGCAGACGACGGTGGAATACCAGGCGTTGATTGGCCTGGGCGCCGTCACCCAGGCGCAGGGCAACCTGAACGCCGCCATAGCCGATTATAAACACGCGATTCGCGTGGCCCCCAGGCTCAGGGACGCTTATCTCTCGCTCGGAACCCTCTACCTGCCGCACGGCCAGTATGCGCAGGCCGCAGGCTATTTCGAAAAGGCGGTCGAAGGCGACCG
>DASZAE010000135.1:0-3524 GCA_035945515.1 Terriglobia bacterium
AATTCCGGGATCATCAGGCGGGCGCGGCCGTTGCGCGCCGTCCACGCTTCCTGCGCCGTGATCGCCATGGCGTGCTCGAGCGACTGCGGATAGTGGGTGCGAATCTCCGATCCGACGCGGTCTTTAAGCGGCGTGATGATCTTGCCGCGCGCCGTGTAATCCTCCGGATTAGCGGTGAACACCAGCGCAACGTCAAGCGGCAGGCGCACCGGATAGCCTTTAATCTGCACATCGCCTTCCTGCATGATGTTGAACAATCCCACCTGGATTTTGCCAGCCAGGTCGGGCAGCTCGTTGATGGCGAAAATGCCGCGATTGGCGCGCGGCAGCAAGCCGTAATGAATCGTCAACTCGCTCGAAAGCGCGTGGCCTCCGCGCGCCGCCTTGATGGGGTCAAGATCGCCGATCATGTCTGCAATTGTCACGTCAGGCGTGGCGAGCTTTTCAACGTAGCGATCCTCGCGCGATAGATAATCGATGGGCGCGCTATCCCCGCGCTCCTTCACCAGCTCGCGGCAGGCCCGGCAGATGGGCTTCAGCGGATCGTCATGAATCTCACAGCCCGCGATGAATGGGATTTCAGCATCCAGCAGCGCCACAAGCGAACGCAGGATGCGGCTCTTTGCCTGGCCGCGCAGCCCCAGCAGAATGAAGTTGTGACGCGAGAGGATGGCGTTTTCAATTTGCGGAATTACCGTATCGTCAAATCCGATGACGCCCGGAAAGACGGCTTCGCCGGCTTTTAGACGTTCGATGAGGTTCGCGCGCATTTCGTCCTTTACGCTGCGGATCTCATAATTTGACTTTTTGAGGTCGCCAAGAGTCTTTGGTCTTTCCATGAGTTCATTATAGGGGACACGGCGGGGTGGCTCAATGAATGTTTCTGAACAAGGGAAAGGCGGGCAGCCGATGTCACCCGGAAAGTGCGATGGATGACGGTTTACGCGAGTCAATTCCCGTAAACTGCCTGATGCCAATAGGCCTGGTGGCCAAAGTAGTTATCATCCGGCAGATTGGCGATAATCAGGCGCCGGACCTGGAGCGGATCGATTGGGCCTTGGTGCGCGTAGAGCACTTCCCCCTTGGGGCTGATGAGCACCGTGTAGGGCACCGCTCCATTCCACTTGGGATCGAAGGCCGCCATCAGGTCGTAAAGCTGTGGGACGCCAAAAATCAGGTTTTCTGTAGTGGCATGTTCCCTTTGCAGCTCCCGCAAAACGCCCGCTTGCTCGTCTGGGTAATTGATGCTTACGGTCACAAGAGCAAATGGACGATGGCCGTACATGCGGTACATAGTCTCAAGATCATGAAATTCTTCGACGCAAGGGCCGCACCATGTGGCCCAGAAATCGACCAGCAGGAGCTTGCCGGTGGGGTTTTTACGCAGCGCCTTTAAGTCTTCTGCGCTCGCTTTCTTCATCGTGACCGGCCGGCTCTCGATGCGGGCGAGTTCGGCGGAGCTTGCAGCCTCTTTATACATCCATTTGGTTGAGCAGCCGATCGATGGGGTTTGAGGCACAAGCACGGGCTTGCTTGCCAACAGTTCGTCAATTGCCATACGCGCATCCTGCCGCGTGACGTATTGCGGGCGCGGATTGTTATCGACGCGGCCTTCGTAGCGGAGTTTGCGTTGAGCGTCAAAGATGAAAAGATGGGGCGTAGCGGTGGGGCCGTAGGCGCGTGCTACATTTTGCGTGTCGCCGTCATAAAGGTAGGGGAAATTGAAGTGCCGGTACGCGGCGCGGATTTTCATCTCCGCGAAGGAATCGCTCACGTCCGTATAGCCGAGCTCGTCAAGTCGGATGGCCTTGGGGTTATTGGGTTGAATGGCGACAAAGGCCACGCCGCGGTTTTCGTAATCGGCCACAAGCTGCTTAATGCGCGTTTCGTAGAGCTGCGCCATCGGGCAATGATCGCAAGTGAAAATCACCACCAGGATTTTGGCCGAGGCATAGTCTTTGAGGCAATGCGTCTTGCCATCGACGCCCGGCAGGCAGAAATCCGGGGCTTGGGAACCAATGGCAAGGGTCGGCGGTGGCTCTTGCGCCAGAGCCGTTCCGCAAATCATGCCGATTACAGTGGCCAGAAACAATGTTCGCAGCGCACGACTGGGCATGGTTACATCCTCCCCGCCAAAGTTACAACTATCTCAAACAGCGGTGCTAGTGTTATATCATGAGCTTGGGCCGCAGAACAGGCGGTCGCTGAGCAGTAGAAAGAAAAGGAGGCATTTGATGAAAAAGACCTTCGTGGCAGTCATGGTTCTGGCATTATGCGCAATCGCGGTTGCTGCCAAAGCGCAGCAGAAACCGGAAGACTTGGCCCGCCAATCCGCCAAGCCATGGCTGGCGCTTGTGGATAGTGGCAAGTATGCGCAAAGCTGGAATGAGTCATCACAGTACATGCGGTCCAGCATTACGAAGGACAAATGGGACCAGGAAGTTGGTCGAGCTCGTGCGGCGACGGGAGCCTTGAGATCCAGGGACTTGGCAAGCATCCAATACAAGAAAGGGCTGCCCAATATGCCCACTGCGGAATACGTGATGGCCGTTTATAACTCCTCATTCCAGAACTGGGCCTCTGCCGTGGAGACGGTTTTCGTAATGCGGGACAAGGACGGTAAATGGCGTGTGGCAGGCTATTTTGTAAAACCCAAGTAAAGGCTCAAAATAGCTGGCCAGGGGACCCGCCGCTACGGCGTTTTTAGCGGGTTAAGAGGATTGGCTCAGAACAACCATACTGGAACGGTTTCCAGCAAGCTGTCAGGTTAAAATCATGGTTTTTCGCCGCGCGCGATCGATTGAATTGCTTTCAGGCCCATTGAAGGCGCTCCTTCTGCTTCTCGCGCTTGCGGTGTTTGCGGGGGCGCCCGCTCACGCCGAGAGCGTTTCAAGCCTGAAGCCGCAAGGATATGTCAACGATTTTGCCCGCGTCCTGAGCCCTCAAACCGCTGCGCAGCTCGCGGGGCTTTGCCTCGAAGTTGACCAGAAAGCTCACGCGCAAATCGCGGTGGTGACGGTTCGCTCGCTCGATGGCGAGCCGGTCGATATGTTTGCCAATGAGCTTTTCGCAAAGTGGGGCGTGGGCGCGAAAAGCACCGACCGCGGCGTAATGATTCTGCTCGCCGTCCAAGACCGGCGCTACCGGATCGAGGTTGGCTACGGCTTGGAGCCGGTTCTTACCGACGGGCTGGTGGGGCGCTTTGGGCGCGACGTGGTTCCTGCTCTGAGGGCTGGAAATTATAATGGCGCGGTGTTGCAGCTCGCGCGCGATGTGGCAGGCACAATTGCGCAATCGAGCGGCATCAAGCTGAATAGCAGCCTTGCTGATGCTGTTCCACACAGAAGGCAGCGAAACGGGCTGCCAGGGTATGTGCCGCTGATAATCTTCTTGATCATCATTGGAGCAGGAGCTTTCGGCTCTTTCGGTTCGCGCTTCGGAGGGCCGGGCGGTTTCCGGCGTGGCGGCTGGTGGGGCGGCCCCTGGATGGGCGGCGGGTTTGGGGGTGGGTTTGGAGGATTCGG
>DASZAE010000136.1:0-21206 GCA_035945515.1 Terriglobia bacterium
TAGTTCAGCGCGCTTGCCGCCGAGGGATCAAACAGCGGCGGCTGGAGGATGCCGGCCGGGAACACAATGTCATTCATGGAAGGGTCGTAATAGGCGTTCACTGTGGGCGGAGTCATAACCCATTCGTTGCGGTCGACGGGCTTGCCAATCTTGTCGAGCAGTCGATTGAATTCAAAGCGGTCGGCGTTCAATACATTCATCACATAAGGCCCCCGCGTGATGGCAAGCGCCGAGTAATCGCGCCATTCGCCAGGGTAGCCAATCTTCCTTTGTATGGACTTGAGCTTAGCCAGCGCGAACGTCTTCGTTTCCGGTCCCATCCAGGGCAGCGTCGAGATATCGCCGCCGAGGGCCGAAATCAGGTTTTGCACCATCGCGTCCACTTCCGCTTTTGAAGAAGGCGGAAAGGCCGTTTGCACGTATTGCTCGCCCAGCGCCATGCCCATCCCGGCATCGACGGCATTCACGCAGCGCATCCAGCGCGGCTGAAGCTGCTTGGCTCCGGTGAGCACCCGTTTGAAATTGAAATCTTCATTGACGAAAGCGTCAGAAAGATAGGGCGCCGCCTGGTCGATCAACTGCCAGCGCAGATACGTCTTCCAGGCCGGAAGCGGGAGGCCGGTGAGCGCGCGATTGACGGCGCGGAAGAAGTCAGGCTGGCCTACGTTAATCGAGGCCAGATTTGGATGGCCGGTCTCGTGAAAGTACGCTGGCCAGGAAAAATCGGGCGTGAGCGCGCGCAGCTCCGGCCTGGCCATCCGGTGATACACCGCCTGCGGATCGCGCAGCTCGACGGGCGTCATGGAGGCTCGCGCCAGCATCGTCTCCGTCTTCATCACGCTTGCGGCCTCGGCGGCGGCGATTGAGGGTGGATCGCCCAGAAGCTCGAATAATTTAACCGCGTGCTCAACATACTGGCTGCGGATTTGATTCGATTTCGCGTCCTGCTGCGTGTAGTAAGTGCAATTGGGAAGGCCAAGCCCGGCTTGCCACGCCACGCCCGTGACTTCACTGCTGTTTTTGTAATCCTGCTCCGACGCAAAGACGAAAGGAGCGTCC
The DNA here is from genome assembly GCA_035945515.1 of Terriglobia bacterium. Taxonomy (GTDB): domain Bacteria; phylum Acidobacteriota; class Terriglobia; order UBA7540; family UBA7540; genus RH2-MAG17b. The sequence continues at coordinate 1,060 of DASZAE010000136.1, forward strand.
ACGCCCAGGCTCTGCAGGTGTTCGATCTCCGCTTCGAGGCTGGGAACGTCATGAATCGTATTGATGCGTTTGAACTCCGGATCGAGCGGCTTCGCGCCCTCCGCGTCAACCGCCTTGACCTCCATGCAGCTTGCATAAAAATTTCCCAGCTTCGTCTCGTTATCCTTGGTGTTATCAGCCGGCGGCGTTTGATTCTGTAGCGGCGGCCTCTGGCCGCCGGATTTCAATAGTAAAGACCGGCGGCCAGAGGCCGCCGCTACAGTAGCCGATGTAGCGTCCCTTTCGAGAATGCCGCGCAGCAACTCCTTGTTGCGCCGAGCCACCACCTGGATTACGCCCCACTGGGGATAGTCTTCTGGAATTGGGTTCCGCGCGCGCCAGCCACCTACCGCGTACTGATAGAAATCGCGGCAAGGGCTGACGTGGGTATCGAGGTTTTGAGGGTTGTAGCCATGCAGGGATGACGGCGCGCCAAGGGGACTATGCTGGAGCGGCGGCGTCTGGCCGCCGGTATTGCGGCGAGCAGAGAGCGCCCCCTTTGCAAACAACCCGTAACGCGGAGCCACGGCTAAAGCCGCCAAAGCTAAAGCCGCGATGCAAACGCCCGCAATGCACGCGCACAGAACCCGGTCAAGCTGAAATAATAGTCGCATGGTTGAATCCACCCCGGCCTATTGTAACGCGGAGTTTTGTTTTTAAAACTCCGCGTTTGTTGTAGCGGCGGCGTCCTCGCCGCCGGTTTTTAGTTTTTAAAGGCCGGCGGCCAAAGTTTGTTAAGATGCTGCCGCTATAGAATCCGCAGTGTTCTTGCCACAGAACTCCGCGCCCGCAAGCCTTCCGTCCTGAGACTTTTGAGACAGTTTTTATTAGAAACATTGATTCTAAACAACTTCTTGGGTTCGTTCCGTGATTTTTTTGTGTTTCTCTCATTTCCTCCGGCCATTTTCTAATATAGAGGGGCAGCTTTGTAGCGGCGGCCTCTGGCCGCCGGTCTTTACTATTAAAACCCGGCGGCCAGAGGCCGCCGCTACAGATTGAGCCTATCACTTCACTCTGAGAATTTTGAGACAAATGGGATAAATGGGACGTTTTTTCAGCCCCATGCTGTATCAGCGGCTTTTCTGGACATGCGTCCTTGCCGTACACTACGATAAATGGGTTGGTGGTTTGCGGAGAGGCGGATCGGAGGCCTATGACCAAGAAAGATGTAATCCCGGCGTGGGCGGGAATCCTGCGCGGGCGGCGGCCGTTATTGTCGATCGAGATCACGCGCGAGTGCCCGCTGCGCTGTCCGGGTTGTTACGCTTTCGATGCGGAACACCTTGCCGGAATCGGCTCGCTGCGCAATTTGAGCGATCTCAAGGGCAAAGCTCTGGTTGATGGCGTGCTCGATCTCATCCGCTCTCTCCGGCCCGTTCACGTCTCGATCATTGGCGGCGAGCCGCTGGTTCGCTACCGCGAGCTCAACGTCTTGCTTCCGCTGCTCAACCAAATGAAGCTTGAAGTTCAATTAGTCACCAGCGCCGTGCGTCCCATTCCTATCGAATGGCGGGAGCTTCAAAATCTTCATCTTTCGGTTTCGATTGACGGGCTGCAGCCGGAACATGACAAGCGCCGCGCGCCCGCCACATACGAGAGGATACTGAAGCACGTCACCGGACATCAAATTCTGGTGCACTGCACGATTACGCGGCAGCAACTCAATCGGCCCGATTATATCCGGACCTTCTCTGCGTTCTGGTCAGAGCGGCGCGAAGTGCGGAAAATATGGTTCAGCCTCTACACGCCGCAGGAAGGCGAGCGGAGCGAGGAAAGGCTCACTGCCAAAGACAGGGCGCAGGCGATCTCCACCCTCACCCAGTTGCGCGAGATCTTTCCTAAGATCAATTTTACAAATGAAATGCGCGAAGGCTTCCTGAATCCGCCGCAGTCTCCCGAAGAGTGTGTTTTTGCGCAAGTGACAAACTGCGTTTCGGCTGATCTCGAGACGCGAATCACTCCATGCCAGCTCGGCGGACGCCCGGTTTGCAAAGAGTGCGGTTGCCTAGCCTCGGCGGGCCTTGCCGGAGTCGGCCGTCATAAGATTGGAGGGCTGGTGCCGATTTCCAATCTGCTTGCTGTGTCACAGGCTATCGGCAAGACGCTGAATCCCACGGCAGCTTGAGAGAGTATCTGACACACCGCTTACGAGAGGCAAAATTTCAGGATTGCTACTGGGAAGTACGAATTATAGTGACAGCGTCTGCTGTAGCGGCGCTCTCTGTGCGCCGCCGTTTTAAGTACCGGCCGGCGGCCTGAGGCCGCCGCTACAACGCTTGGGCGTCACTATAATTTGTAATCGTCAATAGGAGGAGAAAATGGAAGAAAAGGCCAAATCCAAAGATTGGGAAGTGCGGCGCGTGGGCAGCGTGACGCTTGCGATCTCGAAGCCCAAGCGCAGCCGGCGGAAGCTGCGCCAGTCCCGGCTGAAAAATAAGCGGCGCGCCCGGTAATTGTTTCTGCCGCGAGACAACTTTACGGCGCGCGCAAGATTCTATCTAAATGAATGGCTATGAATTCACCTTGGAAGCGAATCAGCGGTGTAGTGTTCGTCGCAGCCTCGCTCGCTTTGCTCGCGGCGATGCCGGCTTTTACGCAATCTCAAGGATCGGGAGCGCAGTCTGCCCCGGCAACAAAGCCTAAGCCGCTGGGCGCGGATGATGTGACGCTGCTTTTGATTGGCGGCGCCAGCCCGCAGAAGCTCATGCTGCTGGTGCGCCGGCGCGGGGTGGATTTCGTGCTCAATCCTGATCTGGTCAAGCAGTTCTATCAAGACGGAGCATCGGATGACGTTGTCGATGCTTTGCAAAAAGCAAGCGAAGCTTTTGAGAAGGCTCAGGAAGCATTGAAATCGCAACCTACGGCGCCAGCGCCCGCGCGCCCTGCTGCTCCTCAATCGCCGTCTTCACCCCCATCACCCCCGCAGGCGGCTACGCCCTTGCCGCAAGCGCCGCCAGCAAGCGAAATGCCCGAGTCGAAGCCCACGGCCTCCGCGACAAGCACAAAGCCACAAGCGGGCAGTAGTCAGCCGGCCCCGGCGGCTGCGCATCCCGCAGTGAACCAGGAAGCCTCGACTGCTCCGCTGGCAGACCCAAGTCCCGTGCAGCTTCAGCAGATCATTCAAGAATTTGCCGCTAAAGAAAAACTCTTTGAAACGGCCCTCGACAACTATACCTATCACCAGATCAACAAGGCGGAAACGATTGACGCCGCCGGCAATGTGGACGGCTCCTGGGAGCAGGACTGGGACATTCTTTTTGGCGCCGACGGCAAACGCATCGAGCAGGTCACTTATGCTCCCACGGATACGTTGACGCGGGTGAGCATCACCGAGCAGGATATTCAGTCCTTTCGCACGCTTCAGCCTTTCACCGTCACCACGGACACGCTGCCCGAATACGACGTGCAGTACATGGGGCACGTCCACGTGGATTACATTACTTGTTACGTTTTTTCCGTGCGGCCCAAGGAAATCAAGAAGGGGCATCTCTACTTTAAGGGCGTGGTCTGGGTCGACGACCACGATATTCAGATTGTGAAAGCCGAAGGCCAGATCATCCCGCAAACCAAAGACAACCGTTTCCCCCGCTTCACCACATGGCGCCAGCAGATCGACGGCAAATATTGGTTCCCCACGTTCACCCAAGCCGACGACATGCTGTACTTTGACGGCGCCCCTCCTGTGCATATCAAGGAAATTATCAAATACACCGACTACAAGCAGTTCAAATCCAAGACTAGGATAATTTCGTCTGCCGAAGTCGGCCAGCCTTCAACCACCTCACCCGGCAAGAAGTGAAGACGATGTTGAAAGGCGCGTTGTAGCGGCGGCGGCTGGCCGCCGGCTTTTAGAGAGTAAAGACCGGCGGCCGCCGCCGCTACAATCCGCGCTCGTCTGTTACAATTTGAGGCGATGAATGCGAAGGGCTTCGACTGGCGCGTGGTGCTGGTGCGGCCGCGTAATCCGCTGAACATCGGCGCGGCGGCGCGCGCGATGGCGAATTTCGGCTTCGTCGACCTGCGAGTGGTCGAGCCGCATCCTCCTGTCTGGCGCGAGGCGCGCTCGGCGGTAGGCGCGGAAGCCGTTGTCCGCGCGGCCCGCGCGGCCGAAAGCCTGACAGAGGCCGTTAGCGATGCAACGCTGGTTGTGGGCACAACCTCGGGCCAACGGCGGATGCTGGACCGCGAACTTGTAAGCCTGGATGATCTTCCGGCTTGGGTTCGTTCGCAGCCAGAGATGGGGAATGGAGGACGGGCGGCGATTCTATTTGGTTCGGAAAAGACGGGACTCTCGAACGAAAATCTGAGCTACTGCCACGTTCTAGTGCGGATTCCCACTCTCACGCGCTGCCCGTCGATGAACCTGGGGCAAGCCGTGGCGGTGTGCTGCTATGAATTGGCCCGCGCTCGCCGCTACGATGCGAGCGCGGCGGAAAAAGAGAATGCGGGATTCCGCGCCCGTGTTTCGACGCCTGCAAATGCTCAGTCGCTAGAACATATATTTGAGCGAGCTATGCGGGTGCTCGATGGCGTGGGTTATCTGAAGCCCAAGAGCCGCGTTGCAACGCTGATCAAACTGCGCCGGATGCTCATTGATCGCCGGCTTTCAAACCATGACGCAAAAATCCTGGGCGGGGTGCTCGCGCAAATTGAATGGAAGCTTGGCCAGCCTTTGTTGTAGCGGCGGGCTTGTCGTAACGGGGCCGCCGGTCTTTAATATCTCAAAAACCGACGGCCAGAGGCCGCCGCTACATCCACCCCTCTGGCAGCTTTATGCGAAGTTGATAGCGATGAGGAAGCGCGTGAGGATCGCGTCGACAACGATGGTAAGCACCGAAGCGACAACTACCGCTTGTGTTGTGGCCCGGCCTACGCCTTCCGTTCCTCCCTCGGTCCGCAAGCCGTAATAACAACCCACAATCGAAATGATCACGCCGAAGAGAAGGGGCTTGACCAAACCTTGGGTAAGGTCACGAAGGGTGAGGGATTGATAGGCGACGGTCCAATACTGCGCTTGGGAGACCTTGGCGATGGTCGCGCTGACCACCGCGCCGCCGAGGACGCCCGCAAAATCCGAAAGAATAGTGAGCAGCGGCAGCGTGATGAGCGTGGCATAAAGCCGGGGTGAAACAAGTTTGCGCAATGGATCGGTGCCCAAGGCGCGCAGCGCATCAATCTGCTCGCTGACCAGCATGGAGCCAATTTCAGAGGCAATGCCCGAACTATTGCGCCCCGCCACCACGATGGCAGTGAAAACGGGTCCAAGCTCGCGGACGATGGCGATGGCCACGGCTTCGCCGAGCAATGAAACTTCGCCGAAAGTCTGGAGTGTGCGATAGGTTTGCAGCGCCAGCACGAATCCGCTGAAAAAGCCGATAAGCAGGACGATGCGCAGCGAGCCAACACCCATCACATCCATCTGGATAAGAGTGTCGGTGTAGTAACGCGGCGGGCTGAACGCATTCCGGAAAGCCCGCGCGGTGAGATAGGTAAATTCCTGAAGCGCGAAAATCTGCCGCTTGAGATAGCTCAAGAAACCCCTGATGCGATGAATGGATTGAACAGCCGAATCTTTTTAGCGTTCTTTAGGGCTTTATTCCCAGCAAACCTCAATGTAATGGGCGGAGAATTTGAAGTCAAGTGAGCGCGGGACGCCTGTGTGTTGTAATCCTGCGCGTAGCCCGCCCAGTGAGGAATCCAGCTTAATGGCGGTGAGTGATAAGAGACTTCAGCGCGGGTTCCAAGGTGAAAATGATTTGCGCGCCCACTACCCGCTCGCGCTCGCGGAACAACTCGCCGAATGGGTCTTGGCCGCTATAGAACCATGCTTCGACGCGAGCCACCGGCTGCCCATTGCGGGTTGTCAATTGCACGCCCGGTTCGACGCTGATGCTTGTTTGCCAGGCGACTTCTCCGCGCGTTTGGAAATCGTCGGCAAGGTATAGCTTCCAGTGATTGCCCGATAACGACGGCGGGAACCATTCCGTTCCGGCCTGCATCGTCCAGCGGCCAACTTTGGGGTACGTGCGCACGAGAAGCGTTGGGCCGCCGTAGACACGCAAATGATGGGGCGCATCGTAGGAAAGCAGGCCCTGAACGGCTTCGCGGCTGTAATGAAAGGGCTGGAAGCCGCTGAGATTTTCATAGTCGCCACCGAGGTGCGAGCTGACGTGGTAGAACTCGGCTCGCCCTGACCACTTGCCCTTGCGGAAAGAAAAGGGGATTCCGGCGTGGAAATCACCGGATTTCAGGTAGAGGGTTGTTCGTTCGGAGCCGAAACGCGCCACAATGCCGCCAAGAAATCCGACTTGCCAATCGGAAGTTTTGCTTTCGGACGTATACACAGCAAGGGGAAGAGCCAAGCCAAAGTCAAGGTTGCCTCCGCCGTAGCGGATGCGGCTGGCTGGCTCAAACGGATCGGCCATAGGCGGGCGGAAAACCTGGTCACTGGTAAGATCGGCGTTAGTTGGGTTGTTGGCAGGTTGCTGAGCGAGGAGGGGAGACCTTACGGCGCCCATCAGGAGCGCCAACTCACAGCAAAGCACGAGTGGCTTGAGGGTGAAACGCATCACGAACGCCGCGCAGCCTTCCTTGAAGGTTTAAGCTGGCGTTTGAGCTGAGTAAGGCTGCGCTTACCCGCCTCAATTTGCCGGGCCACCTGCGCGCGCGCCGTGCCGCCCGTCACGTTTCTCTGCGCAATGGAAAGCTCGGGCGAGGTTGCGAACCGTGCGAGCCGGGCATCCCAGGAGGGAATCATTTGTCTGGCTTCGCCGGGGGATAATTCCGCAAAGGTTTTTCCAGCCGCAATGCAATGCCGCACCAGTTTGCCCGTTTGTTCGTGCGCTTTGGCGAATGGTATGCCTTTCCGGACCAGTTCATCAGCCACGTCGGTGGCGGTAAGAAAGCCGACTTGGGTGGCCGGCTTCATTTTTTCCTCATGAATGCTCAGGGTGCGGATTATGCGGGCCGCGAGGATAAGCGACTCGCGAACGGTGTCGACGCCATCGAAGAGCGCGACTTTGTCTTCCTGAAGGTCGCGGTCGTATGCTAAGGGCAATCCTTTTAGCAGCGTGATCATACTCGTCAGGCGGCCAATCACGCGCGCGGCTTTGCCCCGAATGAGTTCGAGAGAATCTGCATTTTTCTTCTGCGGCATCAGGCTGCTTCCAGTCGAGTATTGGTCGGAAAGCTCGACGTATCCGAAAGCTGGCGAAGAATAGAGGATAAGGTCCTCCGCGAGGCGGCTGAGATGGGTTTGGATGAGCGCGCACGCAAAGAGCAGCTCACAAACAAAATCGCGGTCTGATGTCGCGTCTAGGCTGTTGCGAGCGACACAGCTGAAGTCGAGTTCCTGCGCCAGCGCCGCGCGGTCGATGGCAAAAGCAGTTCCAGCCAGAGCACCGGCGCCCAGGGGCAGCTCGTCAGCGTGATTGCGGCAATCAACTAAGCGGGAAACATCGCGCGTGAACATTTCAAAATAGGCTAGAAGATAATGCGAAAATAGAATGGGCTGCGCGGGCTGGAGATGCGTATAGCCGGGCATAACCGCGCCAAGATGCTCTTTCGCTCTTGCCAGCAGCGCGTCAAGAAGGTCCATCGCGCCGCGCAGCAGATCGGTTATCGCATCCTTCACAAAAAGCCGTGTTTCCGTCGCCACCAGATCATTGCGGCTGCGCCCCGTGCGCAGCTTTTTCGCTGCAGGTCCTATTTCTTTTTCAAGACGGTCTTCAACCCATGTGTGCACGTCTTCGCTCGATTCGTTGCGAGCCCATGTGGGGTGATTCTCGATATAACGGCAGATGGATTCAAGCCCCTGCGTAATTTTTTGTGCCTCCGTTTTGCTAAGGACACCTGCCGCCGCCAGATGGCGCACGTAAATGCGGTTCACCCTTAAGTCATAGAGAACCAGGCGCTGGTCAAAGGAGAAAGATTCGGAAAACTTTTCGAATAGCGGATCGCCGCGATCGCCTGTGAATCGCCCGCCCCAGAGTTTCATCAGGCTCTCCTCGGAGCAGGATGGGATTTGCGAGCGGATTTCCGCAAGGTAGCTTCGATTTTAATGGGCAACCCGATGATGTTAATGAACCCTTCCGCGTCTTTTTGATCGTAGTCAGCGCCCATGGTGAAGCCGCCGATGCTCGTGTCATAGAGTGAGTAAGGAGAAACACGATCAAGGACGCGAACAGCCCCTTTATAAAGCCCGAGTGTCACTTCGCCGCTGACGTGACGTTGCGTGACCTCGATGAAGCCGTCGAGCGCCTCGCGCAGAGGAGTAAACCACTGGCCATAGTAGACCAGTTCGGCGTAGCGGAGCGCCACAAGCTGCTTGTAATGAAACGTCTCCCGGTCAAGGCAAAGTGCCTCAAGCTCATGGTGGGCCGTATGGAGGAGCGTTCCCGCCGGGGTTTCGTAGGCGCCGTGCGACTTCATGCCCACGAAGCGATTTTCCACTAGGTCCGTCCGGCCGACACCGCTCGTGCCAGCAATTTCATTGAGTGTTTGCAACAACTTGAGTGGATTTAGCGACCGGCCGTTCACAGAAACTGGAATGCCCTTTTCAAAACCGATCTTCACCGCAGTTTCACGGTCCGCCGCTTTGCGCGGACTCCGGCTGAGCTTCCAGGCGTCCTCCGGAGGTTCGCCGAGCTTGGTTTCCAGGGGGCCTCCTTCGTGGCTCAAATGCCAGATGTTCTGATCGCGGCTATAAAGGTCTTTCTTGGTAACCGGCACCGGGACGCCGTGCTTGCGCGCATAATCCAAAGCGTCTTCACGCGATTTGATGGACCACTCGCGCCACGGCGCAATCACTCGAAGATGAGGAGCAAGCGCCTTATAGGTGAGTTCGAACCTTACCTGATCGTTGCCCTTGCCTGTGCACCCGTGCGCCACTGCATCCGCTCCGCATTCGAGCGCCACCTCAACCTGCCGCTTAGCCAGGATCGGACGCGCAAGCGAGGTGCCGAGCAGATACTTGCCTTCGTAAATGGCGCCGGCCTGAATTGCCTTCCAGAGATAGCCGGTGATGAATTCTTCGCGCAAGTCTTCGACAAAAACCCTTTTCGCGCCCGTCTTCAGCGCCTTCTGGCGCAGCGCCTTATAGTCGTCACCCTGGCCGACGTCGCCCGCCATGGCAATAACCTCGCAGCCATAGTTTTCCTTGAGCCATGGGATGATGATCGAAGTATCTAAGCCTCCCGAATAGGCTAAAACTACGCGTTTTACTTTTTGTGCTCCGGAAGAAAACTGCATTCAGTCCTTCTTTCTATAAAAGGGAATCACCTGACTCTGACAACTTAATCGTAAGAACTATTTTATGAGCGAATTGGATGAGGCAACCCTATTCCGCGAGGGCTTCCATAATCTTGCTGCGCACACGCGCTGCTTGCCGCGTGCCCGCCGTAGCGAGAAAAATGGTGTCATCGCCGGCGACGGTGCCCATAATCTCTTGCCAGCCAGTTGAATCAAGAGCCACCGCCACCGAATGAGCGTTCCCAGGATGCGTTCTTACGATCACCAGATTTGAAGCAAGGCGCACTTCGCGCAGAAACTCCTTAAGGATTACTGCGAGCGCCGGCTGCGGAGGAGCGGCGGCTTTGCTTGCGCCGGCTAGCTTATAGCCTTCGCGCGTCTTCACCAGACCAAGCTCTTCGATATCGCGCGAGACGGTCGCCTGCGTCACGTGGATTCCACGCTGCGCCAGCGCGGTCCGCAGCCCGGTTTGCGTCAGCACGGCTTCGGTCCGCAGGATGTCCAGGATTTGGTTGCGCCGGTATAAGTTATCCATGCAAAGTAACGTGAGATGTGAATCATTACTCTACCGGATTTATCACAGGTGGCACAAGGGCCGCAGCCGGTTTATAAATTCAGGCCGCTTTAAGGAATTATCTTTTTGAAGAAGTGAAACTTGCTTTTCTTTTGCGGGGTTGGATTGCTACTGGGAGAACTGAGACTTTGCTTGCTATCGGCGGCGCTCACCGTTGGGGTTGCAGGCGCCTTTGGATCGACCGGCGTGCCAGATTTCAAGTTTGCGGCGCTTCCAGCCTCGACTCCGATTCCGCTCCCGGCGCTCGAAGCCGGTTGATCCAGTTGGGCGATTTTGGCCTGAATCTGGTTTGTGGAACCTAGCACAACGGGACCGTGCAATGTTGAAGAATAGTCAGGTCCGGAAGAAAATGCGCCTAGAGCCTTATGCAGGAGGCCCTCGTTATCGCGCCGCGCGGCGTCCGCCTGTGCTCGCGCCAGCATCGCCTTAGTAGGCCGCGGAATAGGCTCGTGCATGTCGGCAAGTTGCTTTTTCGCATCCGCCACACGAGGGCTCAGGGGGAACTCCATAATCAAGCGGTCGTAATAGGGCGCTGCTTGTTTCGACTTGTGAAGCTCCGCGAGCGACTGGCCCAAGTACCAGAATACATCGTCTCCTTTGCTGAAATTGGAATACTGATTCACGATTGATTCAAACCGCGATTCGGCCGCCGGATAGGCACGGTGCACATAGTAGAAATTCGCAATTTCAAATTGGCCTTCTGCCAGCGTTTCTTGTACCTCGCGCAGCCTGTCTTTCACTTCAGGCATCAGAGGATTGGTGGGATACTTCTCCAGGAATTCCTTGAATTCCGCTTCCGCTTCCTGCGCTTCGGTCTGGTCGCGGTTCGCCTTTCCAATGAGCCGGAAAAAACACATGCCCGCGCGATATTCCGCCATAGGCGCTTCGGGCGCGGTGGGAAAGAATGTAATGAAGTCCTTATACTCCGCCTCCGCCTCGGTTAAGCCCGAAATGCCGCCCTCTTTATAATAGGAGTCCGCAATCGCCAGCTTAGATTGAGAAAGATATTCGCTGTCAGGATACGTGTTGAGCAATGCCTGCAAGAGCAGCCGGCCTGCTTGGTACCGGCCGTGTTTGAACTCATTGAGGGACTTATCCAGCAGAATTTTATCGGGCTGCTCGCCAGGAGCAACGGGCAACCCGGCTTCATGGTGATGATGAAAAGGAATGCAACCCGGCAGCAAAATGACACTGGTCATGATGACCGCACAGGCTAACATCGACCGCGCTTTAAGTGTGGTTCGACCTGAAAGATGAAAACTCATTACTCCTGGTAAAACTCCAATAATAATTTGCTAAAAAGCCAGGGCTCCGTTGCAATCGTCGCCCATTCGACCAAGCCGCCGGACCCGGCCCAACTCTTCACTCAGGCAAACAAGGTCAAATGACAGGAGCGGCGGAACAAACGATACGGCCTAGCAAACTTTGGTCCTTGGATCCTACCGAACCCAAGCTTCAAGACTACCATAATTAGACGGAGCCGTGTATCCCGATTGCGCGCGAGCCTGCCGGGGTGCACAGAACGCCAAATGAATATCTGGTTAAATACAGAATCCTCGCTGGAGTCATACGGTGTTTGCTCGATTGAGCGTTTCGTGCTTTGATTTGATGCTGATTTAGTAGCGATTTGTTTATAAGGATGGAAGCAGCTATGTCATCGACGATCTGGAAGGGCCATCTCAGCTTCGGCCTCGTTTCGCTTCCCTTGCGGCTGTACGCAGCAGCGCGAAGCGAGCGGGTCGAGCTGCACCAGCTTCATAGGACCTGCCGTACCCGGTTACGCAGACCGCTATTTTGCCCAACCTGCAATCGGATAGTGGAGTCCTCTGAAGTGGCAAAGGGCTACGAATACGAAAAAGGCCAGTACCTCATCGTCGACGATCGGGAGATTAAGAAACTCGTTCCTGAGGCGGGCGGAGCAATGGAAATCCGCGAATTTGTGCCGCTGGCCGAAATCGATCCTCTATATTACGACGCCTCATACTTTGCTGTTCCGGAAAAGCCGGGACAAAAGGCTTATCAGCTTCTCGTTAAGGCTATTGAGGAGAGCGGACAAGCGGCGCTGGCGAAAGTTGTGATGCGCCAGCGGGAATATCTTGTTGCAATTCGAGCGCGGGATGGGGGCCTCACACTTCATACGCTGTTCTTTGCCAGTGAGGTTCGAGCGGCGCCGGAATACGGCCACTCCGGGGCGGACGTGAGGCTGGAGGAACTAAAACTGGCTAAAGAAGTTATCGCGAAAATGTCCACCCATTTCAGGCCAGAAAAATATCGTGATGAATACCAAGCCAAACTGAAGCAACTCCTGTCGGCCAAGTCCAAGGGCAAGAAGGCCCCGGAGGCGCGGAAACGGAAACTCGCTCCTGTAATCGATATGATGGATGCGCTTAAGAAAAGCTTACCGAGGACAACGTCCCGGAAAAAATTGCGGCGTTCCACCCGTGGCAGCGCGCGCAGAGCTCAGAAGAGAGCCAGCTAGTGTCGCGTATCTGAATTAGGTGACACATCTTGAACCTGTCATTCTGAGGAGCCGAAGGCGGTCCTGAGCGTAGCGAAGGAAGAATCTCGGTATTCCGTTGATTTCAGAAATGCTGGGATGCTTCGCGGAGTTTACCTTGAGTCAAATGCCGGGATCCTTCGCTCCGCTCAGGATGACGAGCGAAGGGATCAGCATGACGCGCGAGGAAGGGAAGTGTGTCACCTATTTGAGTTACGTGACACGAGTCGCGCTCAGGGCCTGCGGTGGCGCTCTCAATCCCTGGCGTGGAGGGTTTCGCATAAAAACGGGGGCCTGGGTTTTGCTTGTATAAGGGCTATCTGCTGCAAGACCTTCAAATGGTGAGTTTACGAAGCTGACATAACTACGCTTCGAAATCGCCAGTTTTATGAGCCTACTGAAATACCAACGAAAACGGCGCTTCGGTATTACGCCCGAACCATCAGGCGGGAAACGTGTAACCCCGAAGCGAGGCCGAGGCCTGATTTACGTGGTCCAAAAGCATAACGCGTCGCACCTCCACTACGATTTCCGGATCGAGTGGAACGGAGTTCTCCTCTCCTGGGCGGTGCCGAAAGGACCATCGCTCGATCCATCGATAAAACGCTTGGCGACCCGAGTGGAGGATCACCCAATCGACTATGCCTCCTTTGAAGGTGTCATACCTCAGAAGGAGTATGGCGCCGGCACCGTGATGGTGTGGGACAAGGGAACCTGGGCGCCGGAAAGCGAGGAAGTTGATGCCGCTTTGCGCAAGGGCGAATTGAAGTTCACGCTTCGCGGCAAGAAGTTGAAAGGATCATGGGTTTTGGTCCACATTCGCGGCTTTGGCAATAAACCCAGCCAATCGAGTTGGCTCCTCATCAAGCACCGCGATCGATATGCGTTGACGAAGGACATTACAAAAATCGAACCATATTCCGCCGCCAGCCACCGTCTTCTTGTTGACATCGCCCGTGACGAAGGAGGCGATGTCAAGAGAGCTGCAACGGGCGATCCGGCCGCGATAAGACACAGGTTAAGACAACGCTGACCATCTCCGGCTTCTCCCGAATATCTGCGCGGGCATGCGGAGTTCATTTGAATAATCGAGTTCCATTCCGCATTAAGCCCATGCTTGCGACGCTGGTGCGCGAACCCTTTCACAAACTGGGATGGGTCTACGAGGAAAAGTACGATGGCGACCGGATCGTTGCCTATAAGGAAGGCGATCAAGTCCAAATGCTATCCAGAACCGGGATCGATCGCACGCGTCAATTCCCTCATATTGCCGCCGAGATCCGCGGTCTTCAACCCGCAAGCCTGCTCTTCGATGGGGAAGTGGTTGTGTTTGACCACAAGGGCATTTCCCGATTCCAGCTCCTGCAGCAAGGTAAAGGCGAACCAGTTTATGCAGTTTTTGATTGTCTTTTTCGTGAGGGGAAGGATCTTCGCGCGGAACCCCTTTCCACAAGGCGCGTGGCGATGGAGCAATCGATTGGCTCTGGCAAGCTCTTAACGCCCTCCAGGAGGCTCGCTAAAAATGGACTTGAAGCTTACCGCATTGCGAAACGACGGGGTTATGAGGGACTTGTGGCGAAAGCGCGGTCTTCGCCTTACCGGTCCGGACGTTCTGCCGATTGGCTGAAAGTGAAAGCACACTTGGAGGATGAGTTTCTGATTATAGGATTTACCGAGCCGGCCGGGGCTCGGAAATATTTCGGCGCGCTTTTGCTCGGGGCCTATGAGAAGACGAACCTACGATATGTTGGAAAGGTTGGCACCGGATTCGATGAAAAAGCTTTGACTTCGTTGCACCTGAAATTCCGTCCGCTGGTCAGGAATCGCCTGGCTTTGGTTGAACCAGTCTACGAAAAGGAAGTTACTTTTCTTGCTCCCCGGCTTGTAGCGCAAATCGCCTATCAAGAATGGACAGCGGACATGAAGCTGCGTCAACCTGTCTTCCTCGGCTTGCGGAACGATAAGCGTCCTCGTGAAGTGCGTATGCCGGAGGACCAAGCATAATGGTTCGGGAAAATCGCTCGTCGAAATCGCCAAAATTGCCTATCACGGTATCGCACCCTGACAAAGTCTTCTGGCCTGATGAAGGTTATACGAAGCTCGATTTGGTTGAATTCTACCGGGCTATTTTCCCCAAGCTCATGCCGTATATAAAAGACCGCGTGCTGTCGCTCGAACGCTGCCCCGACGGCATGCTTGGCCAATGCTTCTTCCAGAAAGAAAAGCCCAAGGGGATGCCGCCAGGTACTCCGACCAAGCGGATAGCACGTGCTAACGGAGCCAAATCCACGGAGTATGTGGTGGGCGGGTCGCTTACTACACAGCTTGCATTGGTTAATTTGGGTTGCATCGCTGTTCACGTGATGGCTGGCAGGGCCAACTCTCCCCGGAAGCCAGACTGGATGTGCTTTGATCTCGATCCTGCGTCGAATCAATTTGCGGACGCTGCCAAGGCCGCGCTACACGTGAAGGAAGCATTGGACATCCTCGATCTGACATCTTTCGCTAAGACGTCCGGCGGCCGGGGGATCCATGTCTGGGTGCCGCTTCGAGTCGGGCCGGATGCCGACGAAATTCTATCATTTGCACGGTCGTTTGTTGCCCGCGTTGCCGCTGCATACCCCAGGGAATTAACCGTGGAGCACTCGATTGCGGCACGCCGTGGGCGAGTGTACCTGGATCCTTTTCGTAACGGGTTTGGTCAGACAGTAGCGGCGCCGTTTTGTGTGCGTTTGCGCCCAAAAGCGCCCCTATCAACCCCGCTCGATTGGCCGGAAGTGAAACCTACGCTAGTCCCGTCTGATTTCAATCTAGGTAATTTCGCAGGGCGGCTCAGAAAAAGCACGTCCTGGCAAGATTTTTTCAAGCGTCGTCAGTTGCTTAAGGACGCCAGAGAACGGCTTGAGAAACTGTAAGCCAGGGCGGTGTGCGGGCCAGAATGGGTTAATACGTCTAATAATAAAATCAGCGGCGAGCCAAAGACACGTGAGGCTAATTTTTGGCTTTATTCTTTCCTGTTTTTGAGCCGCTAGATTTGTTGATCGTTCGCGTTCGAATCAGCTTGAGCGCGTCCCCCTTATGAATTGCCCGATGATCGCTTTTGGCGCTCTTTATGATGTATTGGGGGTTCTTTGTCGAAGCATGGTGCACATACCCTTTAATTGAAATCTCAGAAACGACCTTCTTGACAATGGTTCCCCGCACCTTTCCGGCTTCTGAGTTCCATTCGACATGGTCGCCGCGCTTAAAGCTCTTCATTGCAAACCTTTCATTGCGGAATCCGGTCCAAACCGAACACTGCG
This sequence comes from Terriglobia bacterium, assembly GCA_035945515.1. Lineage (GTDB taxonomy): Bacteria > Acidobacteriota > Terriglobia > UBA7540 > UBA7540 > RH2-MAG17b. The sequence continues at coordinate 16,721 of DASZAE010000136.1, forward strand.
CGCCAGAAACCTTGCCAACCATGCAACGTCCTTAGCCCTTTTTGCGCTTGAAGAACTCCACTTGTTGCAAACGTTTCTTGGCCTCTTCTTTTGTCCGGTATGGGCCTCCCAAATTCTTTCCCGTTTTTTCTGAAAGTACTTTGTATCCACCTTTGACTTTTTTGATCATGTTTTATTTTCTCCTTTAAGATCTGCATTGCACGGGGAGCCCGTAAAGGAACGGATCAATACGCAAGCGCAGATCCCGCCTTTCTTTCGTCGTGAAACCACTCTCACTGTTCGCCGGCTAATCATAGACGGATCAATGCCAGGCCCACCGATATGTCGTATACGCGATGCAGGTGTTTTGGCGATTCCTTCACAATCACTTCGAGCGTGGGTCGCACCTCGGCTTCGATCAGATGGCCGCCCAAAGCGTTGCCTTCGGATGTTCCGAGCACGACGTGCGTGTGGATTTTTGGCTCATCTCTTTCGAGCGCGATGTCGCCGGTCAATGACAGCACTTCAACTTGTTCTTTGACGGGTATTTTCTTGTAACTTTTCTTGTCGAGCTCAAAATACCCAAGAACCGCTTCGCGGAAGCCACCGATACCCGTGATTTGGCACGCTCCCAGTTTTTTCTCCTTTGCGAAGTTCAGTAGCCCGGAAGACACTTTATCCCCCACATCAAAAACAAGCACATAGGTCTTTTCACCATTGCTGTTAATCAATTTAGATTTCATGTTCGCCTCTTCATCACCGCCCACAACAGGCCCCCTCCAAGCAATATCGCGCCGGCTGCGAGTCCCACAGCCGCGGCTCGAACTCGGCCTTGTTTGGCGATACCCCGGCGGGTATCTTCTGTGCCCGATCCTTCGCCGCGCATGGCCATTCGAATGACCTCTGCCAGATGCAACGCCTTGCGGTCCGTAGTTTGAGAAATCTGTTCGCGGCAACTGAAGCCGTTTGCGATGATCAAGGTTTCGGGATCGGCTTGCCGCACCGCCGGCAGCAGCACTCGCTCGCCCGCCTTGATCGAAACGTCGTAGTGCTCTTTCTCAAACCCGAAGCCTCCCGCCATGCCGCAACAACCCGAATCGAGAAGCTGAAAATCCAGACCCAGTTTCTTCAGAACTTTCTCTTCGGCGTCCATTTTCATCACCGCTCGGTGATGGCAGTGACCGTGAACGATGGCCTTGCGATTCATGAGCGGCGGCTGATAGTCCTCGATGCGCTTCTCCAGGAATTCGCTGAGTAGAAATGTCTGTTGGGACAATCGTTTGGCGTCTTCATCATTAGGAAAAAGATTCACCAGTTCATCCCGGAAGACGGCCGCGCAGCTTGGTTCCAGAACCACCACCGGAACACCGGCCCGAATTGGGGCGCGCAAGGTTTCAAGGATTTCGATCAGAAGCTTTTTTGCGGAATCCAACATGCCGTAGTCATAGAGAGGCCGGCCGCAGCAGAGATTCTGGCGCGGGACTCGAATCCGGCAACCCGCTGATTCGAGCACCTCAACCGCAGCCTGCGCGGTTCCGGGATGAAAATAGTTGTTGAAGGTATCCGCCCACAGAATGATTTCGGTCTTCGCAGGGGCATCACGCATGTCGCGCTCATAACCGCTGTGAAGCCCGCGATGCCGTTTAAACCAGTTTTTGAACGGCTCGTGCGCGAAAGGCGGCATTCTCCGGCGCCGAGAAATGCCGGCGGCGAACTTTGCCATGGACCCCAAAACTGGAGCCTGCGCGAAAAAGTTGACCGCGCGAGGAAAGCGCGCGGCGAGTCGCGCCCAGCGGTGGATATATCCTATTGCATAGGCGTGACGGGGCCGAAGTTTGCCTTGATAATAATGGGAAAGAAACTCAGCCTTGTACGTCGCCATGTCCACGTTCACAGGACAATCGCCTTTACAGCCTTTGCACGAAAGGCAAAGGTCAAGGGCTTCGAGAACGGAATCTTCCTGCCAGCCATCTCGAATCACTTCCCCGCGCAGCATCTCGAAGAGTAATCGGGACCTGCCCCGCGTCGAGTGGCGCTCCTCGCGCGTCACCATGTAGCTGGGACACATAGTGCCACCCTCTTCACGGCGGCAGTTCCCGATGCCCACGCACCTTAGGGCGGCGCGCGACATGGTCCAGGAATCATCAGGAAATTTGAAATGGGTTTGGGGTCGCCAGGGTTGGTATTGCGCGCCGAGCCGGAGGTTTTCATCCCGCCGGTACGGATCAACAATCTTGCCGGGATTCATCTTCCATTCCGGATCCCAGATGCGCTTAAATTCCTGAAAGGCATCCACCAGTTCGTTGCCGAACATGATCGCCAGCAACTCAGCCCGCGACTGCCCATCGCCGTGCTCGCCGGAAAGAGATCCTCCAAAGCGGACCACCAATTCGGCGGCTTCGTGTGTAAACGCGCGGTACTTTTCGATTCCCGGCTGGCTTTCCAGGTCGAAGTCAATGCGGGTGTGGACGCAGCCCTGGCCGAAGTGCCCGTAAAGGTCGCAGCCATACTTGTATTTATCCAGCAGCTTGCGAAAGGCACGCAGGTAATTGCCCAGCTTTTCGGGAGGCACGGCGGAGTCTTCCCAACCTTCCCACGTCAGTGGAGAGGCTGGCACAAACGCTGTTGCGCCGAGTCCGGACTCGCGAAGTTCCCGAAGCCTTTCCTCCTGCCGCTTGTCGTCGTAGAGCCTCATATCGGGCGGATCGCTGAGCTTCTTCAGTTCTTCCATCGCCTTGCGGGCCTGGGCGTCCGATTGCTCCCTCGATTCACCCCCAAATTCCACCACCAGCCAGCCGCCGCCTTTCGGCAGCAGCGCCAGATCATCCGTGGCTTTGTGCTTTTTCTTAATATCATCGATGAGACGGTCGTCGAACCCTTCGAGTCCGATAGGCCCGAAGGCAAGAATCTGAGTCACGTGATCCCCGGCGCTATAAACATCCGGGTATCCGAGCACCAGAAGGGACCGCTTTGGAGGGCTGTAAACCAGGCGCACCGTGGCTTCAAGAACAACAACGCACGTTCCTTCGCTTCCCACCAGCGCCCGCGCTACGTTGAATCCATTTTCCGGCAAAAGATCATCGAGATTGTAGCCGGAGACGCGTCGGGGAATTTTCGGATATCGTTGCCGGATGAGGTCCGCATATTTATCCCGCAGCGTCTTGAGCTTGGAATAGATTTCACCGCGGCGTCCGCCAGCCCGGATAATGGTTTCCAACTCATCGTCGCTGGTCTTGCCCACTTCGAGCTCCAGGCCGTCGTAGGTAAGGACTCTCATGCTTTCGACATTGTCCACCGTTTTCCCGCCCATCACTGAATGCACGCCGCAGGAATTGTTCCCGATCATTCCGCCCAGCGTGCAATGGGTATGGGTCGAGGGGTCCGGAGCAAACGTCAGGTGGTATTGTTCAGCGGCATTGCGAAGATCGTCCAACACCACGCCAGGCTGCACGCGGGCGCTCTTGCTTCCCGGATCTAGCTTCACAATGTCGCGCAAATACTTGGAAATATCCAGGACGACGGCGACGTTACAAGTTTGCCCGGCTAGACTGGTGCCGCCTCCGCGCATCAAAACGGGCGCGCCATAACGCCTGCAGGTGGCAACGGCTTCTACAACATCCCGGTTGGTCCTGGGAAGAACGACCCCGATCGGAACTTGCCGGTAATTCCCAGCCGCGGTTGCATAGAGCGCGCGCGTTCCGCCGTCGAAGCGCACCTCCCCTTGAATTGCGGCTCGCAATTGCGCTTCGAGCGCCTTCTCATCAATTGTGATGGGCTTTGTTCCACCGCCTTCAATTTTTGAGACGATTTCCATGGAAGTCCTTCTGATTTTTTCGAAATTGAGCAGCGTTCTAATTCACGGCGTAGCGCGCGGCATCCTGAAGGCGAAGTTCCAGGCCAAGACCGGGTCTGTCCAAGTCTGGGTATAGGAGGCCGCGACTAGGACGGAGCGCACCTTCAAAAAGCATATTCTCGATGCGGACGTGCCTGTAATCCAGCGTTCGCTGTAGGGAGAGGAATATTTAGCAGGATCGGCCCGGCGGAGTAAATATCCCTCGGCAGAGCCGGGGGCTTTAGAATGGGCAGCCCCTCAAAGGGGCCTGGCCGTTACCTTCATGCAGTGCAAAAATGATGTTTGAGGCAAAACCCCTCACCCGCCCTCCTACGTCGGGCACCCTCTCCCGCCGGGGAGAGGGCGGACATCCCTTATTTTTCCCCCCACCATCTTCCGTCGGGAGAGGGTGGCGAGCCCTTCGCTTGTCATTCTGAGCCCTTCGGCTTCGCTCAGGGTAAACTCCGCGAAGTATCCCCGTATTTCCGAGGGCCAGTTGGCGAAGGAAAGCATACCGTTAAAAAGCAGAGGTCCATTGTATAATCCAGAGCTTCCGCAAGAGGCCGGAAGTATCTGCGACGGGGCAGCTTGCGGCGCGTTTACCTGTGTCCGGCGGCATGATGCCGCATCTGCATATTCCTGAAAGGAAGGTCATCGCTCTATGAAACACGCTCG
>DASZAE010000137.1:0-36931 GCA_035945515.1 Terriglobia bacterium
GATCTGCATCTCCACGCCTGTGTCGTACGTATTGTGATATTCAGGCGACTCGTGTACGTCGAACATCACTCCGCTGTCGATGCACGGCCGCGCCTTCCACTCCAGCTTCAGATCGAAATTCGAGTACTCCCCGTCTGTTACCAGGTCCGCATAATCCGCCCGCGGATCCTGGTTGGTCTTCTTCAGTTGGATCGCCCCATCCACCACCGACCAGTCGCTGCCCGGACCCTTCTCCAGGTACGAGTGCCATCCCTGCAGGTCCTGCCCGTCGAACAGCAACTGCCATCCCTCCTGCTGCTCCTGCGGTGTCAGCGTATTCGGCGCCTGCGCGTGGGCCATCCCGCAGACCAGAACGAAGCTCGCCGCCGCCATCCACAATTTTCCCTTGATCATCCTCACCTTCCCGTAGCAAAAGTAGCCGGTAGCCATAGCATGATTTTTGTGCCGTGGGCTTTTCGTTATGCCCGATACGCTTGGGGCGGCGTTACGTAATCTACCACGATGGCGCACAGCTTCGCCTCTAAAAAACTCTGCGGCTTTTGACGGCCGCTCGGCCACCGGCCGCACGCAGGTCAGTGGAACGTCTATTCAGCACGCAATATCTCAGCGGGATCGATGCGCACCGCGCAGATCACGGGCGGCAGCGCCGCCAACAGGGCCGCGGCCAGAATGGTGAGCCCTGGCGCTGCGAGCATCCGGGGATCGGGCGGCGTCACTTGGTAGAGCGGGTGGCCATCTCTGACACGGCCTTGTCGTTTCAGAGATGGCTACCATGGGAAAAATCAGACAAATCGCATATCCATTTTTGTTGACACGCAAGGCGGGGGTACGTTTTACTCTCCAGTATTCAAGCAATCACATAGTAGCAGCCAGTAAGGGGGCATCCATGAGGCATAAGATTATCCGTCTTGCGCTCGCGGCATTGGGGGCATTTCTTGCCGCAACTTTCCTGATCGGATTGCATTCTCTGCTAGCCGGTTCTCCCACCCCGGCGAGTCTGCTCCAATCCCAAATCATCCGCCCCGGAGGTCCGGGATGTTGCGCCAGGGGCGTAGCGCCGCGCGAGCTTGATTTTCCCTATTATTCGCTCAAGGATGGGTACGAGGCCAAGCTGCTGCTGGTGAGCGATTCGCCTCAACCTGTCGATCTCACGATTGCCATCCGCAATAGCGCCGGTGGAATGCTGACGACCACTGCCACGCTTCAGCCACAGGCGAAGCTTCCGTTCGATCTTGCCGCCACGATTACGAGCCTAGGAGGCGATCCCACAGGCCCTTATTCTGAAGGGAGCATCGCAGTATACTACATGGGAACGATCATGCCGGTGGTAGGCCAAATCACCGCGGGTGGCGCATACATCGCTGCTGTTGCGATGTGTGCGGCTTTCAGGGATAGCCCACAGATCAAAAATTTCAAGGGCGCGGTTCCCTTTATCGCACACATGGCGAACGGCGCCATGTGTGCGCCACCCACGGATTACTTTTGATGGCGCGGCGATCTCAAACATGGGCGCTAATACAAATAGTAACCGCTTTGGGGTTGCTGTGCCTTTGCTTTGGATGTCGTCGCGGGAAACGCCCGTGGCTGGTTTTGCTCGTTAACCAGGTGTGGGACGTCGACTCGCAGGGACAAATTGTTCCCTTCCACTATGAATTCCCAAAGGCAATAAGTGGATCACTGCAAGGGTCGACATTGCCATTGCCTTCGCCAGATGGGCGCTGGATCGCCTTCGGCGATTTTGGGGGAGATTACGAAGCGCATTTACTTGATACAAGTACGCTCCACCAAGATTGCATCACCCGGCTGGGCTTGGCGCCCACAATTAATTCGGTGGATGTTCAAGTGATGATTGCCGGATGGTCATCGGACAGCCGCCATCTCTTCTTTTCGTGGTTCCCGGCGAAGATACAAGCGAAGAGGGCGATCTCAAAATTCCGGAGGCTTGTTACGGATTTCGAGACTATGACGTCGCGAGCCGGAAGCTGACGGGCGTGGCGCTGCCAAAGGAGTTTCAGTTCGTGGCATGGCTGCCTGATAACCGATTGCTGGGCTTGGTTCCGGGACCTTCGCCCTGTGAGAATAAGTTCGTCGCTTTTTCCACTAGGAATGGGCGCGAGAATCAAATTGGACCGCTACTTGTCAACGCGAGCCAAATGAAAACCAGCGCGGATTATCAATGGGTTTTAGGGGCTTTGGGGATCGGCGAATGTAAAGATCCCCAAAACCAAGAGATTGCCAAAATCGATCTGCGGACAGGAAAGGCCACCGTGCTCGTTCCATCCGCGCCTTGGGCTGAGAACCAGTGGCCATCCCTTTCACCCGATGGTCAGCGATTCTCTTACATACACCGAAGCGGGCTAGTGAGCGGCGTTCCGCAGGAGAGCCTTTTCGTGAACAATCGCCAGATTTATTTTTGCCCCGGCCAGATGGATTATCAATGGGCCGGGAATCGGCACATTGCCCTTGCTTGCTTAAAGTCCCAAAGGCCATTGGTTGGGGATGTGGTGACACTGGATGTCAACACCGGGAAAACGCTGTTTCGCCGCGGCCTGTAGGCAAACGACAACAAAATGATTGATCTGACGAGGTGCACCCGAGTGATTCACAAGGCTATGAGGTTCACTCGGCTCGCCTTGACGTTCACCATAATGCTCGCCGGCTTGGCGCCGTGCAGGGCGCAGGACGTAGCTCCCGTGATCTATCTCACTCCCGCCGAGACCGTGAAAGCGAAGCGACTTGCGCAGAACGCGAAGGACGCAGATGCTCGGCAACGCCTCACGAGAATGGCATGGCGCAATTTTAATAACAGCTACCAGGCGTCGCACCCCGAACTGCCCCACCTGCGATTTACGTCCGATTTCAAGCTAGCCCTGGGGGAGACGCAGTCTTATCCGGTAGACGAGGTCATTGCGGCTACGCTCTCCACAGCCGAGCGACAAAAAGCAGAGACGCTTTTCCAAGCCATGAAGGACGCGGATACTGCCGAGCCCAAAGCTGAGAGAGCCTGGGTACTTTACCAGTACGATCTAGTCGCGGCCCACGTCCTGATCAAGGGCACAGAGACGATCGGTTTGTCGGACGGAACCCAGGTGCGGGTTGCGCCAGGATGGGTTGCCGGGCTTGCGTTTACGCCCGACTTCCGCGTTGCGGTGCCGAAGCACCCTTAAGGCTGCTGTTTGCTCCGTCCGGGGCGGGTAGCCACGGTCAGTGGTTTCCTGACCGTGGGCTTTTTACTTTGGGTAATAGCGGCCCACGGTCAATCCAAGATCGATTGATTGTGGCTACCAAATTCTCCGGCTTCACGGAGTGAACGGGCGACATGGAGGGGGGAACATGGACAAGCGGGTGGAAGCAGCGATGGTGATTATTCAGAGTGAATATCCGAAGCCGCTGCGGATTTCAGGCTTGGCCAGGCGAGTGGGCGCGAGCCGCTCCCATTTGGCATTTCTCTTCAAAAAAGAAACCGGCCTGAGCATGAGGCTTACCTTCGTGAGGTCCGGCTGCACGAAGCCGGGGGATTGCTGAACGCGGACCATACCAGCGTCAAGCAAGCCGCTCTTTCTGTCGGCTATAGAAATACATCGACTTTCGCCCGCCACTTCAAAAATCATTTCGGAAGGCTGCCGTCGGCGTGAAAACCACACGCCCGCCAGCTGCGGTCTACGCTGCCGGCTCAAGGACGGCGACGGGAAAACAGCAGAGCACGGACGCGAGTTCCAACTCGGCGCGCTCTCTTGTTCGCGGCGCGGCGTCTAGCGTCGCGGTCATGACAAGCTCTGTCCGGGCGCGAGACGCGGCAAAGATAGCGTCCCACAGACGGCTCATGGCCTCGTCTTTGGGAATCCCGGGAAACACGGATGCCGCCCATGCCAGGCTCGGCGCAGGTTCACCTTCACAAAGAAAATTCGGTCCGCGTCCCGCAGCAGATCGACATGCGACACAATGCGCTGGACCTCTTCCACGCATCCGTCCGACGCGTCAAGATTCGAGGGCCACAATCGCGCGCACGGCAGATGATCGCCTGGGAAAATGTACAGCGGCAAGTTCGATATGCCGTTGGGATGGAGAAACGGTTACCGGGGGCAGCCCGCGACGGCGGACTGATTTGCCTTCTCCCGCATCGTGGCGCTGATTTCATCCGGATCGTCGAGGTCCGCCGAGGGAGCATTCGAGGCGGTTTCAAGGCCTCTTTCAACCACCTTAGCCGGATTGAACACGCGAGTATCGGAGGGGATTGCCTGGTAGGGCGTGAAGTCTGGCGTTGCGGTAAAACTGCCCGAGAGGTCCGTTGCGGCCGCGTCATACTGATTGAGATAGGGCATTCCAAAGATCATGTCGAACGTCTTCAAAATGCTCATAAAGCTTGTATGGACGCGCGAAACGCCCCGACGAGAATAAGGGCTGATGACCAGCAGCACGCTGCGGTGCGCGTCCACATGGTCGGTTCCGGCCTGCGCATCGTCTTCGGTAACGAAGATGGCCGTATTTTTCCACCAGCGGCTGTGTGAAAAAAGGCCGACCAGCTTGCCAAGCGCCAGGTCGTTATCCGCGACGTACGAGGCGCGGTAATCGTAGCCCAATCGGGGATTGGGCTTCGCCGTGTGGTCTTGCGGCAGCCAAATGTATATGAATTGCGGCAACGGCTTCTTGCCGCTGACGTAAAGGCTGTTGAACTCCTTCAGGAACTGCTGATAGCGATACTGGTCCGAGATATTGGTGTTGAAATCGGGATAAATGCGCGATGTATTTTCAAAAAGCGCTTCCGGCATAGGCACGTTGACGGCTTCGCGGACTCCGGTAGGCTCGGTGTTCGCATCCTCAACGTACCCGGGCAGTTCAAGGTTCTCGCCGTAATTGCGAAAGCTGACGTGATAGCGGGCCAGGTGTTCCCACAGCGAACCCGCTTCGAGATAATCCTCGGGCCACGGGCTGGTGGACCCGATTTCGAGCCGCCCGGGCGTCTGGTTATCAGGCTTAAAATCAAACTGACCTCCGTAGCCTGCGGGCCAAGCGGTTTCGAGCACTTCGTTTGGGTAATTGCCCACCAGCCAATGATGGCCATCCACCGAGACATCGGAATCCACATAAAAATTATCGCTGACGCCGAACCTCGCCGCCAGCGCATGTTCATTCGGGGATACGCGGACATTGGTGACCGAGAGATGTAGCTTCTTGTTCTGGGCGCACGCATGGTCGCCGAACTCGGCAAGGTCCGCCTCGCCGTTTACCTTTTGTCCATTCACTTGTTCGAGATCGCCAAGCACTTGGTCGAATGTGCGGTTTTCCTTCACGATAAAAATCACATGGCTGATTTTGCGGCTCGCCATGCCCGGCGGAGGAATAGGGAAATCTGGTGAACGCGAAGTTTCATCTTCGGGCCGAATAAAGCCATTATTGGCGAGTACCTGCCTCGTGGCGCGGCGAAGCGGGTTTGTCGATGGCGTTCCCATCCCTTCGGTAAATATCGTGAGATTGACGATCGAAACCGTTCCGTGGGTGATGTTCCCGATGTAGGAGCCTTCAGGGCCGGGATGAAAATCAGGTCCGCCGTTCGGCCCCGCGCCAAATCCCTTGCCGTTAGCTACGTATAACGTGTTCCCATCTGAGCTCACCGCCACGCGCGATGGGAACCAACCTGTAGGTATGTAGCCCAATACGACGCCTGTTTCCGCATTTACCACTGCCACCGCATTGATTCCGGCGCATGCGACATAGAGAACACGCGCATTCGGGCTGAGCGCCAGCCCGAATGGGAGGATGCCGCGCAAGCCTTTCACGCTTTCTGCCGGCTCAAGCAAAATGGTTTGCAGTAGATGTCCGTCAGGGGCGTCGAGCACCGTGATGCTGTCTTGGCTGGCGTTGCTGATGTAAACTTTCCCGCCGCCCACCACGATGCTGCACGGACTGCTGCCGCCTACTGAACCCGGGCCGATGGGAATGCCCGTCCTCACTTTGAACCGGACGGCGGGCCGCGCGGGATTTGAGACATCCACCGCCCAGACGGAATTTGAGAATAATGTATTGGGGCTTCCGAGACCCGGTATCGATTTCCCCTCGACCGTTACGCCGTTCTCCGCTTCTGGCGAGGGAAAACCGAAAGGCGGAAATGTGAGTCCGGTCTTTTTGGGGCGCTTTGGGTTGAATCCCGGCACAAGAGAGTAGCGGAACATGCCGGCGTTTGAAACGTAGACTGCGCGGCCGTCAGGCGAAAGCGCGATGCCAAACGGCAGATAACCCACCGGCAGGCTTGCAATCATGCGCCGCGAGCTAACATCGAAAATCACCAACCGGAAATGCGCCAGATCAAGCGCGTAGAGCGTATGGCCATCGGGAGAAAGCTTGAGGTCGCCTGTCAGGCTGTTGCGGTAGGTTGTGCCTTCGAAGCGTCCGTCGAGATTCAGTTCCGAGAGGCGCGCGCGCTGAACCAAGTCAAACACTCCAATGCGTCCGTTGTTGCCCTCGGAAACGTAAGCCGTGCGGTTATCTGACGCAATGGCGATGCCAACATAGACGCTTTTCGGTTCATCGGCGGCCGGCTTGAATCCTTGAGGTATTTGGGCCACCGAAGGGTTTGAACTGGCGAGGCGCGTGATGATTGAAATAGAGAAGGGCGACGTGCCGCTGTTCACCGTGACCAACGTTTTCTCGTCGGGGCTCAGGGCAAGTCCATAGGGGTGCGGCGCCACCGTCACCTGAACGCCTGCCGGGGTGATGAGCCTTCCGTTGGGTATGACCGTCGGGAGAGCGGAGTTGGGGGACCGGACAATCTGAGTTGGTCTGTCGCCCGCCGGAGCGCGCAATTCAGTCGTGAGGGCGGCATCAGCCGCCTTGAAAGTCGTCGTGACGGAAACACAGCAAAATGCGAGCAATAGAGAGAACCAAATCCATCGATTTTTCATGATGATTTGACCTCAAAACCTAACAGGTTGTTGAAAAACCCGTTGGCGCTATCATTCTGAGTAGAGCGAAGAATCTGCTTCTGCGTGAAATCAGTAACTTCCGAGATTCTTCGTCGCCTTCGGCTCCTCAGAATGACATGCTTACAGAGTTTTTCAACAAACTGCTAAAGCGCCAGCTCGTAGAGCCGCACCATGTCGGCCTCTGTGCAGGGCCTGGGATTTGATAGATGGCAAGCGTCTTCCACAGCTTTTTTCGAGAGGGCCGGAATCATCGCGCGCTCGATGCCAAGGCGGCTAAGGCGGTCGGGAACGCCGACCTCGCACAGCAGTTCGCGTACGCGCTCGATAGCGGCGGTCGCCGCGCGAGAAACCGGCTCGCGGGCTACATCCAAATCCATCGCCAGAGCCAGATCGCGGATGCGCTCCTCGCAGGCCGGACGATTAAATTCCATGACGTAGGGCAGCAGCACGCCGTTGGTGGTGCCATGGTGCAGGCCACCGATGGAAGACAGCGGATGGGCCAGAGAATGGACTACTCCAAGTCCTTTCTGAAACGCCACCGCCCCCATCATGGAAGCCATCATCATATTCGACCGGGCGGTAAGGTCACGTCCGCGGTGTACAGCGGCAGCAAGGTTCTGAACGGCAAGGCGCGTTCCGGAAAGCGCAATGGCGTCGCACATCGGGTGATAACCCGTGGCGAGGTAAGCTTCCACGTTGTGCGTGAGCGCGTCGAGTCCCGTTCCGGCGGTAATGGCGGGCGGCATGGCAATCGTCAACTCGGGATCATCGAGCGCGACGTTCGGAATGAGATGGGGACTGAAAATGACCGTCTTTCGATCCGTGGCTTTAAGGACAATCACCGCGCTCCGCCCTACTTCGCTGCCGGTGCCGGATGTAGTTGGAATAGCGATGAGGGGCGGTAGATTGCTGCTAATGCGTGAGCTGCCGCCGCGCTGATCGTCATACTGTTCGAGCGGGAGCGGGTGCGTGGCCGCGAGCCGGATGACCTTGGCGGCGTCCAGCGGGCTGCCTCCGCCGAGAGCGATGATGCCGTCGCAGTTTTCAACCCGGTAATGTTCCAGCCCGTCAAGAATATTTGCCTCGGTTGGATTTGGGCTGACGCCCTCGAATATCGCCAACGCGACGTTTCCCGCCGCGGCCTTAACGCGCTCGACATGCCCTGCGCGCGCAACGCCGCGATCCGTGACGAGGAGCGGGCGCCGCATCCCAAACCGGCGGATTTCAGTGTTCATCTCGGCAAGCGCGCCGGCGCCGAAAATCACGCGAGTAGGAAATGAAAAGACGGAAATGGAATGGGCCATCGCAATAGACGCCTCCGCTTTCTGTGGCGCATCACCGCCGAATCCGGTTAGATGCTCTCGAAATACCTTTCCAGCTCCCAATCGGTCACGGCGCGCTCGAATTGGCGAACTTCCCAATCGCGAGTCAAAGAATAAAAATCCACAAATTCTCCGCCAAACCAATCTCGAGCAGCCCGGCTTTTGATAAAAAGATCATTGGCTTCTTTCAGCGTGCGGGGCAGCGGCGCGGCGTCTTCGGAATCGTAAGCGTTTGCCGCGGCCTTCGGCGGCTTGAGACGTTGCTCAACGCCGTAAAGCCCCGACGCCAGGCTTGCGGCCAGCGCCAGATAAGGATTCGCATCCGCCCCGGGGAGCCGGTGCTCGACGCGCGTTGTTTTGGGTCCTGTCAGGAGGGCGCGCAGCGCCGTCGTTCGATTATCGACGCCCCAAGTAGCGTTCACCGGCGCCCAGCTTTTCGTGCCCGGCGCGGTGCGCTTATACGAGTTGATGCTTGGCAGGAACATCACCGCAAATTCGGGCATCAGCGCAAGCTGCCCTCCCAGATAGTGTCCCATCAGCGGGGAGAGCGCGCGATCCGAGCCGCCATAGAACAGATTTCTTCGCGCCCGGAGGTCCATCAGGCTTTGATGGATGTGGCCGCTCGAACCGGGCAGCGCGGCGTTCCACTTGGCCATGAACGTAGCCATCAATCCGCGTTTCTGGGCGACCACCTTCACCGCCGTCTTGAAAAGCGCCGCTTTGTCCGCCGCCCGAAGCGCGTCATCCACGCGGATTGCTGTTTCATAGACGCCTGGACCGGTTTCGGTGTGATGGCCCTCGATTTCGATGTTGAGCGCGTGGGCCGCGTCGAGAATGGCATGGGCGAGGTCCGAGTGCACCGACGCGCGCAGGAGGCTATACCCGAACATGCCCGGCGTCATGGGCGCGAGATTCAAAAAGCGCTTTTCACGGGCGGAATGCGGGTCTTCGCGGAAGAGCCAGTATTCATACTCAATCGCGGCGCGGGGCGAATAACCCATGCTTTCCGCGTGCTCTACAATCCGGCGCAAAACCTGGCGGGGAGAGACGGCGAGCGGCTTGCGATCGGAGCGGAAGAAATCGAGCAGGAAAAAAGCCGTGTTCGGCTCCCACGGCAGGATCCGGAAAGTGGAGAGATCGATCCTCGCTGTCGCGTCGGGATATCCAGTATGCCAGCCTGTGACCGACGGCCGGTCGTAAAGCGCGTCGGCGCAGTCCCAGCCGAAGATGACATCGCAAAATCCAAGCCCGGATTCAGCGACGGAAAAGAACTTATTGCTGGAGATGTATTTGCCGCGCAGAATGCCGTCCACATCGAAACCGCCGATTTTAACCTTGTCGATGCGGCTTTTCCGGAACGTCTGCTTGATTTGATTCAGGTTCATGATGAAGCGCCGCGCCATGCTATAACGCCACCCACACCGATTTGATTTGGGTGTAGGATTCGATGGCGTGCGGTCCCATTTCGCGGCCGAAACCGCTCTGCTTATAACCGCCAAAGGGCGAGGCGCTGTCGAAGCAATTATAGGCGTTGATCCACACCGATCCCGCCTTGATTTCTCGCGCGAGGCGATGAGCGACGCCGATGTCGCGCGTCCAAACCGCCGAGACGAGGCCGTAGATAGTGCTATTGGCAATCTCAGCCGCTTCGGCGGCGTCCGAGAATTTGAGCGCCGCAAGCACCGGACCGAAGATTTCTTCTTGCGCAATTTTCATATTCGGCTTCACGTCCGCAAAGATCGCGGGCTTCAGGTAATAGCCGCGCGCCTTCTCGCCTTCCACGTCGCGCTCGCCGCCACAAAGCAGGCGAGCGCCCTGCTGCTTGCCCGAATCGATGTACGCCATAATGCGCTCGAATTGAGCCCGGCTGATCTGGGCTCCCATCTCACTCGCAGGGTCCAGCGGGAGCCCGACTTTCATAGCCCGGGCGCGCCCGGCGAGATCATTGACGAAGCGATCGTAGATATTTTCGTGCACGAGCAGCCGCGACCCGGCGCTGCAAACCTCGCCTTTGTTCGCATAGATGCCCCAGAAGGCGGCGTTCGCCGCGCGATCGAGGTCCGCGTCGGGGAAAATGATGTTGGGCGATTTGCCGCCAAGCTCGAGCGAAAGGCGCTTCAAGTTGCTTTCGGCGGAGGCCTTGAGCAGCGCGCGCGCGGTGCGAACGCTTCCGGTGAACGCAATTTTGTCGACGTCCGGGTGGCGCGCCAGGGCGTCGCCCGCGGCCGGGCCGTATCCGGTGACCACGTTCACCACGCCTTCCGGCACGCCGGCTTCGAGGCAGTATTCGGCGAGTTTCAGCGTGGTGAGCGGAGTCAATTCCGAAGGCTTGATCACCATCGAGCAGCCGGTCGCCAGCGCGGGCGCCGCCTTCCACGCGGCGAGGAGCAGCGGATAATTCCACGCGGTGATCATGCCCACCACGCCCACCGGCTCGCGGAGAGTGTAGTTGAGGTATTCGCCGTCCACCGGAATGGTTTCGCCGCATATCTTGCGGACCCAGCCAGCGTAATAATAGAAAATGTCCCAGCTCGGCGGGATATCGCCCCGCAGCGCCTCGCGGTACGTTTTGCCGTTGTTGAGCGATTCCAGCATCCCCAGCTCTTCGCGGTCTTTCTCGATCAACTCGCCAATGCGCCAGATGATGCGCTCGCGCCCGGAGGCGTTCATGCCTCGCCAAGTCCGGTTTTCGAAAGCGCGGCGCGCCGCTTCAACCGCGCGATGGACATCCTCCGGGCCGGCGTCCGGCACGGTCGTCAGTTGTTCGCCGGTAGCAGGATTGATGACGGGAATTGTCTTCCCGGAAGCGGCGTCTTCCGGCCCGCCGTTGATCCAGAGCTTGCCAGGTTTCAGTATTTTTGTATCAGCCACGCCGTCCATATGAACTATGACTCCTTGCGTTGCGGCTCCGCCCGGTCCCCCAACAAAATCCAAAGCGGTTTATCGATTTTGTGCTTGCCGCCGATGAGGTGGAAAATCAGCAACACGCCCATCACCGCGGCGATCCCTTCGCCCGCCCGGGCATTCGGCGGCATCACCATCACGATGCAGATAAAAACCGTCCAGAGGATGGCAAGAATATTAATGGGATTGCTCGAATTGCCCAAATGCCAGGGGCCGCGCTTTTCAATCCACTTGGATTTCTTGCGCCAGCCGAGATAAACGGGAATGATGTAGGACAGATAAAATCCGACCACGCTGATCGACGTGACCACCGAATAAGCTCCGCTGTAAATCATCGCTCCAAAAGCGAGCGCCGCCGAAAGCCACACCGCGGCCGCCGGCGTTTTATGGCGCGAGCTGACGCTGCTCCAGAGATGAGACAGCGGCATGCCGCGGTCTCGCGCGAAAGCGTAGAAGGTGCGGGAAACCGAAGTGCACGCCGCCAGTCCGCAGAACCACATGGCCAGCACTGTGAGGCCGAGCACCGCAACCACCGCATGGCTGCCGAGCGTCATCTCGACGATGGCCAGAACAGCCGGAAGCGGATTGCCGCCGGCATCCTTGGCCGTGAGTACCCCATGAATGCTGGGGATTGCCCACGTCAGCGAAACGATCAGGAGGTAGCCGAAAAATCCCGAAACGACAACCGACATCACCATGCCCCAGGGAGCGCGCCGGCGCGGGTCCAGCGTCTCCTCGGCGACGTGCGCAGACGCATCGAAGCCGGTGTAAGTCCATTGCGCTTGCAGCAAGCCGAGCATGAAGAGCCATGCGTATGGCGCGTGAATGCCGCTCGACGAGGTCGCCTGCAAAAGGAAATGGAGCGGCTGCTTGGGAGCGAAAATCCACAACGCGCCGATCAGCACCGCGACTCCAATAATATGCACAGTGACGCTGAAGTCGTTAAGCCATGCCACCCACCGCGTGGAGTAATGGTTGATCAGCGCCTGGGAAAGAAGCAGCGCTCCGTAAATAATGATCAGCGTGGAAGCCTTCGATTCCAGGCCCAGGAGCGGCGTGAGAAACAGCGCGCAACCGTAATCGATGCCCGCGATCGCAGCGACCAATCCGACAATATTCAGCCATGCCGTGAACCATGCCCACAGAGGTCCGCCGAGTTCCGCGGACCAGTGATACATGCCTCCCGACGTTGGCAGCGCCGAGCAAAGCTCGGCCATGCTCAGCGCCACCAGAAGCGTTCCCCCTGTGGCGATGGGCCATCCGAGCGTCATCTCCCTGGGGCCTCCCATCGTCAGCCCGTAATCAAAAAGCGTGACGGCGCCGGTGAGAATCGAAATGATGGAAAACGAAATGGCAAAGTTCGAGAATCCGCCGAAGCCGCGGCGAAGATCCTGCGCGTAGCCGAACTTCGCAAGATCGCTCGCGTCCTGCTCGGCGCGGAGGGCGTGTGGCCGATCTATTTTGCTCGGACGATGGGGACTCTCTCGGTTATTCAGGCGGCGTCATCTCCTTTGAGCTAGGACCAACGGAAGATGGTACTCGCGGCGGATCGGATTTTCAATCCGCCGCGAGCGTGGGAAGGGGAAGATTAAAAGTCAATACGCGCTCCGATCTCGCCTTCGCGAGCGCCAGCAAACTCGTAAAGTCCCTGCGCGCCGGTAATACAACCGAAACCGCAGGCGCCCGCGGCTGGATTGTTCAAGTCGGTAATCTTCATATCAGGGATGCCCAAGTTCACGTGGTTAAGCACGTCCACGAATGAGACGCGGACACTCAGCCTGGCGCGCTCGGTGAGGTGGAAGCTCTTGGCCAAGCCGAAATCCCAATCAATCGTGCCGGGCCCTTCAAGCGTTCCGATGCCGGCGTCGCCGAACTGGCCGACCGGCGGATTCGCGGCGTTGAGGCCTGACTTGCAGTTGCCCCCAACGCATCCAAACCCCGAGCTGAGAAACCACTCATTGGCGATCTGACCGGCGGGATACGCCGCTCCGACGTGGTTGGGGTAACTGTTTCGCCCGCCATTCGTGCCGATGCCGGTGCCGGAGGGATCAGCTCCGGAATAGTATGGGGTGATCCACGGACCGGATTGGAATTTGACGATATTGCTTGCCTGCCAGCCGCCGATCACCGCGTCCACCACTTTGTTGGCTCCGCGCGCAAAGCGCTGGCCCGATCCGACGGGAAGCTGGTAGATGAGCGTTGTCATCCATAGGTGGCGCGGGTTGAACGTGTTGCCGTATTCAAGCTCGCGATTGTAATAGTCGTCTGAGCGGTTGCACGCGGTCTCGCCGCAGAAGCCGCCCGTCGTGCGTGGACCTTGATTATCGGCGAGGCTCCGGGCGTAGGTGTAGGTGCTCTCGAAGGATACCCCGCCGCCGAAGTGATGATGCGCCTGAACTTGAAGAGCGTTGTAATTCGCGGTCGCGCCCGTATCTCGCGCCTCCACGCGGCCCCAATTTGGGTACGGGCGGCTGCTGAGAGGCTGAAGATCGTACGGAATGGTGGACGGAAGCGACTCGTTCCAGTTTGGCGCCCAGACGAGTTGCGTGGTTTTTTCACCGATATAGGTAACGCGCAAGCCGGTGTTGAGGCCGACGTTGTGGTCGACGGACATGGACCATTGAACCATGTAAGGCTCTTTCCAGTTCACCTGGTTCGCGGTGCCAAAATAGTCCGTGCCGTACTGAGGGGCAGTAAATCCGGAGCCGCCTGTCGCGGTTTCCGGCCATGTGAACAATGGCTGACCGTTCGCGCTTAGCTGGTTGTCAAAAGTCCGCGTGTAGGCCTGGAGCGTTCCGGTGAGCGAGTAAAAAACGCTGCCCAGCGTCGCTGCTTCATAGGAGCCGATGCTGCCGCGCACCACCGTATTGTCACTGTTAAATGGTTTGTAGGCGAAGCCGAAGCGCGGCAACAAGCGCTTCGACGTGAGGCGCAAACCTTGCGGATAGCCCGCCTGCGTGGCGGTCAGGACCGGCGTGCATGGCGCTCCGTTGAGGCTGGCCGGGTCCGTTGCCGTTAAAGGAACCACGGCGAGCGGGCAGGCGTCAAACGATTGCAGGAAATTTGGAGCGAGGTTCGCGGCAAAGCCGTTGGGATAAAGCGTCGCGCCGGAGAGCGGCACGTGATTGTTGAAATTCCCGATGTTGCCGTGCGCGTCGGAATAGCCGGGGTGATATTCCCACCGCACGCCGTAATCGAGGCTCAGGCGCGAGTTCACGTGAAAACTGTCCTGGGCGTACAAGGCCCAGTGGCGGCTGCGGCCGTCATTATCGTTGGTGACGTTGTCGAGGTCTGAGTTTGCAGGCAGGCCAAGCAGGAAATCCGCAAAATCGTTTCCGGTGAAGAGGCCATTGAAGCTAAATGTGCCGTAATTGTCAGCGCCAAAGAAGCCGAGGGTGGTATCCGCGACGATCCCCATGGTGTCCGCCCCGAATTTGAATGTGTGGTTGCCCTTGATCCAGGTGAGGTCGTCCACATACTCAATCACGCGCGACTGGCTCGTGCCGTTCAGCCGGTCGACGTTCTCGTTGGTTGTCTGGCCGCTGAAATCGATTTCCGGCGCCCCATTGAACCACAGGTTGTTGATGCTTTGCAAGCCCAGCGTGCTGGTGAACGCCGCGCCTTTGAACGGGTTGGCGTTTCCATTCGGGTTGTTCGTGAATCCAAAACGGAACTCATTCAGCAGCGTGGGCTTCAGAGTATTCGTCGCGGAAATAACCAGCATTCTGTAATCGTTGAAATCGGTTGTGACGGGGAACAGCAGTTGTTGTGGAGAAAGCTGGTTGATGTTTTTATACGTATACCGCCCCCAGACGGAAAACTTCGAGCCGATATTCTGGTCGCCGCGCACGTCAAACGTGTTCGAATCAAGATTGGCCGGTTCATTCACGTTGTAATTGTTGCCTGTAAAAGTACTGCCGTTATTCGGCAAAGGATAAAGCGACAGCAACTTCGCAGTAATGGGATTGATGGCTGTGGTTGGAATCTGATTGTTGAGATAGGGCTGGCCATTTAATTGATAAATCTGGTTCGAGGAGTTATTGCAAATTCCGTTGGTGAATCCTTGCGGGCATTGGTTGGCAAGGTTGCCGCTGCGCATATCCTGGGTCGGCACGGTGTTCTGGAGCACTTGCGAGCGCGGGGAACGGTAACCTTCATAATCAACATAAAAGAATGACTTGTTGCGCCCATTGTAAAGGCGAGGAATCACGACCGGCCCGCCGAAGCTGCCGCCGAAATCGTTGGTCACCAATTTCGGCTTGGACGTTGCTCCAAAGGGGATGGCGTTAAGGGCCGCGTTCTGAAGGTACTCGAAGCCGCTGCCGTGCAGCGCGTTGGCTCCGCCCTTCGAAGTGGTGGTCACATCGGCGGGGTCGCCGTATTCGGCCGGGGCGCCGACGCCCTGTACGCGCATTTCCGAGATGTCCTCGGCGGATGGAAAGGCTTGCGTCAGCGGGCTGTTCCCCGTCATATCGGTCGTGGAGATTCCGTCCACCGTAAATGCCGACTGACTTTGCAGCGAGCCCTGAATCGATAGATTGCCGCCGTTGTCTGATTGGATTCCAGGCAGCACCGTCAGAAGATAGTACGGGCTGTTGCCGTTCGGGGAAGCGCGATAGTTGGTGGGCAGATTCGTAATCTCAAGATGGCCGAAGGAGGACGACACCGTGGGCGTATCGGTTGCAATGACTCCCAACGCGCTGCCATTGACGGTCACCGACTGCGTGATCTGGCCGACGGGCAACGAGACATCGGCGCGCAGCGTTTGACGGGCGGAGAGAACAAGGCCCGTCACGTCAGACCGTTGAAAGCCCGTTTTGGTGACGCTGACCGAATAGTGGCCCGGCTTAACATCGACGAGCTCATAGTTGCCGCTCGCGTCGCTCGTGACAGTTCGGGCCGTGCCTTCGTCCGTGTTCGTAATCACCACAGTTGCTTCCGGCACGATGGCCCCGGAAGCGTCCTTGACCGTTCCGATCACCGTGCCGAAGGTCGATTGTGCTCGAAGGGCAACCGGCAACCCGGCAAAATAGAGGCCGAGCGCAAGCACGGTGACAACGACAACATTTCGCTTAGACATAGCCGTTCTCCTTAACTTAGAAACTCTGTTTACTTGACCCTAGGAATGTCAGCCGTCGATTACAAAGACGTTACGTTTCTACGACAATGCATTCCCGCTTGTCTTGTGACGGTTTAGCAATTTGGAGAAAATTAGCGGCAGGAGTTGAGTTGGCGATACTGGGTGGGCAAGAGGCCGGCAACAATCTTAAAGGTTTTGGAAAATTGGCTTTGGTCGCAAAAGCCTGTCGCCAGCGCGATATCCGCCAGCGAACGGTCACTTTCCAGAAGCAACCGGCGCGCCATATCGACGCGCAATTGACGCAGTGTTTGGCCGATGGTTGAACCCATGCACCGGTGAAACTCGCGGGCTAAATGCACCGGGTGAATGCCCACAGCTTCCGCAATTTCCGAAAGCGTCAGCCGTTCGGCAAAACGGTCGTGAATCAATTCATCGGCGCGCTGAAGCCACAACGGCGGGTGAGCGCCTCGAAGATTTGGATTTTGGCGCAGAATCTCCGCCATAAGCTCAATCGTGAGTCCTTCAATAGCCACCCGCGACAGATCATCCATGAAGCGCATTTCACGGTAAAGCCTCGCCGCCACCCAGCCGGCTTTACCGCCGTTCAGGTTCATCGGCGCATCGACGCGGAGCGAGCACCGGCGCAGGTTTTCGAGGCGTTCCGGAGCAAGTTCAATATTGAACTCATGCGCTCCCGATTCATGAAATTGATCGGAATGCACTTCCCCAGCAGGATGAAACATCACGGTCCAGGGCCTGGAAGACCGCACTTGGTTTTCACACTGCTGCGTCGAGTTGCCTCTTAACGTAATCCCGATGTATGCGTATTCGTGGGCGTGTCTCGGATTTTGCAGGTTCGGGCTGTAAACAATTTCGGTCAGCCTGAGCCCCGCAAATTCCATCAGCCGCAGCGCCTTTCCGTGAAACGAACGGTCGTTTAACCGAAAAGACATTAATGAGCTCTTTACGGAATCATTGAAATTCGGCGTTGTCCGGGAGCAATTTCGCCTCAAAGAATCACACACCACCGCGCGAAAGTCAATTCGAGCTGCCATTTGGTACAGCCTATGCACATCGTATCCCCCCCTGTGGAGTTGAAGTGCCTCAGTCCTCGGAGGAGAAGTGAGCTCGTTGCGCTGGTCTTGCCTTTCGTTCGCCGCCCCTCGGCGAGGCTGCGCATTGTAAAATGGCCGGGCTATGAGCGCTCCGGTCTCTTACTTCAAGCGATCCGCAAGATGCCTAAGATCGTGCCCTGGTATCCCAGGTGAACGGCCACACACGCTCGATCGTCTTTGAAAGAATCCAGCTCTTGTCTTCCTCATTCAGGAACGTCATCCTGTCCCGCACGACGGTGAGGGTCCGACGGTAAGTCGTCCACTTCAGGCACACAGGCCAGTCCGTCGCCCACATCAGCCGCTTCGGCCCGTAGACATCGTAAAGCCGTTTGACATATTGCTGTGCATCGCGCCACGGGTAGGCTTCCCGGGAGATCGACCAGGTATGAGAAATCTTGACGAATACTCTCGGATAACGTGCCAAAGCGATGAGTTTTTTGAGTTGGTCCGGCTGGTCAATCGGGCAATCCGCCATGTGGTCGATCACTACGTCGAGGCCAGGACATTGTTCGATCAAGGTCGCTATATCGGGCATGCGGGTAATGGGCGCGTAGATTTGTATCGGCACTCTGAGCGACTCGGCACGCTTCCAAAGTGGCGGCATGAGCGCCCCTCGAATCCAGTCACCTTCCGCACTGCCCGCCGGACTAAGGCGAACGCCGTGGAACCCTTGCGCGGTTAGCCTTGAAAGCTGGTCGGGCGCCGCCGGGTCCAACGGATTCACACGGCAAACAGCCATGAAGTAAGGCCGGTGCTCCTTCAGGCAGTGAAACGCATAGCGGTTATCCCAGCGGTAGCCAATGTATTGCACCAGCACCGTCCGCTGAACACCATTGGTCTTCATCAGATCCAGCAGCATCGCGCAGGTCGCGTTGCTTTTGGGCGGATGTTTCGTCTCTCGCGCCCAAGGATATCGATAGTCATTCACCCAGACGTGAACCTGAGCGTCAATGATAGGATATGCCGCGAGCGGCTTGGCAGGGACCACGCAGAGCGCTCCGGCTAGAAACTCACGGCGGTTCATAGGTAAATCGGCTGGAGTTTGTTGATTACGTAATTGCCGCACCGCTCGTAGCTGACGAGGGCTCCCATGCGCGCAATATCGAGGTCAACGCAAATCCATCCTTTGTAGCTCACGCTCTTCAGCGCGCGATGGCACGCCGGAAAATCCACGTTTCCGTCGCCTAGATCATAGATGCTGTCAAAGAATCGCGCCTGGGGCGAACCTTTCGCCAACACTTTCCCGTTTGGCAGCGCCAGATTGTGTGCAGGTGTTGTCCACCTGGCGTCTTTATAGTCGAGAAAATGAATCCGATGCTTGTACCGGTTGATCGTTCCAACTACATCGCAGCCCGCCATGTACAAATGCGCCGTGTCCGGAGACAGGCCGAAGAGCTTCGGGTCAGTCATGGACATGAAGCGGTCGATCTCTTGCTGCGTCTGCACCATTTGCCCCAAGTGGTTGTGAAGTCCAGCCGTGAACCCCATTTCGCCCGCCAGCTCGCCGATCTGGTTGCAGCGCGTACATAGCTCCCTGAAAGCAGCCGGCGTGGTCATTTCAGGCCGATTGCGTGGAGGAGAAAAGACAACCAAGTGATTCGCGCCGAAATCGGCAAGGAAGTTCATTGCCGTCCGCGCGCTGTCCAGCACCTGGCGGCGTTGCTCCGGATCTGCCAGTCGGCCCCCAAAAGAAATGGTCACGACGTGGAGATCCCGGCGGAACACTTCCCGGTGCAATTGCGCCTGAGTCAGCCCATAGTGGTGAAGAATCGCCGGAAAGCCGGCAAGTCGGATCCCAATGAAGCCCGTCTCTTGCATTACGTCGAGAATACTGCTGAAGGAATATGGGGGAAGTTGTCTCCACAGTGCCGAGGAAAGCGCCCATTTAACGTTCCGGTTGGCTGGCGCCGCCACGCGTGCAGCGTCCGCAAGTGCGGCAAACACCAGTGAAACGGAACCCAGAAACGCGCGGCGGTTGAGTTTCATCAGACGGCCACATTATAGAGGTCCTGGGTCGAATGTCAATCTCTCTCCCCCAGGCGCGTGAGCGCAGAAGAATATCGGGACCGGATCACCTATTTTCTCAAGCGCGCCGTTTTTGTGGCGGAAGAATCCGCACAGAGCCGCTTTGGAGCTTGTGAGATCGGCACGGATCCGCTGAGGTTCGAGGTGCGGTTGGCAAAGCCAGCATACGCAAAAGCGGGTGTCCCGGGATTCTGATCTCAAGGGTTGGAATTCGGACGAAGGCTTGTTACATCAGGCTCGGCTGGGATTCTGGCCAACGACAGAACCGATTCAGTCAGCGCCTTGCGGCTTGAGTAAAGCCAAATCCTAACTATATGAATATCAAGCTTACTCCGGCGCCAAGTTCCTCGGGACGATTCCCCTCACCCACCCTCCTTCGTCGGGCACCCTCTCCCACCGGGAGAGGGATGTAATCCCGGCCTCTTGCCCTCTCCCGGCGGGAGAGGGATGTAATCCCGGCCTCTTGCCCTCTCCCGGCGGGAGAGGGTGGCGAGCGGAGCGAGCCGGGTGAGGGGCGTTGCCGGCGGTTTCCTGACCAGAGTGCGTC
Organism: Terriglobia bacterium; assembly: GCA_035945515.1. GTDB lineage: Bacteria > Acidobacteriota > Terriglobia > UBA7540 > UBA7540 > RH2-MAG17b. The sequence goes on from DASZAE010000137.1 coordinate 19,914, forward strand.
GCGGTATTTCTGCCGGAGCAAGCTTGATGATCAAAACCATGCGCATCCCCTTGATCCGCGGGCGCTTCTTAGGCCGCGGCGATATTACTGGCGCTGCGCAGGCCGTTGTCATCAGCGAATCCAGATGATCTTGCGATATGAGTGAGGGGAGAGATTTCAACCCTGCGCACAAGAATAGTGAGGGAGTAGAGGACTGGTGCGGGAAAGTTGAAATCCGCGTAAGTTATTAAAAAAGCTGGCGGGGACGACGGGGCTCGAACCCGCGACCTCATGCGTGACAGGCTGCTGAGGTAAGGCTAACTCGTTGATTTTGCGGCACGGTTGGCAACCGCAAGTTACTGAAAAACACTTTCGGAACGCTCAAGTTGTACCGATCTTGTACTCGTTTCCGTGGGGTGAATCCCTATAGTGAGACAATTTCGATGTTCACACTTTGTCCCGTTTTCATTGAGCCTTCCCCGGATATCCGAGCAGGGGATGGGGTTCGGGGAAGGGGACGGCGATTGAGTCCCCTTCCCCGATCAGCAATTCAGAAATCCCCTTCTCGTTCACATCGTTCTCAAAGTAGTTCACGGTTGCACTTTGGAAATCTGGTGCTGCGTTCGCAGACTGAGTTTGCTTCTCGAACTCTTCCGGAGACCGATAGTCCAGCGCAGAGTGCAACCGCTGCCGATTGTAATACTCCTCGATGAACTCGGTGATGTTCGCCCTGAGGTGTTCCAGATTCTCGTATCGGCGCGCGTGAATTTCCTCCCGTTTCAAGGTCTTGATGAAGCTTTCACAGCTCGCATTGTCATACGGATTAGCCGGACGGCTCATGCTCGGAATCATCCCGTGTTTCTTGAGAACCGCCACATATTCCGCACAGGGGTATTGCGCTCCGCGGTCCGAGTGATGAACCAAGCCGCGGGGCGGCTGCCGTTCCGCGATCGCCTGGTTGAGCGCCGCGATCGCCAGATGGCTCGCCAGCGTTCGCTCCAACGCCCAGCCCACCACTTTCCGCGAGTACCCATCGAGAATCACGGCCAAATAAACGAATTCCGCTTTCAACCGAATGTAGGTGATGCCCGCGACCCAGAGCTGATCGATACCGGTTAACTTCATCCGCCCCGCTAGGTTTAGGCAGACTTCGAACCCGTGATCCGAATCCGTAGTCATCAGAAATCCCCGCGGCTGCACTGCCAGCAGGTTGTCATCTCGCATCATCCGCAGAACTCGCTTGGGGTTCACGGTCATTCCCCGCCGTCGGAGTTCCGCCGTGATCCGCCGATACCTGTAGCGGCGCCGATGTTCCAACGCAATCTGCTGAATGGCCGACCGTACTTCCATCTCCTCCTCAACGGGTTTTTGCTCCTGCAAAGTCCAGTAGAAGGTGGCCCGGCTAACCCCGGCCAGCCTACACATGCGCTCGATACTCAGGCCGCCTTGCCGCGGCATCACTTCCCGGATTTGCTCGTAGATGCCGTCTCGCCAGAACCGCCGCTCCGCTGGCGTCGAGCCTCGACTTTTTGCAAGGCACCTCTGAAAAATCCACTTCCAGGACCTTCTCTGCCAGCAGCCGCTTCAATTGCTGGGCCTGTTTACGGAAAGACGCCTCGTGTGTGCTGGGTCGTGCCATCTCTTCCCCGGACTCTGCGAGATCGAGCTTCCGGCGCCACTTGTAGAGGCAGCGCGGTGTGGCTCCCAACTCCTCTGCCAGTCGGGCCACATTTTCGCAGGTCCTCATGCGCTCGACTGCCTTCCGCGGGAACTTCCGCGAATACCGCTTCCGCTTCACTTTGCTCTCCTTTCCAAGCAAAGTGTACCCATCTGGACTGTCTCATTTCAAGGGTTCACTACAAAGCTGGGTTTGAGCCACAAATGTGCGAAATCCAGTGGTAAGGAGGCGTCTTAAGGTGGGCTTATCGTAGGTTTTCGCAGAAATGTGGGATCCGGGTCACCTGCAAAGAATCGGCAGTTGTACAACCAAGCTTCGCCGCACTCAAAGCAGGTGGTCTCATGCAGGTCCTGCCCTTCCTTCTCGGCACCAGACATTTATGAGTCTGCATCCCAGGTTCGCATATTGGCAAACCTGTAAAAGCGTGTAGCATTTTGCAGGTTGACGGCAACGCCCATTGAGGCGTAAATGTTAGTTGGATTTGGACATCGATTGTGTTGAAAGCTAGCCCCGAGTCACATGGAGTGAAGACCATGGAAGCCAGATCTGATTTAATACAGATCGAGAAACTCCCTGAATCTGCAGAGCTTGTGCCGTCCAGATTTAACGTGAGAACTCTGGTTCCCGATGGAACCATGGTGATCTACAATAGCTATACAGGTGCCTTCACCGGGTTTCCGCCTTCCGTTGTGCCCGCTCTTGAAAGTCTTTTGCACAAAGCCGGGTTTACAGGCCTACTGCAAGGTTTAACTAAATATTTATTCGAGCGCGGTTATCTGGTTCGTCGCAATACGAATGAACTGGACAGAGTTCGATTGCTATTCGGTAAGCATCAGTACAGAAATGATGAACTCGAACTGATCCTTCTGACTTCTGAAGAGTGCAATTTCCGTTGCGCCTACTGCTACGAAACGTTTCCGAGAGCAACAATGGAACCTTGGGTGCGTGAGGCCATCATCACGCTGTTTTGTAACAGGGCACCCCGCCTCAACAGGTTCAGCGTCTCCTATTTTGGTGGAGAGCCGCTGCTCGGGCTAGAGGCTATCGAGCAGGTTGCTCCGGTCTTTCAAGAAACCTGTGACCAGCACGGAATACGTTTTTCGTCGGATATGACCACCAACGGATATTTGTTGACTCCCAACCTTTTCGGCCGACTATTACGTTGGCGCATTAAGACATTTCAGATCACTGTCGACGGCACGCCGGAGGATCACAATAGGCAGCGCACACTAAAAGGTGGCGGTGAAACCTTTTCGACGATCTTCAACAACTTGATGGGGATAAAAGACGTACGCGGCGATTTCCGGATAATCCTTCGAATGAATTTTAACCAACATAACGCCGAACAAGTCGATGCATTCTTGGATACGTTTTCGCCTTTCCAGAACGACCGACGGTTTGTTCTCAGGTTCTATCCTGTGGGTAAGTGGGGCGGTCCGAACGATGACAGGCTAGAAGTCTGCGGTCTAAGCGGAGAGCGAGAGCGCCAAAAGCTTACCGTGCTTGCATCCGATCGGGGGTACAGCGTTGAAACTCGCATGCCATACATCCAAGCCCGAGGTGCGCTCAATGTGTGCTATGCGGCCAGGCCCTACAATCTTATCATTGGCGCTGATGGCAAAATCATGAAGTGTACCATCGCCCTCGATACACGTGACTATAACGTCGTGGGTCATCTAACGCGCGAGGGCCGGGCTGAGATAGACGTCGATAAGTTTACAAAGTGGGTCAAGCCATACTTTGAAGAGGACACGGTCTGCAAGAAGTGCCACTACGTGCCAGTGTGTCAAGGATTCTCTTGTCCGATTCCTCGGATTGAGACGGGTGAGCGTCCCTGTCCGGGAGAAAAGAACGAAATCCACCGAACCCTAGCGTCCATCTGGCATATTCAACAAAACTCAGGAAGGTACCAGCGGCTGGAATCTCACCTCGAGCCGAACGCCTCACAACCTTCTGAAGAACAATGTTCTGGCATGTGAGGTTACAGTAACCTTCGGGCCTGAATAGGCTACCTAGGCTGGCCACCATAGCAGTGGGGGGGGCATAGTGCTCATCGGGGGACGCCCATTTAACTATCGCAGATACGCCCGGCCGGGAAAAAGCCAATCCCTGATGGATGGAATCTGCAATGGCACTCTTCGTCTAATACACTCTCAATCTGAAAGGAGGAATATGATTATGTCCGATTCCAACAAGAATGAATCCCTTCAACCGGCAGATAAGCCCGAAGATCTTTTTGCGGTCGAGTTAGATCCGAGACTCGAGTTCGGCGTTGCGATCGTAGATTCAGATCTCGGAGCAGACGACAATACGAGCTGCCACAACACTCAAAGTTGCATCGGCGAACCGAACAACGGCTGCACCAACGGTAGTTTTTGTTGATGAGTTTTAGCCGATCGCGAAGGGGTGCTTGACGCCTCGGAAGGCGTACGCATCCCTTCCTTACTTACAGGGGACGACGGGAATGAATGAGGCTACGTACTTCCTGAAGTCAGATGTCAACATTTGTCCCTTCGATGGCAGCACGCCACAATTGACCTTTCAAGCCTACCGCAAGGGTCGCCATCTTGCCCTAAGTTCTCGTACTGCCGCGGTGTTCGAATTCCTCCGGACCCCGCGAACGCAGCGAGAATTAGACGAATATGCGATAGCGCACAACTTGAACATCGGAGAGCAACCGTTCGTCAAAGTATTAGGACAACCGCCATTCAGTCGGTTTATAACGACTTCGGTATCGGAACCCCATGAATCCGAAGATACAACGCAGAAGAAATATCTATTTATAAGGTGGGATTTTCTAGCCGCCGATGTTGTGAGCCGCATAGTCCGAAACCTAGAGTTTCTCTTCGCGCCAGTTCCAGCGTTAGTTGCTATCGTTTGTATTTTGGTCATACATGCGCAATTTGTGTTCTCCTCGGCGTACAAGCACCCTCACATACTTTCGTTCAAACCGGAGCAGTGGATTGCAGTATGGGTTGGTGCGTATGCAGCGGTATTGTTCCACGAATTCGGGCACTGCGCTGCATGTACGCGGTATGGCCGCAAACCCGGCAGTATCGGCATTGGCCTCTATCTAATATGGCCCGTTTTCTACGCAGACACAACGGATAGTTGGGTATTAGACCGGCGACATCGGGCCATCGTGGATGTGGCCGGAATATATTTTCATTTATTGATATCCGCCATCTGCATCCTGATGGGTGAACACTTTTCTAGTCCGGTCCTGATTATCATCAGTAAGTCGGCACTTCTATCAACGGCAATCAACCTAAACCCTTTCTTCCGGTTCGATGGCTATTGGTTGATTACAGACCTTACCGGTATTCCAAATATACGTCGTGCAACGTCCCAGTTCTGGCGTTTCTTATTTCGGGCTATTTTCGACCGGACCTCCCGGGAGTCAACACCCCAACTATTCCCTTTCTCACCGCAGTTGCAGTTGCTCTTCGGCGTGTATTGCGTCTCCAGCCTTATCTTTTTTGGGAATATATCTTATCACCTTATGCTGCTGCTTCCACATCGCGTGATTAGCGCGCCGCACAATTTGGAGCACATATGTCATCTCATTGCGGCGCGACCATTGTCTTCTCGTGCGGCCAGAGCCTTGTTGCTGTTTTTTCTATTTATTTTCGGATTGCTGCAGGCAATTCTGTTTGCAACTAGGCGTGTGATGCGCGGATATCATAGCCTCCGTAGGGTTCTAGCACAGTTAAGGTTGCGTGATATGTCGCGGGGTAGCGAGTCATGAATACGGGCCCAGGCATCCCTGCTCTCATAAGGCGGGTAGACCGCTCCTGCCTGCTGTCTGCTCCTGAGGAGCGGATCAAAGGGAACCTGGAGCAGACTGCCAATGAGATACTAGCTGATATGGATGCGAACCTTCATAAACAGTCAGATATACCGACGCCGACTAAGATAACCAGCTGGTTCAATCTAGCCGCTCTAGCTGAATATCAATATGGAAATCATGATGCCGCCGAGCAATTGTGCAGCGCAGCAGTGAACTTATGTTTGGAATACTTCGACCATACGCGCGACTGCGCCTGGATTTCTGCGCTCCTTCAACCCTGCGCCAACATCGGACGTCTAAGATGGATTCGAGGCCAAACAGAGGATGCTCTTTTGCGCTTCCGATCGATATTTTTGTTTATCAGGGGTGACTACGATCTCCAGATCAACGGAAGGAGTATTTCAGTTGGGGTTTGCCAGGATATCCAGAACTGCGACAGGAATATTGTCAGAACATTTACAAATTCCTATGCCGCCGACTCGGTACGCGCATGTCTCCTCAATGAAGAATATCCTCGTCTGCAGAGGTTCCTCCGCCAATGCCGCGAGGATGGCGTCGAGAAGACGTACGCAATACGCTACCTTGTGGAAGGCGAGCTCCGGTACTCTCTGTCTGTAGGCGAATTGCGATCAGCTTTGGACAAGGCGATTGAGCTGTGGAGCCTGTGCAAGAAGGATCTCAATCCGGATCCAAGTGTCCTAGGCTTGCTTTGTGACGTCTACTTAACCGCTGGTCGTCAGGATCTAGCATCCTCGGTTGCGGAAAAAATGACCGCTTATTGTGATCAACTTGCCGAATCAGGAAGATGCAACCGCGTATTGAAGCGGGCGCTGTACGTACTTGCGCTTCGATGCATTTCATGCGGCGACCTTCAGGCGGCGGTCTCTAGCGCCTCCCGAAGCTTTGCGTTATCACGTTCACTAGGAGACGAAGCCACATGCGTTCGCATGGCCTGCATTGTTTGTGACCTGCACTCAGAAGCAAGCTTGACGGATTTCGGTCGGCAAGACGGCACTTTGTTGACATTATGGCGTTTAGCCACCACGACGCTATATCGCGTTGAGCAGTTACTAGCCTACCTCGAACTCGATACGCACCAATTCATCCCGGAAGGAAACGCCGTAACGCGTGCTTACTATAGCTCGCAGGTTCAGCAGCTGACAGGCAAGCTAGGTCCCGTGGACGCGAAGACGGTCCGGCAATTATATCCACACCATTTCGTCTGCGCTGGTGCGAACCAAAATTCAAGCACGCCGAATCGGATTAACACGTGTCCTGCGATCGAGCGCGTTTATGAAGGCTTGATGGGCTATGCTAACCGTGTGATATGCAGTTAAGAGCTATTTCCAAAAAGCGCGTAGCACGATCATGACGCAGCAAATATGCAAGGGCGTGTGACGAATCGTGACCGAGTACTCGAAGCGGAGAACTAATCAACGGAATCGCTGACCAAGGGAAATCTGCAACTGCGCCTCCGCGCGCCATGTCGTGCGTGGCTATCAAATCGATACTAGAGACACAGGGAGCTGATTTCAACGCGCCGGCGTGCCGATAGTCCCGCGAAACGGATCATGGTCGAACGCAGTTTGTCGAAATAGCACCGTCCGCTGGTGCGCTGTTCTTTAGATGCACCGTGCCGCATCTAATCCGACCGATTTTCCGGCGGTCGTCTCCCAGCATCTATTCTGGAGAGGTGCCGAGGACGCGTGATCGCTTTGAGTAACGATGCTGTGGACCGGTCCCAACGGGTGATCCGGTGCCTTGACACGACTTGCAGTCGCCCATAAACCTACCGACTTTCAGCTAGTAGGATATACTACGCGTCAGATCCGGTTTTCGAGCACGAACGCGGGCCGCTTGTTTGTGTTGAGCGTGGACATAGATGAGAGTTCTGTACCTGCAACACCTACCCTCGAACGTCGAAGTCCAAAAGGATCAGCAGCCAACGACACACAGGGTCGACGGAGCGGTCGTCTACGCGGTTCAGGCGGCCGAGGCTCTTGTTCGCTATTCGGCGTATGATGTTCTGTTGTTCCCTAGGAGCCAGTTTGCCGAGGTTGGAGATCTTCGACGAACTGATCTGTTTGTAAGCAACTCAAACCGGATTCGGTTTGTGAATGAACAGGAGCTGAAAGGCATCCCTGAGTCTGCGACGTTGGTGCTTGCCTCGTTACATCCGGCCCTAGAACACCTAGCAAGCATTCGAACGGTGGCGCTCAGACGAAAGGTGCCTGTCACGGGAATCATCCATTCCCTGTATGGAACGTCTATGGTTCGCGGGTTCCTGAGATTATATCTGGCAACCCTCGGTCAGCATGATGCGCTAATTTGTTCCAGTAACGCCGGCCAACTGGCGATACGCAACATATTTTCCTACACACAAGAATGCTTCAAAGAGATAGGAGTGGTCTTGCCGGCTCCTCCAATTCAGTTGCCGATAATTCCTCTCGGGATCAACGTCTCGACCTTTCCAAAGAAGGAATTCGCGTCTGGACGCCAATTGCGGGTCCTCTATCTTGGGCGATTATCCACTGGCTCCAAAGCAGATCTGTATCCATTACTGATCGCCTGGAGGCACCTGCAACAGGATGGTATTTCCGCTACGTTGACTATTGCCGGTGACGACTTTGAACGCCTTAGCGAGCCCCTGAGGCAGTTCTCACAAGCGATAGGTTGCGCTCAAAGTGTGGATGTAATTCCAAACCCTTCGCGCGAGGTAAAATTACACTTATATCATGATGCAGACGTGTTTGTGTCGCCGAGCGACACCCTACAAGAAACCTTCGGACTGACTCTTCTAGAGGCAATGGCGTCTGAGCTGCCGATTGTCGCCTCTGACTGGAGTGGGTATCGGGACCTCGTTGTCCATGGTAAGACTGGGTTCCTCGTGTCAACCTTATTACCGGCTGTCGGGAAGACGTCCAGGGATGATTCCGATGGTGCCTTTCCCCCCAACGTGTTATCAGGCTGCACTGCTGTCAATCTGAAGGAGCTAGAAAGCTCTTTGAGAGTGCTCCTGCTGGACCGCGAGCGACGCATTTGCTATGGCAAAGATGCCCGGAGGTTAGCCGAAGAAAAGTTCGACTGGAAAATAATTATCAGACGGTATGAAGAGTTATGGGATTACCTAGCGCGCGTACCGCCTGGCGATGATGAGCACCAAGGTCGGCTGCGTCTGGACGAGTTTTCTGTGGAACACCTATACGGACATTACGCGACCAGCATACTTAAACCTGATACGCTCATCCGAAGAGTGCCGGTCCCACGCACTCCTGAAAGGGAATCGATAATGGCAGCGGTTGCGAACGGGCAATGGAAGAAGACAATCGTCGACGTCATTGAGGGGATCACCTGCGGTCCCATCAGTGTGGCTGAGCTTGGCGCTCGTATCGGGCAAAGCACAAACCAAATCCTCATATGTGTTGGTCGCCTATCCAAATATGGGCTTGTTGAGGTCGTTAGCAATCCAGACCGTGGCATGGCCGGATATTGATCGATGAAGCCGAAAAATAGGGGAATTCCGGGTTTTTAGTGGATTCGTGCGACAATTCTCGACATGCAAGATCGAGAGCTGTATCAGCGGATTTTGGGGATTGAAGCCCCGTGGTACGTGGATCGAGTGGAGTTGAAACCGGGGGAAGGCGAAGTCCACGTTTATTTGGAGCATAGAGAAGTGGAGAGTTGGCCTTGTCCGGAGTGTGAGGCCTGTGGCAAGCCTTACGACCACCAAGCGGAGCGGGGCTGGCGGCACTTAGACACGTGCCAGTACCGGACGATTTTGCACGCTCGGCCACCCCGAGCCGAGTGCACGGAGTGCGGGTGGTGAATCTGCCTTGGGCGGAACCTTCCAGCCGATTCACGGCGTTATTCGAGGCTTTGGCCATCGAGTGGCTGAAAGAAGCGAGCCAGAAGGCGGTGGGCGAACAGTTGGGGCTGAGCTGGGACGAGATTCACGGCATCATGGAACGGGCGGTGGAACGAGGCCTGGAGCGGCGGGAGGCCGAGATCGTCCCCAAGATCGGAGTGGATGAGAAAGCGTTCCACAAAGGGTATAGCTATTTCACGCTGGTGAATGACTTGGTGCGGGGCTGGGTATTGTACATGGCCGAAGGGCGGCAACAGGCCAGTCTGGATGGGTTCTGGAAAACCTTAAAAGAAGCTCAGAAGGAAGGCATCGAGGCGGTGGCGATGGACATGTGGGACCCTTATGTGGCGTCGGTTCGGGAGCATGTACCAGAAGCGGAGAAAAAGATAGTGTTCGACAAGTTCCATATTGCCAAGCATCTGGGAGAAGCGGTGGATCAAGTACGGCGATGGGAACAGAAGACGTTGAAGGCAGCAGGTGATGATCGTTTAACCGGCACGCGCTACGACTGGCTGCGGCACCCGGCGGCGATGGAGCCCAAGGATCGCAAGGAGTTTGCCCAGCTGCGCAACAGCGGGCTGAAGACGGCGCGAGCTTGGGCTTTGAAGGAAACGGCCATGGCGATGTTCTGCTACGTCTACGAGCGGCCGGCGCGAAAGCACTTCCGCTGGTGGCACAACTGGGCGGCGCGCAGCCGGCTCAAGCCCCTGATCGAAGTTGGACGAATGCTGAAACGCCGCTTTGAGAATATCATCACGTACCTTCGACACCGGGTGACGAACGCCGCCAGCGAATCGATCAACTCCAAGATCCAGTGGGTCAAATACACGGCGCGTGGATTTCGCAACAAACAGAACTTCGTCAACGCCATCTATTTTCATTGCGGCGGTCTCGACCTCGCTCCCGGTTCCACTAAATAGCCAGAAGAGCCAAAAATAGTGACTTACATAGCAGAATAATTGGGACGCCGCACGGACTCGAAAATGCACACAATTCAACGCACCTTACAACACCTTGGGAGCTCTTGCAGTCGTTGTGCCAGCGTTGCACCAAGCCAGCCGGTAGTCCGACGAAACGGACCATTGTCGAACGGAGCTTGTCGGATTATTACAGCGCTGGCCTGCTTCGTCTGAGTTCATGTGCATTCCGTCACCGTTCCTGTGGTAAGACCATAGGCTTCATTCTTTTCTTAGTGCTACCATGGGGTCCACCTTCAGGGCACGCCGTGCTGGGATGTAACCGGCCAGAACACCAATCCCAGCCATCACGAATGCCCCGATAGCAATAGTGGCAGGGTCCGTTGGCTTTATTCCAAATAGCGAATTAGAGATAAGCGTCGATCCCAGCCGCATCGCCGCTATCACGGCGACGCCGCCGCCTGCAAGGCCAATCGTGACAAGGGTCAGGACTTCGCATATTATCATCCACAGGATGCTGCTCTGCTGCGCCCCAAGGGCGACGCGAATGCCGATTTCTTGAGTACGCTGGCCAACCGTGTAGCCCACAAGGCTGTACAATCCGATAACGGCAAGCGCTAGAGCGAGCAGTCCCAGTCCGCCCGATAAGATAGCCATGAGGCGCTCCTGCCGCATAGAGTCGTCCAACAGTGTCTCGAGCGCGGCGGGAATGGCAGTCGCATATCTATTGATTTGCCCGAGTATGGCATAGCTTGTCGCTAACAAGGCTGCCCGAGGCGACTTCACCAATCCCGAGGTACGGATCTCGAAGGCCAAATCTGGTGGGGCGTTCAGCACCTGGAACAGCGGCAAGTAGATTTGACGCGGCGGCACCCGGCGCGGCGAGTAATAAACAGCGTCTTTCACGACGCCAACAATTTCCAACGGGGCATCATTTTCCACTCCGGCCAGCGAGATCTCTCGGCCAATAGGATTCACATGCGGGAAGAACGAGTGTATGAAGGCCTCGTTCACGATGGCCACTTTATTCGCAGTGGTGTTATCCTGCCTCCAAAAACTGCGACCTAGCAGGACGGGTGTGGCGAAAGTGGCGAAGTAATCTGGTGTGACTGCATTCAGATAACAAATTGCGTCGTGATACGGCTTAGTTGGTTCGCCTTTGACGCTTGCCGCTGTTGTCCAACTATTGCCCCAAAAGGGCGTATAACTCGAAAAACTGGCAGCCCGGACACCAGGGAATGCACGGGCGCGTCGCAACGAGTCACGGATGGCATTCACACGAGCCGTGCCCTGCAAGGGGAGGCGCCCCCAATTGAGATGGACCGTGATGACATTCTCCGAATCGAAACCGGGGTTGACCGTGTAAAGGTTATAGAGGCTCCGTGTGAACAATCCTGCGCCGATCAACAAAACAAGCGCGAGAGCAACTTCACCGACTACGAGCAGTTGGTTTAGCCGCGTTTGATGGCGACCGCTTGAGCCGTGTGTTCCCCCGTGCAGAATCTCACTGATGTTGAAATTTGACGACCGCATCGCTGGGGCCAAACCGGAGAAGAGCACCGCGAGGGACGTCACGGCTGCAGTAAAGGCCAGGATAAAACCGTCTGGGCGCACCTCCAAGAATGTGGGAGAACGCGTTGTGGAAAGCAGGTTCACGAGTGATTTGCTACCTAGATATGCAAGCCACGTGCCTAGCGCAGCACCAACCACGACCAGCAAGGCGTCCTCAACGAGAAGCTGACGGACTAACCTCCATCGGCTAGCGCCCAGTGCCAGTCGGATACCCAATTCACGCTGGCGACCGTTCCCGCGAGCAAGGAGCAAGTTGGCGACGTTGGCACAAGCAATCAGAAGTACCAACCCCACAGCCACCATTAATATCCACAGCGGTTGCGAATATTGTCTTCGCAAACCACTAGAGACTCCGGAAGCAGCTGATTCCACGTCAATTTGTTCTTTCTCCCCGGACTTTCCGAGACGGGCCAGGATATGAGGCCACAGCACGCGCAGATTGGCTCTCACCCGAAACAGACCGATATTGGGTCGACGTCGACCCATAACCTCCCACGCATTGTATCCCACAGAAGTTAGCACCTTGAATTGAGGGATAGTTTGAGAAACTAACGCTGCCGGTGCTATAACCTCACATCTTTCGCCTACATCGACTCCATCAAATGAGGATGGCAGAACACCGATAATCACGGCGGGAACATCGTTGATATAAATTGTCGTGCCGATTATGTCTTGCCTATCCGCGAGTAGGCCTTTCCATAACGCGTAACTGATCATCACGACCGGCTGTGCCGCGGGGCGATCGTCGTCAGAAGTGAGGGTTCTCCCAAGCAACGAATGGACGCCGAGCACATGGAAGTAATTGCCGCTTACGTAACTTCCCGTCACACTGTCGCCCTCTTGACCCATTCGGATGTTGAATTTTGTAGTAAACGAGGCGAGTAGGCCTGAGAGCGCTCGCTGGTTGTCACGGAGAAGCGTGTACATCGGATAAGAAAAGTCGTACCCAGGACGGTAACCCGGCTCGGCCCTGCCCAACAGCACCAAATCTGAAGGTTCCGCGACCGGCAATTCGCGCAATAGTAGTGCGTCAATAAGACTAAAAATCGCAGTATTCGCGCCAATGCCGAGGGCCAGTGTGAAAACAGCCACGGCCATGAAACTGGGAGATTTCCCAAACATGCGTGCACCGAACCGCACATCATCCCAAAGCGTTCTCAAGAGGTTTTTCGCTTTCATACTCGAGATCTCGCGCGCTAAAGCTCAGTTGAGCACCCATGTTTGATTGCCTAAAGCATGACTTAACTCATTCCCGGCAAAGACCACGAGCCGACGGTTCGGCAGTATAACGTTATATGAAGATAACTGCAGCACAAGCTGAATTGTCCGTGTCCGGCCAATAACAAGGGAATTGAGCAAGCTTAGGCACTGTTAATTACTGAGTGCAAAAAAAAGCGTATGAACATCACCGTTCTTTCGTCAATGAACGTAACTCCGAGCGACTCCCTCCGCTACATATTTACAGTGGCGACCCGGGCGGAGGCGCTGGTTCACTAAGCACCAAGCCAGCCTCCCTGATCGTGTTCACGACATTTCGATTATCGCCTTACCTTATGCAACACCAGAGAGACCGTGTCAAGCGGAAAACGACAATCAACCGCTCCGTGTTGCAGGTCAGGTACCTCCATAGTGACTTTGAGCAAGCCGCGCAACCGAAATTGTGGCAGTCCAACCATAGTTTTGGTCCCGGCAATCGTGAACTCCGGCGCCGGCCCTCACTGCCGGCAGATTTACTTCGCCTCGTCGTCTTGCGATTCGGGCCCGAAAGGCCACGATGGCGAGGGCCCATCCCGGGTGGTGCGCCATCCGCCCTGTGGCGGCGCTGTGCAAGCACCATTGATCTTTGAATCGGTAGTCCGCACATTCAAGCCGTCGAGACCCGTATCGATCATATATGACCCAGTGGTGTCTCTCTCTATTCCTCGTGCACGAGCGCCTTGCCTGATTGTCAAGCGCGTGTGCCGCTCTCCGAGCGCTATGCAAAGGCGTCGGGACAAAAACTTGATCGCTCCCCTTCGAATACATCCTAGCGGTCGATTAAGTCGTGCTCTCGCCTACCGAGCTAATGAAATTCAACCCTTGGCGATCCAGGTCGAGAATCGTTTCGCGACAAAAAGCTCGGACCCAGGTTGATCAAATCGACGGGCGCAATGCCGAATCGGGAGCAAGTAATTCGCCGTTTCCGCGCGTCACCAACCCGTTTGATACCTCTAAGCCAGTCATGTTAGCTCTCGTTACCTTCGCTCGGATTTTGCCAACCCGTTTGCCAGCGCGCTGTCCAACAGGGCCTGTAACCGCTGTGAGGTTTCTTTAGCAACAAGAACCTCCTGCTTTCCGAATTCACGCTCCTGTCGGCCCAGTTTGCCTTCTTGAGCGGCGAGAGATCGCTCCCACACTCCGACTGCCCCGTCAACGGTTCCTGCCTTTCCTTCTAATTGGCCGATCTCGCCCTGCAGTTCACCCAGGTGACGCTCTAGGCCGGCAAGTTGCTGCCGACTTGCAGTGGGGCGGATTTGCTGGATCAGCGTCTTGAGACGATCCTGCCGTGCCGCAAGATCTGCTGGGAGATTTACTCGCATAGCCTTCATTTTCTCGTCTAGCTCCACCTGCCGCGAGCGAAGTTCTTCCTCCTGCTTTCCTAGAGCGGCCTGCCCTTTCTCGAGTTCTTCCATGGGGGCGGCCAAGGCCTTAGCGGCCTGCACAGTTCGGGCATCGCGAATGAGAAAGGAATTCCCGTCGTGCAGGAACCAGATGAACTCACCCGGCATCTTCTCGCGCAGCGTCGCCGCATGCTCGCGATCGTCTGAAGAACCAAATGCGATGATTGATCTGGGGGAAATAATGGCAATATCCATGTCCCAGTCGCTGTGGAACGACCGCTGTTCATCGTGCTGGGACTGAGGAGCGGCAGCGGCGGGGACCGGCTGCCTTGAGGCGATAGCCGACGCCCCACCGGAGCCAATATGCAGGCTTTGGGACGGGGTCGCCGATGTGGCAGCGAGTGGAGCAAGGGAACCTAGCAAAAGTATGTGTCCCTCTGATTCACCATGCAAGGTCAGAGGGGCATGTGCCTGCGAGAGTAACGGTCGAGCCACCACGACAGGGTGACACGAAGCTAGCAGCCAAACGAAAGGCGCAGCGAAGGCCGCAAACAAGATCAAAACCGGCTTTCGGAGTTCGTTCATAAGCGTCTCCTGTGAGGCAAGAATTCTTCCAATCCGTTCGTGTGCCCGCCCGCCGCGAGCCATCGGGACCGCCTGCCAACATGTCCGCCTCTGATGGTGATTCAGTGAGCGGATAAAATCGAGCAGGACTTCAGCGTAAAAAGTCGGCTCGGTGCCGGCTCTGATAGCCGCTTGATCACTAGCCTGCTCTGCCAGTTCCGCCAGCTTCGCCGCCAGCCACCAGGCGAGCGGACTGAACCAGAAAAAGCACTGGTAAACCAAGGCCACGAGGCGCGTCAGGGAATCCTTACGGCGGATGTGGGAAATTTCATGAACCATCACGACTACGAGCTTGGCTTCGCTCCAATCACGCCACTCCGTCGGGATCAAAATCACTGGGCGCAGCACGCCAAGCGTAACCGGCACACAAATAGCTGACGATTCCGCTAGCTCGGGAGGGCCCTTCAAACCGACCCGCATTGCGGCTTGTTGATTGTGTGCCCTCGCCTTGGGATCTTGAACGGGGCGCGATTGGCGGCGCAGGTGGCGGCTCAGCGCTTGCCCAAGGACGAGTCGGCCGAGGAGAAAAGTCAGTAAGAGGAAATATATCGCGACGAGTCTTCGGTTCACCAAATGAGGAAGCTGAAGACCTAGAACAACCCGTGAACATGCTGCGATTGCGGCATGATATCTCGCAAATGCGCTCGGCCTTGGGGCGGTAACCCTCCCTAACGTCGGCACATTCGGCATCGCAACAGGCAAGGCGTCGGAGCCTCCGCTCCATTCGTTTTGAAATGCCGAATATGATGCTCCGGACAGAGGGGTCACTGTCCGCGTCCGCAAACTCACACTGCCTGTGCCAGTCGGCGACCGAACCGCCGAACGGGTAGTCGCCGGGACGCGTGAATGCACTGCCTCACTAAGGAAGGGCAGCCGCACCGATGGTCCGCCGAGCAGCGCAAGAAACGGCATCAACGTGGCCGCATAAAGGACTCCGGTCCAAGCGGCAAGCTGGAAAGCGGGGTTCCTTACATGCAGAATTCGGAGAGCGGCGGCGGTGATCAGAGCCAGCAGAATGGAGCGGATCGCCGGACTCACCAGATGACCCACTAGGGTGAGCATACCTGTGAGAATCGTATGCGGGCTCATGCTTTGCCCTCCCTACTCCTGGAGATTTTCCTGGCTAGCCGCTCGAGATCTTTGGCGTCAAGCACGTCGCTTTCCACCATGCCGGTCAGCAGTTGTTCGACGGACCCGCCGCACAGACGGTCGATAATCTGGCTAGCCGCGCGAGCGGCAATGTTTCTGCGGTCCTGAGCAGCCCAGTAGATGTACGTGCGGCCTTTCACACGGTGCCGCAGGAGCCCCTTCTGTTCCAAGCGCCGTAACACGGTTCGCGCTGTCGAATCTTTCATGGGATGTTGCGCGAGCAGCACTTCACGACACTGCTCAGCTGTGGCCGCCCCGCGTCTCCAAATGCAGTCCATCACCAGTTGCTCGAGTTCTCCCAAAGGCTTCGGACGGCTCCTTTTTGCGTTAGTTATGGTAACGTTACGCAGTGTAACACATCTCCTGACACTTATCAATCGTCCGTATCGCGCAATCTAAAATGTTACCCGTTATGGATACGGGTAACCTCATGAGTCTTGCTTCGAGAAGAGAGTATGGGCAGAGAATTTATCATCGGTACCGGGAGGCCGGTTGGGCGGAGAAGCGGCGCATTTTGGATGAGTTCTGCGCCAATTGCCGCTACCACCGCAAGCACGCGATTCGTTTGCTAAACGGTCCTCCGGCAGCCGGGAAGCCGGTCCGGAAGCAGCGGCGGCCGCGAGGCGTCACCTACCGCCCGGAGGTCATTCGGATTTTGAAGGCCGTCTGGGAAGCCGCCGACTATCCTTGGTCGGTGCGGCTGAACAGGCTGCGGAAAAACGCTGATTTTTTTGTTTTTCGCTGTTTTCCGCTGCGAATTGTTGGCCATCATGGATTTTTCCGCAGAGGTTTTCGCGGTCTGGGGTGTTCCGGGGAGGCTGTTTTCGGCTCCCGGAGACACCTC
>DASZAE010000138.1:0-11309 GCA_035945515.1 Terriglobia bacterium
ACCTCCTCGAGGCCGTGCAGCTCACCGAATGG
Source organism: Terriglobia bacterium (assembly GCA_035945515.1). Lineage (GTDB taxonomy): Bacteria > Acidobacteriota > Terriglobia > UBA7540 > UBA7540 > RH2-MAG17b. The sequence continues at coordinate 33 of DASZAE010000138.1, forward strand.
GCGAAAAAGCCGGTCCGGACTTTTTCCGGCGGCATGAGAAGGCGGCTCGAAATCGCCCGCGGCCTTGTGCACGAGCCCAAGATTTTTTTCCTGGATGAGCCGACTACCGGCCTCGACCCGGTATCGCGCGTCGCCGTATGGGAAATGATCGAACGTCTGAAAAAGGACCGCGACTTAACCGTGCTACTCACCACCCACTACATGGATGAAGCCGATAAGTTGTGCAACCGCATTGCGATTGTCGATCACGGCAAGCTGGCGGCGCTCGATTCTCCCATGAAGTTGAAGGCTTCCATTCCCGGCAATAACACGCTTGAGGTAAGTTTTTCTCGCGTCCCCGAAGGGTGGGCCGATACTTTGCAGGCGCTGCCGGACGTGGCGGCAGTAACGGCATCGGATAATGTATTTAAGATCACGACTAATAACGGACCACTCACCACTGTCAAACTTTTCGATGCGGCCCGCGAGGCGGGAGCCGGTATTGCGTCGCTTTCCGTCCAGAGCACCACGCTGGACGACGTTTTTGTCCATTACACCGGGCGCGGTTTGCGCGATACGGCGGATAACAATGCAGTGTATGACGTGAGCCATATTTACGGCGGCCGCTGACGGCGCTGCGCCAAGATAAGTGGCGCACCCCTTCAGCAGCAGTTGTGTTGCCTGAGATCGATTGAAAATCTATGAACCGCATCCTTGCCATCATCGAACGCGACATGCGCATGTTCAAGCGCAGCCCTATGCTGATCTTTGCGTCGCTGGTGCTTCCCCTGGTGCAGCTCGTTATTCTCGGCTACGCGTTCGGCGGCAACATCAAGCATCTGAAGGTCGGCGTGGTGGATCAGGACCACGGCATGGAGGCGGTCAAGCTCCGCGACATGCTCTACGCCGTCCAGGCAACCGCGCAGACTTTTACGACCATGCCTTACCACGACCTCAACGCCGCGATGGCAGATCTGCGCAATGGCCGACTCAACGGCGTCATCAATATTCCACCCCACTTCACGCGCAATACGCTCGCGCAGGCCAATCCACAGATCGGCTTGATGGTGGATAATACGGACCAATTTACCGCCAGCACGCTCGAAGGGGCGCTTAACAGCGTGGCCCAGGATTATAGTCAGAATGGCATTTCTGTTCGCGTTGTGCCGACAGTCGCGGTTCAGACGGTTGAGCTTTACGGCTATACGCCTTACATCGAATATTTTTTGCCCGCCGCTATCGCGCTCTCCATTTTCATCACCGCGATGATCGGCGGCGGCATCATGTACATCGATGACAAAGCGCGCGGCGTGCACGAAGGCTACCTAGTGACGCCGATTGGCAAGACCGAGCTCATTCTTGGCTTCACGCTTGCCGGAGCCACGAAAGGAATTCTGGCAGGATTGATTCTCACGCTTTTTGGCTCGCTCATTGCCGGCATTCCGAGTCCTCTTGATCCTCTGCGCTTGTTCAAAATGCTTCTGGTCATTGTGCCCGCATCGGTAGCCTTCATCAGCATGATGTTCCTAATGATGGTCAGGACGGAAGACCCGCTGGTTCCCAGGTCAATCTTTGGCGTGCTCAACACGCTGCTTTTCTTTCCGAGCGGCGCGATTTATCCCATTAACGCTTTTCCTGAATGGATGAAATGGATCGCCATCGTCGACCCTTTCACCTACGCCGTCCATGCGTTCAAAACCCTGCTCCTGAAAAATACGGGGTTCACCGCCATCATGGGAGACGTTACTTTCCTTGTCGTGTTTTCCCTCATCATGATGACTTCAGCCACCCTCCTTTTCCGGCGAACCCTGTGAGCCCTTTGGGAACGCCGTCACAATGCCTTGCGATAAATCCTCCTTGCATCCGAACCCTTGGAGCCGCGCCCGGTGTCATATATGATGGATGCGGCGCACGTTCCATTTAATCGCGGGGGCTTAAGGATGACGTTGCTCGATGCAAAGCCGGTAAAACCGAAAAGGGGAATTTTCAAATACATTCCCCTCCCAATCTTCATTTTGATCCTCATCATTATTGGGGGTATCATCACTTACACCTTTTGGGATTATCCCGAGGAGCGCACCGTCTCGCGCTTCCTCACCGCGGTCGAAACGGGTAATTTCAAACAGGCGTATAAGCTCTGGCAGCCTGCCCCCGAATACTCATTCGGGGATTTCATTCATGACTGGGGACTGCAGGGCGACTATGGCAAAATCAAGAGCTTCCAAGTTGTCTACGCGAAATCGCTCGGGTCGCACACGGTGCGCGTCTGGGTAAAAATCAACGGCAGGCTCACCAGCATTCTGGTCGACCGTTCATCAAAAAGCTTATCTTATCCCCTGCCCGACTGATATTCAGGTAGAACAGGGTCGTTTATAAAAGTCAGGTTTTCAAAAGGGCTTAAACCGCTGTTGTAGCGGCGGCCTCTGGCCGCCGGTTTTTCGGCGCTCAGAGAGCGCCGCTACAGAAAAAATTGCCACATAATTTGTAATCCTCAATAGTTAAGGAGCCGCCGCTACAATCTTCCGCGCGGAAGAAAAGCGCCCCATCGCGGCGGGCAGGAGCCGGAGAAAATCATTATGAAACACGTGCTTTGCCTTGCCGCAGCGATCGCGCTCGCAGCAGGGACCCTCTTGGCGTCGCCGCTCCCACCGCAAAGCGAGCGAACCTTCACCGGCAGCATCAGCGACAGCGCGTGCGGACTCACGCACATGATGCCGGGGGATACTCCGAAGCAGTGCGCCCTCCAGTGTATTCGGATGGGCGCGAAGTTCGTGCTTGCCGATAATGCTCATCATAAAGTTTATGCTCTCAGCGACCAGGCGCAGGCACAGCCTTTCGCCGGAGAAAACGTTGCCATCAAGGGAACGCTGAACGGCGTAACCATCGAGGTCAAGTCCATTACCGCGGTAAAGTAAGCGTCCAATATTTCAAGGGAGAAATCTTTTGCGCTCAAAACATTTCTTAACTGTTCTTTTAATCGCCGCCGGCGCTTTCGCGGTTGTCGTCTTTATCCATGCTCAATCTCCGGGAGGCGGCAAAACGATCCATCTTTCAACCAGCAAGCTGCTGCAGTTGCCAGTTCCAGGCCGCCCCCAAAAAACGAATAGTTTCCCTACCGCCCTTGCGCTAAGCCCGGACGGGGAATATCTCGCCATCCTGAATAATGGATACGGCACCGAGCAGTCCTCTTACGATGAATCCATTGCCGTGCTGGATTTGAAGAACAATCGGCTGACAGACTATCCCGACGCGCGCTTGCATCAAAAAGCCCATCAGACTTACTTCCTTGGCCTCGCGTTCAGCCGAGATGGGCGGCGGCTCTACGCCTCCTTCGCCTCGCTCACGGACCCAACTGGCCGCGCGAGCGGCGACACAGGCAACGGCATCGCCGTTTATTCCTTTGAGAGCGGCAAGCTTGCGCCCGAAGGTTTCCTCAAGATACCGCTTCAACCTCTCCATGCGGACCAGCATCCAACCTCCGTTTCGCGCGCTGTTCCGCCTGGGCAGGCCGATCCATACCCTGCCGGCATTGCTGTGGTCAACGGCCGCGGGGGCGAGCGGTTGCTCGTGGCCGACAATCTTTCGGATGACGCTCTGCTGCTCGACTCAACCAGCGGGAAAGTCCTGCGCCGCTTCGATCTAAGCCACGGGCGCTACGTGCCCGCCACCTTCCCTTATGGCGTCGTGGCCACGCGGGACGGACGCCTGGGCTTTTGCAGCCTTTGGAATGATTCGAGCGTGGCGGAACTCAATCTCAGCACGGGTCAAGTCCTTCGCCATATTTCCCTGCTCCGCCCAGCGCGGCCGACCGCGCCCGGCTCCCATCCCTCCGCTCTGTTGCTGAGCCGCGACGAAAAGCTTCTCTATGTCGCGCTTGCGAACGCTGACCGCGTGGCTGTTGTCCGCGTCGCGGATGGGAAACTTGTGGCGCTGCTTTCGACGGAGATGCCGGGCGAAGAATACGGCGGCGCCTACCCGAACGCTCTGGCCCAAAGCCGGGACGGCAAAGTGCTGTTTGCCGCCGACGCCGGTTCCGATGACGTCGCTGTTTTTAACACCGCGGATTTTCTGGGCCTCTCCAATCAATCATCTATACAGAGCGCCATAAATCAGCGACGGTCATCGGCTGTAGCGGCGGCCTCTGGCCGCCGGATTTTAATAGTAAAGACCGGCGGCCAGAGGCCGCCGCTACAGAATCAGACGCCGACGACTTATGGTGTCACGTCTAACATGCGCCTTTTTAAGCCCGAAGGCTTCATCCCTACCGAATGGTATCCCACGGCGCTGACGGTTGAAGGGAGCGATCTCCTCGTTGCCACGGGGAAAGGCGAAGGAACCACCGCCAACGCTTTGAGTCCGGCGGAGGCAAGCGCGGAAATGAAGCGCGTGCATCGCTCGTATACCTATATCGCCACGCTATTGCACGGCTCGGTGGCGCGCTTGAACATTGCTGAGACCCGCCGCGACCTTCCTCAACTCAGCCGCGAAGTTGAAGAGAGCAACCTCATGGGCCGGACGCTCGCCGCGTTCCACTTTGCCGGCGGCTCGAATCCCATTAAGCACGTCATCTACATCATCAAGGAAAACCGCACCTACGATCAGATTTTCGGCGACTTGAAACCCGGCAATGGCGACCCGGCGATTACCATGTACGGCTGGGACATCACGCCCAATGAGCACGAGCTGGCGCTTCAGTTCGGCGTGCTCGACAATTTTTACGTAAGCGGAGAGGTCTCCGGCAACGGCCATGTCTGGTCGATGGCAGCCATCGACAGCGACTATACTGAGAAAACCTGGGAGATCAGCTACCGCAGTTCCGAGCGCACCTACGACTACGAAGGCGAAGTTTTGCACTCCGTGCCGCTGGCGGAAGATATTCCAGACGTAGATGAGCCCGGCACCGGATATATTTGGACCAACGTGGCGCGGCACGGGCTGACGCATCGCAACTACGGCGAGTTTGTGGAGACGCACTGGTGCGGCGAGAATCACGCTCAGAACGCATCGCCCAAAACGGGCACGCCCTTGCCCGCGGGCGAGGCGTGCCCCATAGACTTCGTCCGCAAAGGCCAACAGCTTCCTGCCAATGTTGGCGAGCCGCACGGCTCGCCCAGCCCGTGGCCCTGGCCCGTTCCCATGATCGCGCGCGATCAGGCCACTATGCCTGAGCTCGCCGGCCACTTTGATCCTCGATACGCTGACTTTCGGCTCGATTATCCCGATCAGTTGCGGGCCGACGAGTTCTTGAACGAGTTCGAAGGATTCGTGAAAGCGCGAAAAACGGGGCGCGGAACCGAACTGCCGCAATTCATTATTCTCCGCATCCCCGACGACCATACCGCGGGAACCCGGCCCGGAATGCCAAAACCCGAAGCGTCGATTGCCGATAACGACCTCGCCGTGGGCCGCGTCGCGGACGCGGTTTCTCACAGCCCGTACTGGAACGACACGGCGATCTTTATCCTCGAAGACGACGCTCAAGACGGCCCAGACCATGTCGATGCGCACCGCAGCACGGCGCTGGTGATCAGCAAATACGCGCAAGGATCAAGGGCGCGCCCCTCCGTCGTAAGCAATTTCTATACTACGGTGAACATGGTGCGGACTATGGAAGTCCTGCTCGGACTGCCTCCGATGAATAATAACGACGCGCGCGCCCAGGTGATGGCGCCCCTCTTTGCCGGTCCCGGCAACCAGCCGCCCTTTAGCGCGAACTACCGCAATCAGAAAAATGGGCTGATTTACGAGACGAATGCGGCGCATAATCCGGGAGCAAAGCTTTCCGCGGAGATGGATTTTACCCATGCGGACCAAGACAACCCCGCCGTCTTGAACAAGATTCTGTGGCAGGAGCGCAAGGGTAAACTACCCATGCCGCCCCCGCGCCACACCGTATTCCTTCCCGGGGAAGACTAGCCGCGCCGGAAAACCACAGGAGCTAACGGCAAAAAAGCGTCTCATTTATCTCGTATGTCTCAAAAGTCTCAAAGTGGCGTGCTAGGCTTTTTGTAGCGTAGACCTCCGTATTTGAGGTCTGCGGTTTTTTTGTGCATTCTAAAGACCGCAGACCGCAAAGGCGGCGGTCTGCGCTACACGGCTGGCGTTGTAGCGGCGGCGTCCTCGCCGCCGGTCCTTAAGATCTAAAAGGTGGTAGTGGTAGCCACGGCACGATGTTCGTGCCGTGGGATATTGGTCTGGCAAAAGAAAAGCCCACGGCACGAACATCGTGCCGTGGCTACCACTACCCCTAAAATCCGGCGGCCAGAGGCCGCCGCTACACAGCCGAAATCGAAATTGTCTGTTAGTGCACATGAATTATTGCCGTAAGCCATTAAACCAAAGCCGGTCAAAGGCGAAAATGGAGCGAATGCACAAAAAAGCATTGTTTTACTTTTTTGCAAGTTATAGAAACTAAAGGAAGATTAGTAACACGAACCGGCGCGAACCGGAGTACGAACCGGACGAAATCGGCACAACTAATTGAATGCAAAGGAATTATGGAGATTTCCACTACGAACCGGAGCATTTGCAACAAAACAAAGGAGATGCCAGGGCCAGTCCGGTTCGTAACGGCTTTTTGTGGCCAAAAATGGGGGTTTTTCCGGTTCGTAGCGGCGATTGTAGGCGCCGCCGCTTATCCTTGTTGCTAGTGTAGTGCGTCCAATGCTTCTTTATATATGCGATGGCTTTGGAGTGCGGCAGCTTGCTGCCGCTTTGCGCCTGCGAGCTTGCTCGCGGCGCTGAATCAGGAACTTACGGCAGCAAGCTGGCCTTAGAGAAAGCGGCGGCAAGCCGCCGCACTCCAGATGGCCGCCACAATAAGTAAACAGATTTCCGACGCACTACACTAGAGGGGCGACCTTCAGATCCGACCATCACTCTGGCTTTCAAAGGAGACCTTCAGACTGCTGTAGCGGCGGCCTCTGGCCGCCGGTCTTTACTATTAAAATCCGGCGGCCAGAGGCCGCCGCTACAGACCCTTCAGGTCCTGAAGTTTCAGGGGCTGAAGCCGCGGTGAGAATGCAGGTGTTAACGTTGGAGCTAAAGCCCCGACCCCCTGAAACGGATTCAACGAATTTCATGCTGGACAAAGGGCTCGAGAAAGGCTAAGAATATTGGGCATCAAGGAGGATCCATGGGATCGAAGAAGAGAATTGCTCAGTGCTTGACCGCGATTGCCGGGGCATTTTTGCTTGCCATTGCCGGCTACACAGTACATGCTCTGGAAGCCGCACCCCCCGCCCCGCCACGAGCGGCGGCGCAGGCAGCGAACGGCGTTCCTGTCGCGCCCGCGCCCGGCCTTGGGCCCGGAGAATGCAGCAAGACGGGTCGTCCGCCCGCGGGTTTTTACATTCCGCAGAGGAGTAAGACGCCCTGGTGCTGGGACGTCGTAGCCATGGACGATGCGGTTCCGACGAAGGCTTACGCAACTCCAAAAAAAGCACGCAAGATCTTGGTGCTCTGTAAGGCCGCTGGATTCGTGCACTCTTCGATCCCGCTCGCCGCAGCCACAGTTAAGGAACTCGGTGATCGGACCGGCGCGTGGTCAACCACGATCACTTACGATCCCGCGGACATCAACGCGCAGAATCTCCAGCAGTACGACCTGGTCTTCCTTGCCAGCACCACCGGTCAATTCCTTGATGATCCGAACAACAAGGAGCTGACGACCGAGCGCCGCCAGGCGCTTTTGAATTTCGTCCGCAGCGGCAAAGGGCTGGCGGGCGTTCACGCGGCGGTCGATTCTTACCACACCAGCCCGTCTATGAGTGGATTCCGACGTGGCGATCCGGCACAGAGGCGCGCTGCGATGGCCGCCGCGGAATCATTCGTTCCCACAGGCACATGGCCTGATTACAACAAGATGATCGGCGGCTTCTTCAAGTGGCATTGGCCGTATCCGCAAGTTATCACCGTGAAGATCGATGACAAGAAAAGCCCGCTCACCCAAATGTTCCACGGACAGGAATTCGTTATTCACGACGAAACCTACACCATGGCCCAGGACTCCTATTCACTTAAGAACGTCCACGAGCTCACCAGCATCGACTATTCGAAGATGAGCCAAGCGGACAAGGATAAGGAACCAGCCGCCTCACGACGCACCGATGGCGATTACGGGTTGAGCTGGATCCGCCGCGAAGGCAAAGGCCGCGTCTTCATCGAAGTTCTCGGCCACGACGAACACATGTACGAGATGCCGGTCTACCTCGAACACTTGCTCGCCGGCATACAATACGCGCTCGGCGATTTGCGGGCGAACGACGCTCCGACTGAACGGTAAAGTCGCGCTCTACCTCAAACACGCGCGGATACTCCGGCGGAGAGGGGCCCACTGCTTTTTTGACCTTTGGTTGCAAGCTTGGGCCGGGGCCGTTACACTAATAATCTCGCGCCTTTTCCGTCCCGAAGCTATTCGACCAGGGCGCGTTAAAATTGCGGAGGAAAGTTTAAGCCGATGAAGAAAGATATTCACCCGAACTACCATGAAGTCACCGTGGCCTGCGCGTGCGGGAACACGTTCAAAACCCGGTCGGCGTATCACGGCGACATCATGCACGTGGAAATCTGCTCCAGTTGCCATCCGTTTTTTACCGGCAAGCAAAAGCTGGTGGACAGCGCGGGACGAGTGGAGCGTTTCCAGAAGAAATACGCCAATATTCGCAAACCGGCCGAAGAAGCCCGGCCGTCACAGGCGTGAGAGCCTGTCAAAGATTAACAGCATCGCGCAAAGACGCTAAAGAATGCCATTTCCTTTGCGAAACTTTGCGGCTTTTTGCTTTTGCAGAGGCTTCTTTCCAAAACTTTTGAGCTTTAGAGCGCGCAGTTCATCTCTCCCAACTCTACTTGACCAGCCGCGCCGGGAGCGCATTCTTCATGCGCACGGCGGCCGGAAGCGAGACAATCTTTGGAAACTCAGCGATTCATTACCAAGCCGCAGGTCTATCTGCTCGGCCGGCAGTCCGTTGTGGAAGAGGAACTGGCGCGCTTCTTAAACGATGAGGGAATGACCTTCTCCACGGACACGACCGTGGCGGGGGAAATCCTGGACGAAGTCGCCGGCCGCACTTGCTATATGTCTTTCGGCAAGGGGCGCAAAACAAGCCGTGAATATCTTGAAAACATCCTGAGTTCCAAGCACGGCAGCGTGCTCGAGCACGCCTCGTGGAGCTTTTTGATCACCGGCGTCAGCCGCGCGCTTACGCACGAATTGGTGCGCCATCGCGCCGGTTTTGGATTTTCGCAGCTTTCGCAGCGTTACGTGGACGAAAACGAGGCGCGTTATGTGGTGCCCCCGCTCTACCAGCAAAATGAAGCTCTGCGGCAGAAGTGGGAGCAGACGGTTGAAATTCTTCGCCATGCTTACGCGGAGATGGCCGAGGCTACCGCTCAATACGTCCAGCAGACGCATCCCGAAATGAGTCCGCGCGACCGCAGGAAGTGGGCGCGACAGGCCGCCCGCTCCGTTCTGCCCAACGCCTGCGAAACTAAAATTTTTGTCACCGCCAATTCCCGCGCCTGGCGCCACTTCCTCGAACTGCGCGGCAGCCCTCACGCAGACACGGAAATCCGGCTTCTTGCAGTCGAAATCTACCGCGCCCTCAAACGCGAAAGCCCCAATATTTTTCAGGATTTTACCTTGGTGGATGAGCCGGATGGAATGCCTTCCATCCATGTGGAATACTCCAAGGTGTGAACGCGAGGCGCGGTTGTAGCGGCAAGCAAAGCTTATAAGGGGCCGCCGGATTTTATACGTGACGCCATAAGTCGGCGGCGCCTGATTCTGTAGCGGCGGCCTCTGGCCGCCGGTCTTTACTATTAAAATCCGGCGGCCAGAGGCCGCCGCTACACAAGCCCTCGCTCTCCTACTTTCCCGCCAGCACCCGGTAACGGATCAAATTCTGCTGGTAAAGGGGATTGCGCGGGTCGAGCGCGACCGCATTCGCCTCGGCTTGGATGGCGAGATCCAACTTGCCGTTAATTGCGAGCGCCGCGGCAAGCGTATCGATGGCGCCAGGCTCGCGTGATTGCGTAAGTTGCACGGCGCGGGTCGCATGGACAAGGGCCTGGGCGGGATTGCGATACTGGGCGTCTTCGCAGGTGGCGTAAAGCCAGGCTAGATTGTTTTGCGCCACCGCAAAATTAGGGGCGATGCTCAGCGCCTCGTTATAACGCTGGATGGCTTCCGCATACAGCTTCAGGCGCGAGCATACCTCGGCAAGCAACTCCAGGGCAGCGGGGTTGCGGGGGTCCCGCCGCACAGAGGCCTCTAGCACGTCGCGCGCCTTGGGCCAATCGTTCTTGCCTTGATAGGCCGTGGCAAGGCTAATAGCGTCGGAGGTTGCGTAGGGATTCACTCGCAGCGCCGCCGCAAACTCCCGGATGGCGCCGTCATAATCTCGATTCTGAAGGCACAGCAGGCCAAGCATCTCCCGCGCGCGGACATCATGCGGCTCAAGGTTGCGTGCTTGCCCGAGCAGCGCGCGCGCCTGCGCCGACTTTCCAGCGGCCTCAAGCTTTGAGGCGCTTTCCAGGAGCCTGGTGACTTGCCTTGTCTTGAAAGAATGATTCGCGGTCGCGGCAGCGGCAATCACCACGATCGCCACCGGCAAAATGAGGATTGGCTGGACGCGGCTGCGCGCATCGTTGCTTATGGCCAGGCGTGTGGGCGGCAGAATCCAGGCTAGAATCAGTCCTGTAATCAAGCCTCCCAAGTGCGCCCAGTTGTCAATGTGCCGGACGAAGTGGCCGAAGACAAGATTGAGCACAATCACCAGCAAGATTCCAATGCCGAAGATGTTCTTCCAGCGGCGGGGAACCGTTTCTGGGTGCAGTAGCCCAGTGACCAGCATCGCTCCTGCGACGCCGAAGATCGCTCCCGAAGCGCCGGCGGCGATGTGAGGCGAAGCTTCCATCGAGAGCAGCGAGCCGCCCATTCCCGAGAGCACGTAGAGGAGCGCAAACCGCCCATAACCGTATAGCGGCTCGAGAAAACTGCCGAGCAGCCAGAGGGCAAACATATTGGTGAGCAGGTGCTCCCAGCCGATGTGCAGGAACATCGGCATCACCAGCCGCCAGTATTCGCCGGCGCGGAAAAAGGGGCCGTAGGAGGCGCCAAAGTTGAGCAAAACGTAAACGTTCTGCGACCCGCCGGAAAGGGTCATGAGAAGGAAGATAAAAACATTTAAGACAAGCAGGACGTAGGTGGCAACCACGGGGAAATAACGCCGGTCGCCGGAATGCGTGGTGGGAGCAATTGAGGCAGGATTCATCACCAAACCTGAATTATAGCATCAG
>DASZAE010000139.1:0-6064 GCA_035945515.1 Terriglobia bacterium
GGCCTCTGGCCGCCGGATTTTTAATAGTAAAGACCGGCAGCCAGAGGCTGCCGCTACAGCATCAGGCGCCGCCGACTTATGGCGTCGCGTATAAAAGCAAAACCCTGCGCTACAAAACTTAGCCTGCCGCCAGGCCGGCGCACGCGGCTCACGCTGCGAGCGATTGCCGCCAAGATGGCGGCGCTACGCCGCGCCCGATCTACGACATCACTTTCCCCTGGGCGGCGTCCCACACGGTTTTCATGCCCCGTTTTAGAGCGATATTGCCGATCCAGGAGGCGCGCGCAGCCTCAAACCCAATTTCGATATTCGCGTTGGGAGACTTGCGCGATTTCACGCAATCGAGGAAGTTCCTCACGTGCTCGATGGTGCCATCGTGCTCGGAGTTAACCAGAACTTCCGGCTCAGGATAATTCTTGTGCGGCTGCCATCGCTCGCCTTCCCGGTAGACGGCCAAATGCGATCGATCGATCTTCAGCACTCCCTTCGTCCCGCGCAAAACAATGCCGCCATCGTCGATGCTGTCGCTGAGGGTGCTGGTGAACGTGACGTTGAAATTCCCCGGATACTCATAAGCGGCGGTGATGGTATCGGGGCATTGCCATTTCATGAAGTAGAGATCGCCGGTGGTTGTGGCCGTCTTCGGCGCCGGCTGAGCCGTGTACCACTGGATCACATCAATCCAATGCGTCAATAGGTCGCACAGGATGCCGCCGCCGAAATCCCAGTAAAACCGCCAGTGGATAAATTTGTCGGTCGTAAAGGGCTGATCCGGCGCGTCGCCCAGGAACATTTTCCACTGCAATTTTGAGGTGTCGACGGGATGCGCAGCCGTCCACCCGCTGTTGGACGCATAGTCCTGATACCAGTAAGTGTGCACGAACGTAATGTCGCCGAGCATCCCGGAATCTACCAGTTGCTTGCCTATGATGTAATGCGGCCAACTCCGCTGCTGCGTGCCGGTTTGCACCACGCGGCCGCTCTGTTTGACCGCCGCCACCATCTGCTCGCCTTCCGGGATCGAGTGCATGATGGGCTTCTCGCAGTAGGCGTCCTTGCCTGCATGGACGGCGTCGATTAGCACTTGCTTGTGCCAATGGTCGGGCGTGGCGATCAGGACGGCGTCGATATCCTTGCGGTCGAGCAGCTCGTGATAATCGAGGTAGACCTGCGCCTGGGGGTTGAATTTCTGCTGGTCCGCGAGGCGGCGTGGCTCATAAACGTCGCAGACGGCCACGACTTCGACTTCGGGATTCCCTGTAAAAACCCCCATGACGTAGCTGCCGCGATTGCCGCAGCCGATCAGGCCCATGCGGATGCGGTCATTCGCGCCCAGCACTTGCGCGGACGCAAGCCCTCGAAAAGCGGCCACGCCTGTGGTAGCCGCGGCCGTGCCCTTCAGGAATTCGCGCCGCGTAACGGAGAACTTGTCTTTGATCATCGTGTTTTTATCCTCGAAGGTGTTATCAATTTACCCGGAGCACTGACGGTGGATGCGCGGGTCCGCGCAACCCCCATTTCCGGGCGCTCATAATGTAACGCGATCATCGGTCTCCGTCATCAAGAATTTCGATGTGAAGCGTGAGAGCTTGTTCGGTCCAGAATGAGCGTAGCGTAGGATTCGATATTCAAGCGGTAGCATTCCCTTTCTGATTGTGGGCGTTATTCGCGCGTTACAAACCCATGGCCAGAAGAGCACTGACCGTGACTGCCGCTATCCGATGTAGCGGCAGCGGCGTTCTGTAGCGGCGGACAAAGCCTGTAAGGGGCCGCCGGATTTTAATAATAAAGACCGGCGGCGAGGACGCCGCCGCTACAACTACGAAAGGGCACGACTTCAAGTCGTGCCGGAGAGGTAGCCACGGTCAATCGCATTATGATTGACCGTGGGCTGGTGCTCGCGCAAGGAAAGCCCACGGTCAGCAAAACTCTGACCGTGGCTACCTACTACGAACCGGAAAAGCACCGTTTTTGACCCTAAAAAGCCGTTACGAACCGGAAACGAACCGGACCGGCTCTCGTATCTCCTTTGTTTTGTTGCAAATGCTCCGGTTCGTCCTAAAAATCATTGTAATTCCTTTGCCTTCAATTCATTGCAGCGATTTTGCCCGTTTTCCCGTCCGGTTCGCGCCGGTTCGTGTTACTAATGTTTCTTTAGTTTCAATCACTTGCAAAAAAGTAAAACATTGCTTTTTTGTGCGTTCGCTCTATTTTCGCCTTTAACCGGCTTTGGTTTAATGGCTTACGGCAAAAATTCATGTGCACTAACGAGCAATTTCGATTCGGCTGTAGCGGCGGCCTCTGGCCGCCGGTTTTCAAGAAGTAAAAACCGGCGGCCAGACGCCGCCGCTACAACGCCAGCCGCATAGCGCAGACCGCCGCCTTTGCGGTCTGCGGTCTTTGAATGCACAAAAAAACCGCAGACCTCAAATATGGAGGTCTGCGCTACAATCCAGCCTAGCACGCCACTCTGAGACTTTTGAGACATATGGGATAAACGGGACGGTTTTTTGCCGAATCTGGAGCGTTTTCAATGCGCCGAGTTTCAATCCGAATAATCCTAGTACGTTCGTACTAGTACCCTCGTAGGTTGTACAGTTTGCCGGTTTCTAATATAATTGGTTGTAGTTAGGCGAGCATGATTTTCAGGCAGGGCCTTCTAATAGTCCAGAAGGCTAAGGAGAAATCATAAGCGCCTGGCTGCACTGTGCACGAAATAAAGCTGGCATAATCAAAAGGAGAACTTTTAATGAGAAAAATCATAGAGAAGAGATTGGGGGTTCTTTCCTTGGTCGCAGTTGCTGTTCTGCTGACCATGATTGGGACATCTCAAGTCTTCGCGGACTCGCTCACCGGGTCGTACTATTCCGTAGTTCAGGGCACGCCGGATTTCCAGAATAACGGAGTCGATGGCGGCGCCGTGACCGGGTTAGTTCAATCGACGCTGGGACCGGATGGCTTGCCGGTGGTCTCAAGCTTTGGAGCGAGTTATAGCGGTCCATCTGGACCTATCACTGACGTGAACAAAGCGGGCGAACTGCAGTGGTGGACGCCCGGAAATGGCGTGACGTTTCTATCTTCTAAAACGGACGCGCTGCCGTTAAATGACCCCAACAATCTTTTTGTTCCGGGTCAGACTGGCGACAGCCCGTTATTCATGACCGCTGACTGGAAGGGGAACTTCAACCTGAGCAGCGCACAGACGGTTACACTTAACCTGGGTTCCGATGACGACGCGTGGGTTTTTATCGACGGTAATCTGGTGGATGATGACGGCGGAATTCACGCGCTGAACACCACTCCCACAACCACCGCCACGCTCGCCGCCGGCGGTCACACACTGGATATTTTCTGGGCCGACCGTCACACCGTGCAGGCGGGAATCGTGTTTTCCGCCAGCATTCCGGTGACGGCAGCAACTCCTGAGCCTTCAAGCCTTGTGCTGTTTGGAACCGCTTTGCTTGGGCTGGCGTTAGTATTTAAGCGCCGCGCCGCAAAAGCGGAGTGCTAATCGAAGCGAAGTGATTTAAAAACTAGTGTTGCGTGCTGCAATTACATTTACTATGGGCGCTTCCGCGAAGTAACAGACTGACTTAGGCTTACTTGTATCAGGGCACGGCTTTCAGCCGTGCCGCAAAAGGGCCAAGAGAAAGCCGGCTTTTAGCCGCTGAGCATGGCTCGCAAGGGCTAAGGCCTCATAATAAATAGCATCTCCTACGGCACGGCTGAAAGCCGTGCCCTGATACACACAAAGTCGGTCTCGGCCAAATAAGTCAACAAAATTGCGGCACGCAGCACTAGCGTGCTATAAACCAGAGCGCGGGCCGGAAGCAGGCAAGACTAGCTGCGAGGCTCGCGCTCTTTTTTGCTTCTAACGCATGGAAAGACGCGGACGACAAGCAGTTGTAGCGGCGGGCAAAGCCAGTAAGGGGCCGCCGGATTTTAAGTATAAAGACCGGCAGCCGGAGGCTGCCGCTACAGAATCAGGCGCCGCCGATTTTTTAATTCGTAAAAACCGGCGGCCAGAGGCCGCCGCTACAACGCAGACCCAAATTTAAAGCCGCGCCATGATTGAAAAAACCCATTGACACGACGGCTAGGTTTGCGTATTCTATCTACCGACTGGTCGGTATAGGCCAAGGGTTGATTTTAGCGAGGCGCAGACATGGAAAATCAGGTTTCTGGCTCCGAAATTCTGCTGGAATGTCTTAAGCGTGAGAAGGTTGACGTGGTTTTTGGATTGCCCGGCGGGGCAGTGCTACCGCTCTACGACGCCCTTTACAGCGCGGGCATTCGCCACCTTCTTGTGCGCCATGAGCAGGCGGCGGCGTTTGCGGCGGACGGTTATGCGCGCGTCACCGGCAGGCCCGGCGTGTGCCTGGCCACGTCGGGGCCTGGGGCGACCAATCTCATGACGGGCCTCACCTCAGCGGCAATGGATTCCATTCCCGTGGTTGCGTTGACCGGCCAGGTGCCCGCCGCCCTAATCGGCAAAGATGCTTTCCAGGAAGCGGACACCATCGGCATCAGCCTCCCAGTCACCAAGCACTCTTTCCAGCCGCGCCGCGCGGCCGACTTGCCTGAAGTGATTCATGAGGCGTTCAAAACCGCTGTTTCGGGAAGGCCGGGGCCGGTGCTGGTGGACCTGCCGAAAAGCCTGCTGCTGGATAAAGCCTCGCCGCGGTATCTGGAGGAGGACGCGGCTTCGCGGCCCGCGCGCGCGCGCGAATGGACCTCTGAAGATATCGACCGCGCCGCCGGGATGTTGCTGGAGAGCCGCCAAACCGTGCTTTACGTGGGCGGCGGCGTGATTCACTCCGAGGCATGGCGGGAGCTGCGCGAGCTGGCTGAGCTGCTAAACGTTCCCGTGACTACCACGTTGATGGGCTTGGGCGCGTTTCCGTCCGCGCATCCGCTTTCGCTCGGCATGTTGGGGATGCACGGCTCCTATGCCACCAATACGGCAATCTGCGAGTGCGACTTGCTGGTGGCCGTGGGCGCGCGCTTTGACGACCGGGTCACAGGAAAGCTGAGCGGGTTTGCCACTCGGGCGCGCAAGATTCACATTGACATTGATCCCTCCGAGATCAACAAGAACGTTCACGCCGACCTTGCGCTCGTGGGCGACGCGCGCGATACGCTGGCGGCGCTGGCCGCGGCGGTGAAGCGTCTGAGCGGGAATCGGTCGCAGGCCGCGCGCAGCGCGTGGCTCAGCCGCATTGAGTCGTGGCGCAACGAACATCCGCTTGGCTATGATGAAGCGGCCCCGGTGGTGAAGCCGGAATATGTCATTGAGATGATTTCGCGCTATGCCAATGAAGACGCCATCGTTTCCGTCGACGTGGGCCAGCATCAGATGTGGGCAGCGCAATACTACGACTTTTATCAGCCGCGCACGTGGCTTTCTTCGAGCGGGCTTGGCACAATGGGTTACGGTTTTCCAGCGGCGATGGGCGCCCAACTCGCGTTTCCAGACCGTCAGGTTATCGCCATCGTCGGCGACGGCGGCTTCCAGATGACGCTGAATGACCTCGCCACCATTGCGCAGTACCGTGTGCCGGTGAAAATCGCCATTCTCAACAATCGCGTCCTCGGCATGGTCCGGCAGTGGCAGGAGATGTTCTTCGAAAAGCATTATTGCGATATCGACCTCAACTTTGCGCCGAATTTTGCGAAATTGGCCGAGTCTTACGGCATTCGCGGCCAGCGGGTCGATCACAAGGCAGACGTGAAGGACGCGGTGCGCGCTATGCTGAGTGATTCGGGGCCATGTCTGGTGGATTTCTGGGTCGATCCGGCGGAAAATGTCTATCCGATCGTGCCCTCCGGCGCTGCCATTGCCGAGATGATTGTGGAGCCGCCTCGGTCCGTGCCCGAAGAGGAAGAGGTTGTGGACGATCTCTGGGCCGTGTAGGCTTTTCAGCAGTTTGTTGAAAAACCGTTGAGCGATGTCATTCTGAGCCCTTCGCTTGTCATTCTGAGCGAAGCGAAGAATCCCGGCATTTCGCTCAGGGTAAACTCCGCGAAGAATCTGCTTCTGTTTGTTTTCAACTAGAAACAGCAG
>DASZAE010000140.1:0-30665 GCA_035945515.1 Terriglobia bacterium
CACAGGGCCGGTGGTGACGCAAATGCACTACGCGCGGCAGGGCGTGATCACTGAGGAAATGGAGTTCGTAGCCAAGCGCGAAACCCTCGCTCCGGAAGTGGTGCGCGATGAGGTGGCGCGCGGGCGCATGATTATCCCGGCGAATATCCGCCACGTAGAGCTTGAGCCGATGGCCATCGGCGTCGAATCAAAGTGCAAAATCAACGCCAACATTGGCAACTCGGCCACAACTTCGGACATTAACGGTGAGGTGGCCAAGCTGCAGACGGCAGTGAAATTTGGCGCGGACACGGTGATGGACCTTTCAACCGGGGGCGACATTCACCAGATCCGCGAAGCCATTCTGCGCTTCAGCCCTGTGCCTATCGGCACCGTGCCTATTTATGAGGCCATCAGCCGCGTCAAGCACGTGCGCGATCTTACGGCGGAATTGATGTTGGAAGTGATCGAAGAGCAGGCCGGGCAAGGCGTGGATTATATGACCATCCACGCCGGCGTGCTACGGAATTATATTCCGCTCACCCGCAACCGCATCACCGGCATTGTGAGCCGGGGGGGCGCGATCATGGCGCAATGGGCGGTCGAGAACCAGCGTGAGAATTTCCTTTATGAGCGGTTCGAAGACATCTGCAAAATCTTCCAGAAGTACGACGTTTCATTTTCGCTTGGTGACGGCTTGCGCCCGGGGTGCCTTGCGGACGCGAGCGATGAAGCGCAGTTTGTCGAGCTGCGCACGCTGGGTGAACTGACGAAGAAGGCTTGGGAGTATGACGTGCAGGTGATGATCGAAGGGCCGGGGCACATCCCGATGGACCAGATCAAGCTGCAAGTGGATAAGGAAAGGGAGTTGTGCTACGAGGCGCCGTTTTACACGCTAGGTCCGCTGGTGACAGACATTGCGCCGGGGTTCGACCATATCACCAGCGCCATCGGCGCGGCGATGATTGGCTGGCATGGCGCATCCATGCTTTGCTACGTGACGCCCAAGGAACACCTGGGCCTGCCGAACGCGCAGGACGTGCACCAGGGGATTATTGCCTACAAGATTGCCGCCCACGCGGCCGACGTGGCTCGCCACCGCCCCGGCGCCCGCGACCGCGACGACGCGCTCTCTTACGCGCGCTTTTTGTTCGATTGGAACAAGCAGTTTGATCTTTCGCTTGACCCCGATACCGCACGATCTATGCACGATGAAACCCTCGCTGACGACTACTACAAGGACGCCAAGTTTTGCTCCATGTGCGGACCAAAATTCTGCTCAATGAATACCTCCCAGGTGATGGAGATGCACTTGGGACATACCCAAGCCGAACGCGAGCAGAAATACGCAGAGTTGCTGAGCAAGGTGCAGGTCTAGATGCTCGATGCTGCGGAGTTCGCAAACCAGTTCTTGAAGCATGTTCAAGGCTGCCCTTCAGGACGCATTGCATGTGGATTCGGATCATCATTTGAGTCCTGGTTCCGGGTTGAACTGGCGACAATGATATGCAAATCCGGCTTGTTTGAACGACTCGGATTTGACTACCGCTATCCACAATTGAAAGGAAAGGCTGATTTGGTAGTAGAAAGCGAGAAAGACAATGTTGTGTTCGAGCTTAAATGCTTTGTTTCCGGAGCGGATGCTAACAAACAGACTGCGTGGCCGCAGCAGCTAGATAGATTATATCACTTGGTTGCAGAAGGACATGCACGACAGAGTGTTGCTGTAGCCACTTTTTCGGGGTACAGGCAGGAAAAGCTGTCGGGCTTTCTCAGCAAGTTTTATCCCTCGCCGTGGACCGTGGCGGGGCCTTATAGGTTCTACGAGGAAGAAGAGACCCCACTTCAGCTTGTGGTGGCTACTTTTAATGTCGCGCAAAAGGACGTTGGCGAGTGAAATTCAGCGAGTTAGTCCGGCTGTTGGAACGGGAAGGGTTTCGGCTCATCTAGGAAAAGGGATCTATTCGTTATTATGCTAAATCAGGTATTGAACGGTATGTCCGTGTCGATTACCACGGCCCAAAAGAAGTGCCAAGCTGAATGTGCCGTGCGATTCTGAAAGCTGCAGGCCTAAAGGAACAAAGCCATGATTGATCTTGCCTATTCCCTGGTTATTGAAGCAACCGAGGATCCTACTTTCTTTGCCTTTTACTCACCTGACTTGGAGGGCTTCACGGGCGTTGGCAACTCCGTAGAAGATTGCTTGTATAAGGCTCGGTGGGGAATCGAGGAGCATGTGGCTCTGCTGCGTGAAAGTAAGTTTCCTGTCCCACCTCCAGCCAACGATCCTAAAATCGTGATTCAAAACTCCAGGCGAGTTGTTCCGGCGGCTTAACCCCAAGGACTGTCATCCTGAGCGGGTGAGTTTATTTTTGGAAACTGCTGATTTATCGAGATATAAATGGCATGTTTTTGGCTGTGTAGGAACTGTGCAGGCGATTTCTCGATTTCTGTGCATTTCTTGAACGCGAGGCACAATTCTACAGGGACGCCTTCATAGCTTTTGGAAGGCGCTGTGCAAGTGGCGTTGGTCCGCCTTGACCAACTGAGCCGTTGGTGCATGATAAAGACACTATCTGCGTGAAGCGTCGTGCGTAGTGGAAGACGAATGGACGTTCTCATAAATGAATGGGATTTAGTGTCCTCGCATTGCCAAAAGCTCATCTTTCGAGAAGAACTGTCCCTGAAGAAAAACGCCATCGATGCGGCGAGTGTTTGAAATGTTCTCCAAAGGATTCGCATCGAGCAGCACAAGGTCAGCAACTTTACCCTGCTCTACGGTGCCCACGCTCTTTGACACACCCATAAATTGGGCCGCGTCCCTCGTCGCCGACTGCAACGCTTCAAGTGGAGTCAATCCCGCCTGCACCAGCAGTTCCAACTCGCCATGGAGTGCCTCGCCGCCCTGCGCATACACTCCATCCGTCCCCGCAAGAATGGGAACTCCAACACGTTTCATCTCCCGTACCACTTCCAGGTCCTTGGCAAAAATCCTCTTTCCATAAGCCATGTCTTCATCGGTGAGATGGTCGCTTTTCTCGTTCGTCTCCCAAAGCGTCTTCAAAACAGACAGCGTAGGCGTTTGCGCCACGCCGTTCTTCGCGTAAAGATGAAAAAGCCGCTGCGCTTTCTTTTCGTCAAAAGTATCGAGCAACCTCTTGTCGAAATCCGCTGTAAATTGTATCTCTCCCGAAGGCTGCTTCCCCTCGCTCACTGCTTTCAGAGCATCGTCGTAACCCGACGCCAGTGCGCCCATGAAGTAATTCTCATCGCTGGAGCAGGCCACAAGGACATTTAGATACCGCCCGCCCAGGTGCTCCACATTTTTTTGGTTCGCCTGCACAATGCTCTCCGCTCCGATTTTCGGCGGGATATGTCCCACCAGCCGAAGCCCCTGCTTCTTCGCTTCATCGGCAACCGCCCAATACAGTTCCGGAGTCAGCGTCGTATCCACTTCAACATAATCGACGCCGTGCTGCTTCAGATTTCGAACCTCTTCACGCGCCTGCTGCTCGCTGAAAAGATCGACAATCAGCGCCATCTTTACCGGAACCGGCCCCTCCATCAGCGGACCGGCAATGAACAACCGTGGGCCAACCAGTTCCCCCGAAGCCGTTGCTGCACGAAGTCGCACAATGTCATCCAGAGACGCACCCATGTCGCGGACGGTAGTAACTCCATACGACACCAGAGACAGAAGAGGGACCTTCGCATCGCCGTAGGCCGGTCCATGCAGATCATTGTTCCAGAGGCCGGGAATCAGAAATTTCCCCGTACCGTCAACGATCTTAGCGTCCTTGGGGAGATTCCTACTCGCGTTAGTAATCGCCTCGATCTTCTTTCCTTGGACGATCACGGTGGCATTCGTCCGGGGCGGATGGTCGGTTCCATCAATGACGGTGACGTTCACGATGGCAATCTTGCCCTGTCCGAAGGCCGGATGAAAACCCGTCGCAGTAACGAGTAATAGAAGGAACATCTGTCGCATCATGCGAACAGGTACGCAGCCTCACGGTGAGAAGTTCCTCTACAGCGGTCCTGACAAAATAGTCTGGGCTGTTGGGAATTGAGAAGTAAGGATGAACTGCGACCATCTTCGGCAGGTAGGCTTAGAGGCTGTGTCCCATGCCGAAGCCGTGTTCGATGACAGGGGCGATTTCCGGCTGTGGCGGCTTGATGGATTGCTCCGGCTTCATCGCTGGCGTGTGGGCGCTCTCGTGGGACACGTCATGCCCTAATGCCTCCGGCAGTTTCGTGCGGTCGTTGGTGTAAAGCTGAGCGTCCTCGGCCCCACGCGAGACGGCAACGTAAGCCATGCGGCTATTGAGCAGGTCTTTTGCGGCCAGCTCGGTATCGACATGAATCAAAACCCGCTCGGCGGTCTGCCCCTGGCTGGAATGGCTCGTCACCGCATAGCCATGATCGAGATGCGGATGCTCGCGCGGATCGAGCTGCACATCGCGGCCTCCGTCCATTTTCAGGCTCAGTTTTCCATCATGGATGCTCTCGATGGTTCCAAGTTCGCGGTTGGCAACCTTCAAATCATTGGCCGGTGCGGTGAACTGGATGCGGTCGCCTACGGCGAAACTGCGCGGCTCTTCCCGATATACAGACACGCCCTGCTGACGGCGAGGATCATAGGTCACTTCTGAGCCATCGGCCCGCACCACCGTCAACAGGTTCTTGTCAGCGTCAACGCTTTTGACTCGCGCGTATTCGCCGCGCTCCATGCCCGTCTCTTTCGATGCGCGGGCGTAGCGCACTACATCATTGAACTCATAGCGAGCGGCCCATGTGCGCTCCGGCCCGGTAAGGTCCTGGCGCGGCACAAGCGCCGCAGTGGGATGTTCGTTTTTACTGACTGAGCCGCGCTCCTGCATCTCCGCACGAATCGCCAGATTGATCTCCACGCGGGAGCGATTGTCGGGCGAGACAACCAGCGTACCCTCCAGCGACTTCGCGTATTCCTTCGCTATCGCAGCGATGCGGTCGTCACGTCCTGCAATCTCATGGACGCGGCCCTGCCGCTCCAAACTCTGCACGGCCTCCCGCACCTCGCCACGCGCAAGCTGCTCCACCACCTTTTTCAATTCAGGGTTTTTCTGGCGGACAATCTCTTCGAGTTTGACTGTCTTCATGCCCGCGTCCTGAAGCTGCGCGAAGGGACGCCCTGTCTCGACTGCCTCATGCTGGCGGCGGTCGCCTACCAGCAATACGCGATCGTTCGGATGAAGGCGATTCACAAACTCGTGCATCTGTCGGGTGGACGCGAGCGAGGATTCATCGAGCACATACAAACGGCGCTCTCCGGTGTCCGGCTTTTCTCCACGCGCAAGATGTTTTTGTAGCGTGGATGTTTCCATGCCTGCATCGGCCAGCTTTTGCGCCGCGCGGGACGTAGGCGCGAAGCCTTCCACTTTGTATCCTTGCGCCTCCGCGCCTTCACGGATGACGGCCAGCGTCGTTGTCTTCCCCGCGCCCGCGACTCCATCCAATCCCACTATCTTTTCGCGGGAGAGAAACACATCATCGACCACTTGGCGCTGCGAAGTATTCAGCTCCGGGTGGCGGTCTTCCGTCGCAACCCGAATCTGCGGAGAAACCAGCATCGGGTCGCTCATCCCGCGCTGTTTGCCTTCCTGCATCCGCGTGACGATTTCGCGTTCCATGCGCAGCATTGCAGCGGTGGTGTACTGCTGTCCCGCTCCGACCGTGCGGAACTCGCCCCTTGCGGCCCGCTGCGCGAACTCCTGCCGGATGTGAGCATACGTTGTTTCCCCCATGCCGCGATTGAGCGCCGCTTCCAGAAGTTCACGCCTATCCAGCACGGCGGAACGCTCAAAGAGATGGTCGCGGGCATAAGTCACGGCTTGCTGCGCGATGCGGTCGGGTTCGTAAATGTGGCGCTGTTCATGCGTCCGCGCTTTCTCCACAACCCGGTCGGCCTGGTGTCCATACTGCGCGGCCAAGTTTCTATGCCGCGCTAATACCTCTTCCGGCGATAACAGCTCTTTACTGTCCCGCGTCCGGTGTGCCGCGACCTGCGCGGCTCCCGCCCCATCTATCCCCATCTCGCGCAGATGGTCCTTGATCTGTTCGCGGCGCGGGCTGCTGGCCTCCAGATACTCTTTCGTATAGCCCTTGATCTCCGGCTGTCCATGCTTGCCGCGCTCCAACTCGTACCCCAACCCCTGCAACCGCATCGACAACTCGGAACGGTAAACGCTGGTGGCATAACGTTGCGAAGCAAATAGCTCCTGCGGCTGTAAGGCGCGAGTTTGCCCGTTGTCGCGCTCGGTGACGTTGAAGATCACAGCATGGGTGTGGATCTGCGGCGCTGCGTAGCCGTCCACGGGCCGCGCGGTATCGTGCTCAAAGGTAGCCGCAACGAATTTGCCGGTCGTCTCCGGGGCGTGAACATTGCCGATGCGGGCCTGGGTGTACTTCTCCAACTCATTGAGCGCCACACGCACGCTCTCCCGATGCGCCTCTCTTACGCGCTCATCGCCTCCTACAAGGGCGGTGAGAGAAACCGACTTCGGCGCTGAGAACGTAGCATCCCAACCGGCGCGATGTTCTACACTCGTTACTTCCTTGCCGAATTTGCCCTCATAGGTTTTCGAGGCTTGATGGCGAACAAGCTGCGCTTCCGTGTGCGGATGCTGGCCTTCGGTCAGACGCGCGAAGTGCTCATTGCCTACCGGACCTGACAAACCCCACTGCTCGGCCAGCTTGCCTTGCCATTCACTATGTCCCTGTTGGTCACGGCTCCAGTAGTTCTGCCGCTCCGACGCAAACTCCCGCTCATGGTACGTCCGTACCTGCGAGGCTGACAGCGGTTTGGAGATGGTCAGCATGTGCGCTCTGGTTCTATTAGACGCCTCACTCAATCCCTTTGGACTCGTCCCACACAAACGCCTCTTTGGATTTGTCGGGTTGGTCGGCGGGCGCATCGAAAAGTGGAAGCGTGGCCTGGACTGCTGCTTGCGTCTTGGGTTGCTCTGTGCGAGCTACCGGCGTCGGCGGTGACGGCCTGGGCGCAATCTCCGGCAACTTGCGTTCGATGAACTGCGGTTGTCCGCCGCGCTTCCTTGCGAACTGGAAGTAAACCGGCACGACGCGGTTCTCCTGCTTGATGAAGCCGTGCAGCGGCTCCAAACCGGAGATTTCCGAAGCCATGACAAGCGGCTTGGTCGCAATCTCCATCGCATACGATTTCCTGCTGCCGAACAGCCTCATGCTGCGCGATTCCTTCAAGCGTTCGACTTCGATTTCCCCGATGGCATCGGAAATCCACTTCGCGGCGCGTGGCTCCGTGGTCTTGAAAAACAGCTTGGTTGCGGGCTGTGAAAGCATCGCCTCGGCGTCCTGACCGTAGCGTTTTTCAAGCTGACTGCGCCCTTGAAAGCCCACCACAACGGGATTGCCGTACTTGCGGTTTTCCGTGACGGCGGTATGGAGCTGCGGCAACTTGTTAAGGCTCGCCAGTTCGTCCAGCACAAACCATACCGGCTTTGCGGTGTGGTCTTCGCAATAACCCATCATGCGAAGGATGAACAAATCGAGCCACACGGAATGCAGCGGCAAAATCTTCGCGCGGTAGGCAGGAGTGGAAGTCAGAAACACCCATCGTTTCCGGCTCGTGTACCACTCCGCCGTCGCAAAGGTCGGCCTCGTATGCTCCCACTCCGGCAACAATTCCAGACTGTCGGCCACCATGTTTAAGCTCGCCAACACACCCGCCCTTTGTGCGGGCGCTCCTGTGTCGAGCAACGCGGCGAGCGGCGTTCCTTTCACCGCGAACTCGATCCGCGACGGCTCGGCCATCATGCTCAGAATGTCCCTCGGCTGCGGCTGGCGCTTAAGCAAGTGGGCCAATATCCGGCGCGGGCCATCGGTGAAAAACTCTTTCTCGTATTCCTTCTCAGGCAGGAACGCGGAGGCAATCGTCGCCGCCGTTTCGTCGCGGTCGATCTCGTTGCCTAGACTCCAGTACGGGCATCTCTGGTCCAGCGGGTTGAGAATCAAATCGCCACGCGCGGGCGAATAGAACTCGCTCACAAAGTCCATCGCCGGGTCGTAGACGATGGCGGTTTCTCCACGCTCCCGCACCTGACGGAGAAGCTGCCGGATGGCGTTTGACTTACCCGCGCCGGTGTCGCCCATCATCAGAATATGGCTGGCTTCCAGACGCTTCGGAATGCAGTAGCTTGGGCCAAAGGGCAACCATCGCAAACGCGCGTTCTCGAAGCGCAGACGGAAACGGATGCCATCTGTTTTAGCGCCGCGCCACCTGAGAGCCGATGCCAGCTCCGGGCCTTTGGTTCTGCGTCCGTGACGTTCTTCCTGCTGCCGACTCCGGGCAAAACCCTGCTTCACCCAAAGCCGGAGTACATAGAGCAGCATCAGCACCGCAAGGCTGTTGAGCATCGGTCTGCCAAACAGCCACCACACGCTCACGCCGTCATAAACGTAGTCCCGCAATCCTTTGGCAAGATCGTCTGCGGGGACCTTCTCCGGGGCGCTGTAAGCCACTCCACGCCAGCCCTCCGCTATGGCTTTGGGCGAGAGACTGACGGGCAGTTTCGTGTCCGGGCCTGTGACTACATCCTCGGCTGAGGCAGGAATTTCCTTCCGCCTGGGCGCGGTCTTCATCACCCATCGAATCGTCATTTCGCTGTGCGGCATCCCGGCTCCTACGGAGCTGGCGGCATAGGTAGTGAGGTAGACCTTTTGAAGTGGCTGGAGTGTCCACGAGAGCCAAGCGGAGGCCGGGAAGATGAGGACGAGCGGGCCAACCGCAAGCCAGAAAAAGAACCAGAACAGCCGTCCTGTCCGGCTCGGAAAACTCATCGGGCGGCTCACTGCTTGCCCCCGTCCGGTCCCTCCTGGGACAGAAACTCCGCGAGCAGTTTGCGGGCATCGGCCAGCTTCCGCACGTTCGCCTGGTCACGGATTTTCACCACGGAATCGGGCAGCAAATGTTTGCTCTCCGCATTCGCCTGGGCCGTCGCGTGAAAGAGATTCAGGAGCATGTAGCGCAGTGCCGAAACCTCGGCCAGTACCAACTCGGTAGGGTCTGCCGGACGTTGCCGCGCGGCTTTCAGGGCCAGCTCGCGCAGCCATTCGGCTACGGTTTTTCCTGCGCCCTCGGCGGCGGTTTCTACCTCGGTCAACTCTTCCGGCGTTACTCTGGTTGCTATGGTTTTGGCACGGAGAACCGAACGCGCTTCACTGGTCGGTGAGGCTGGAGACTGCAACGGAGCCGGGATGCGGGGAGTGCTCATGGGGAAACCCGCCTCGAAAACAGCTTGCACCCTGCAATTTTGGCCGTCAAGTGCCGGTATGCTGAAAGCCTTTGTTTATCAGTGCGTTTACACGCTGGGCACTATACGGCGCTGTGCGCGTTTACGCGCGTAAACGCATTGTCACCACGCCGGATATACGCATTACCAAACTGCTGATTCAAAGTGCGTTCACGTCGCCTGCCTAAGATTGCAGGCCGGTTTACCGGCAGCATCCCATTTGGGGGTGACGTGTCAGCTTGCATCCGCTGCTTTAGCAGCGCAGGGTCTCGCCGGACCACGGACAACGGAGAAAGGCTGTCAGTTCTGACTGACAGCTAGCGAGCCTATGTGGATTTTAATTCCCTCCACGTCTTGATCTGCGACTGTTACTTCGACGGAAACAAACTGCTTGATCCCCCGCGTATATCCGTCTGGCTGAGGCGGAGCCATCTGCCAAACAGTCAGCTTGTGACGGCCTGGTTGCGCGTAGCCTTCAAATGTCCCGTCTGAACTAACGGGGCTACCTGCGCTGCCGAAGTCATCCAGCATCCCCACGTCGCGTATGAAATGAACGAAGATATTCGCCATGTCTTCCGGCAGTTCACCCGTGACTCTGCCCCGGACGGTGCGCCAAATTGGGCGGGGAATCCGGATTTCGAGGTCCCTGATGGTTTGTCCGGTTTGGAGATCGAAGGGCTGAGCCTCTTCGATCTCCAGGGCATTCGGATAGAGGAAGTCAAAGATGCGTTGCTGCATGGCGAGATGAACGGGTTGGGAAGGACTACTTGCGGACGGCTTTCGCAGAATTCCTGCAAAGCGCAGGAAGTATTGTCCTGGACGAAGTGCCGGAGAAGAAAAAAGGCCATCCTGAGCAACCTCATGGTCGCCGGAGTCGCTGATATAACCCGACCGTTCTCCTCGATTGCCCATTCGTATCAAAGTGAGATGACAGCGGTATGCGGGGTACCCCTCTTCGTCCAAAATCCGTCCTTTAAGGAAGGCTCCGGGGGTCAGAGAAATCTCTAGGTTTTCAACCGCCTCACCCTCTCCGAGGGAGTCTGTGGGACAACTCGGAAGTCGAACCTAGAATCAACAACTTACGGATGAAGCAGCCCTTGTAACTTATTGATTCTTCGTCGGCAAAGTTAGTTGTCCCCCACACTCCGAGGGTGAGGCGGTGATAAAGAGGAGTGTAACGGTCATCAAGAGCACCTAGGCAATAGCTGCCTGTGGGCAATGAACGAAAGACAAATCGCCCGTGCTCGTCCACTTGGGTAAGACTCTCTCCAAGCACTCCATGCCGGGTCAGGCTGAGCGTGGGAGACAAAAGAATCTCGCCTGTCACTGCATCGATGAGGCATCCGCCGATTGTTCCATCCATTTCAGCTCACCCCTCTTTCCTTGCACCCTGTTCCTTCAATTTCAATTTTGTACCGAGTTCGACTGCTCTGGCCGAAAGATGCCGCACTGACAAGGGCCGAGAAGTCTGCCTCTCCGAGTATCTGAGTCGGCTTCCCAGTCCTACTCCATCGCAGAGGCGGGATGGACAGGTTGAGCCACCAGTCGCACACCGAGCGCGGCGCAAACGCGGCTCACGGTATCGAATCGCGGGGCGCTATCGGGGCGCAGGGCTTTGTATAGAGCTTCCCGCGTGATCCCCGCTGTCTTGGCAATCTCCGTCATACCACGGGCACGGGCAATGTCCCCCAGCGCCGATGCCAGCAAAGCCGCATCGTTGGCCTCCAGAATGTCGGTCAGATAAGCAGCGATGGCGGTTTCACTGTCGAGATAGTGTGCTGCGTCGAACTCAGGTAGGTCAGCGACCTTGATGCGTTTGCTCATGACTTTCCTCCGCTCAGTCCAGTAATGCGGCCAATGTCTTGGCCCGTTTGATGTCTTTTTTCTGCGTTCGTTTCGAGCCGCCCACGAGCAGCACAATAAGCTGCGTCCCGCGTTGGGTGAAGTACAGTCGCCATCCCGCACCCACATGGATGCGCAGCTCCGAAACGCCCTCGCCCACCGGCTGAACGTCTCCCATCAAACCGCGTTCCAATCGTTTGATTCTGGCGACGATCACGCCGCGTACCGTCTCATCCTTCAACCCATCGAGCCAGGCGGTGAATTCGGGCAAAGGACGAATCGAGAACATAGGTCAAGTGTAATCGAACGATTACAAGACTGTCAACTTGGTTTTGGGGGGCGTTCGTCTTCTTCGTCAAACGTGCTGCCACGAATCAGGCCACGGTCCTCTGTGCGTTGGCTGTGGCGTGAACGATGAGCCGGTTCGTCGTATGCGTTTGTATAGGCATCAAGAGCGCAGGATGGATCTCTTCATTTCAAACATTGCATGGCGGAATTTCTCGTGAGCAAACTCACGGTGAACTCTCCAGCCGTGACTCCGATAAAATTCGACGGCCCGAGCATTTGACTTCACTACCTATTTGGCTGGCATACCCTCTGATGTCATCTTTAGCAAATCAGGACCGGGCTTTCCCGTTTCATCGAATAGTTCAAACGAAGGGAGTCCTTCAGGACCGACGGCAAAAGTTGCTCGCGGTTTATTGTTAAGGCTTTTCAAGGTGATAAAAGCTTTATTCTCTAAAGTCCCAACTACGACGCCGTTTGTGTCATTTGCTGTCTTAGGAGGATAAAGAGTCATCGTTCCCGCGAAGCCGCTCTTGTCATCCACAATCGCTCCCCATGCGTCTTGTCCTGGACGATCAAGAGCGATGACTGCTCGGCTTACTGTACTCCCATTTGAAATGAATCCCATGCCACCGCGCTCGTTCCCCACGGGATCGTAGATGGTCAAACCGTATCCTGCGCCGATTCTGTGAAACTGAGGTGAGACCTTCCCGTTAAGTTGGGCCGGCATCTTTTCTCCAATCGAGAATCGGTCGTGCCCTTGTTCGTCAAGGAAAAGCAGAGCCGTGGTCGTGGCATCCTGTCGTATCCGACCATGAACTGTGGGAAACGGCGCACCCAACAAAATGCGAGCGCGACCTTGAGCATCTTCAATTACTAAACCCCTTAAGTGGAGAACCTTTGCATTCTCGGCTGCTTTGACCCTCTGTGTGGATGAACTAACCATTATGAAAATCATGGCCACTACTAGCAGTCCGCAAAAGCTGGTCAGATACAGAATTTTCTTTTCCAGATTTTTTACGCGGGTCTCCAGAACATTGTTCTCCATAGAAAAGTCTCCTATCAATCCGGCGCTAATATGAACACAGTAGATTTTAGTTTGTTTCTCCCTACCTGCCCCGGAATAACTGGCTGATTTTTGCCCAACGGTCAGGTCTGTGTGTCAAGGCTGCCGAAGGCACCGCATAGCGGCTGCGGCCTTGACACACGGACAGGTTGGGCTACGCTCCCATTATCCGGGGCAGGCAGGGGCAGAGGCTATGTCCCAAGCCCATGCCGTGTTCGATGACTGGCGCGATCTCCCCGTTGCTGCGGCGTGATGGCTTGCAGCGGCTTCATCGCTGGCGTGTGGCGCTCTTGTGGGATACGTCATGCGCTATGCGAAGCATCATTCCCGGCACAAAGGGATGAGAAACGTGGCCTTGCTTTGTGCCGGTGTCCGACCACAAAGCGCACGAAGAACAGCCGCCAGCGGCGGCTCGTGCGCGGAGATTTGCCGCTAAGAACGCCCCGGCGGGGCAGCGGCAAATCAGAACCAATATCAGAAGAGATGAATTTGAGTATCGAACTCCCTACGCCAGCCTCCGCCACGGCTCCGGCCAAAGACGGCTTCGGGAGATTCAGGGTCAGCGCGACCTCTGGCGCTGACCTCTTTTGCCTTTGTCATGCGTCTCCGCCGCTTTTGACGCTTTGGCCCTGGTACCGTCCAGTTCCGGGTGCGGCAGTTCCCATCCCGCCATCCCCTGCAACACGCGGTCGGCGTGCTTGATGGTGTTCACATGCCCATAGTGGCTTTCAATCATGTGGACGGAAGTTCCCATCTGCTCGGCCAGAAAATACACGTCCACGCCTTCCTGCAAGCGGAGCGTGGCATAGGTGTGCCGGAAGCAATAGGTGGAGCGCGGAACGCCCTGCGTTCCTTCGCGCAAATTCGCTTCCTTCAAAAGATCGGCAATCAGGCTGCTGTAGAGCGTCTTTGCGGGCTTGCCGGTGATGTTGGTAAATACTCTGTCGTCCGGTTCCGTCGCTTTGGAGATGGCACGGATGCGCTCTAAATAATCTCCCACACTCTTAGGCGCGACCAGTTGACGCGATTTGTCCTTGCCCTGCACGAACAACACAACGATCTCGCGGCCCTCGCGGTCTTTTGCGGGCATCATGTCGCGCCAGCGGAGATTTTTCATCTCCACTGGCCTCATGCCTGTATTGCAGGCAATCAGAATCATGTTGTAGGTGACGGTGCGATACCAAACGCTTGACGGCTTATCTGCTTCACCAATCCACTTGCGACCTACGGTGTGGAGCTTGCGGTATTCCTCCAGCGTGAACTCATCCCGCCGCATCGTCTTGAGCTTGGGGCGTTCATCGAAACGCTGGCTTGCGGGAACATAGCGTTTCTTCACCGCATAATTCATGATCGCCCCGAAGATGGACATTTCAAATCGGATGGTGGAATCGCTGATGAAGGGAACCACCCTCTCATCGGAAGGTTTGACTTCAATCGGTTTCAACACTCTAATGCCAAGGGTCTGCTGAACCTTGGTGCGGCGCTCGGCTTCATGATCCGCAAAGGTCTGAGCTGTTGCGGCTGTGATTTCCCGAACGCCGTTGCGCCGGTGGCGTCCCGCGCCATTCTCCCGCCGCCATGCCGGATAGCCGCCCCAGCGTTCGTCACCGATAAGGTGTACCTGCGTGGAACCTGCATATCTATCCAGCGTTCCCTCAATGACGGCACGCAGTTTCTTAGGACGTGCGGCGCTGATCTCTCCGCGCTTCGCTCGCGCCTCTTGAGTCAACAGATACTCGTGCGCCACGTCACGGAAGGGACGGTTGAATACGGGAACATCATGCTTGATGCGGAATCGAACGTCAGCGTCTTGATCGAAGGCGCGTTCCCGCGCCGCTTCTCTATCTGTTGTTTTGAGCGAAACCGTTTTATAGCGGTCGGCCTTCGGCATCTTCATGCGGCAATACCACATGCGATGATCCACGTCGCCGCGCCGGAAGAGAATCAGGCCCGGTTTCAGCTCCTCTTTTTCGGTGACGAATGCCATAATTCGCCTCCATCGTTGGACTCGTCCTGTGCAGATTCCGTGTAGGATTTTTTCGTAAGTCGTTGAATCCTCGTATCTGTGCAGGACTTGTATAGAGAATAGCAGAAAATTATCTTGTTTATTTATATTTATTTACTATATAATTGTCATCCTGAGCGAAGCGAAGGATCTGCTTTCAATTTGAGTTTGCGACGGACAAGATTCTTT
The DNA here is from genome assembly GCA_035945515.1 of Terriglobia bacterium. GTDB lineage: Bacteria > Acidobacteriota > Terriglobia > UBA7540 > UBA7540 > RH2-MAG17b. The sequence goes on from DASZAE010000140.1 coordinate 14,672, forward strand.
GTTGTCCTGCCGTGCCATAATTCATACAAGGAGAATTCATTCATGTTCGAGGGTCAAGTTGCGCTGATTACCGGAGCTTCGAGCGGCATTGGCCGTGCTACGGCGGAGGCTTTTGCGCGCGAGGGCGCTTCGGTGGCAGTGAATTATCTGAAAAATGAGAAAGGCGCGGAAGAAGCTGCCCAGGCTGTCCGCAAGCTGGGACGCGAGGCCATCACTGTTAAAGCCGATGTCACTCGCAGCGCAGACGTAAAGGCCATGATGGTAACGATACTCAAAAAACTAGGCCGCATCGATATCCTGGTGAACAATGCCGGGGATTTGCTGGCGCGGCGCAACTTGCCCGAAATCACCGAGGACTATTGGGATCAGATTATGGCGCTCAATGCGAAGAGCGTTTTTCTATGCTCGCAGGCGATTTGGAAACACATGGCGGACCGCAAGAGCGGCGTGATTGTGAACGTCAGTTCCATTGCGGGGCGCAACGGCGGAGGTCTTGGGGCATCTGTCTATGCCGCTGCCAAGGGTGCGATGATCACTTATACCAAAGGATTGGCCAAGGAGCTTGTGGCGCATGGCATCCGCGTGAACGGCATCAACCCTGGAGTGATTGCAACCCCCTACCACGAAAAGTACAGTTCTCCCGAATTGATGCAGCGAATGGTTTCCGCCATTCCCCAGGGTCGCGCCGGAACCTCTGAAGAAATAGCAGACGTGATCGTCTTCCTGGCCTCGCCCGCCGCCCGCTACATGATCGGCGAAACCGTGGAAGTAAATGGCGGGATGTTGATGGACTAGCGCCGGTCGAAACGCCTTCCAGGGTCCAATCTATCGTATAATGAAGCGAGCGAGGCTGCCCTCTCAGTGGCTTGCCCTACTGGAACTTTACCCATGGAACGGCATCTAACCATAAGCATGAAAAGCACTTTGAACGCGCTCCGGCGGCTGCTAGTCCTTCCCTTTATCCAAGGTCCTGAAGAAGTGTTGGTGGGCGGGCAGGCTGTCATCGAGGGCGTAATGATGCGCTCACCTCATTCGTGGGCGGTGGCGGTGCGGAAGATGTCCGGGTCAATGGCTGTGCTGCAGGAGCATCTTGACCGCCCCTCGGAGAGGCGTCCGTGGCTGCGATATCCCCTGGTGCGCGGCTTGGGGGTGCTCGGCCAGGCGATGGTGCTTGGCATCCGCGCGTTGCGGTATTCGGCGCAGGAAGCGTTGGACGAGGAAAAGTCGGAGGCGCCGGCTAATGGGGCCGCGAATCCGTCCAAAAAGAAGGCTGAGCTCAGCAACTGGCTGCTGGCGCTGAATGTGATTTTTTCACTGGCGTTTTTCATTGTGTTCTATAAGTTTTTGCCGCTCTACGCGGCTACGCTGATGCAGCGGCATTATGCCGTGATGCACAACTTCATTGCCTTTAACTTTGTCGACGGCGTCATCCGCATGATCCTCTTCCTGGCGTTTCTCTTCGCGCTCGCGCAGATGAAAGAGATCAAGCGGGTCTTCGAATATCACGGCGCGGAACACAAGGTGGTGTGGGCATTTGAGAAAAATGGCGGCCGGGTGAATTTGGAAAACGCGCGCAAGGCGACGCGCTTTCATCCGCGCTGTGGCACCAGCTTTCTGCTGGTGGTGATGGTGATTGCGCTAATCGTTTATCTGTTTTTGCCCTTTCAATCATTCGCATGGAAGCTGATTGTCAGGATTCTGCTGCTGCCGGTGATTGCAGGCGTTTCGTACGAATTCATCCGCTACGCCGCGAGGTCCAAGGGCTGGGTATGGCATATGGCGTCGCAGCCCGGCCTCTGGTTGCAGCGCGTCACCACGCGCGAGCCGGACGACCGCCAGCTCGAAACCGCCATCCGTTCCCTCGAAGCGGCCATGGAACTTGAGAAGCAACACGGCGGGGAGTTGGTAATCGCCTAAAGACCAAGGTTTCAAGTGCCAGGTGTCGGACGATGCGGAATCGCTGAGACTGTAAAGCCGGCACGGCGCCGGCGCTACGACCATAATCATGCACTTCTTTCAAAAACTCGACGAAACCGAAGCCAAGTACGAAGGCCTCACCGCGCAATTGAGCGACCCGCAAACGCTCTCGGATCCGTCTCTTTACCAGAAGACGGCGAAGGCGCACGCCGAATTGCGAGAAGTCGTGGAAAAATACCGCGAATGGAAAGGCGCCGAAAAAGACCTGGCAGGCGCCCGAACGCTGCTGCAAGATTCCGCCTCCGACCCGGCTATGAAAGAAATGGCGCAGGAGGAAGTGGAGAAGCTGGAAAAACAGGTGACGGAGACCGAAGCGCAATTAAAGGTGCTGCTCTTGCCGCGCGACCCGAACGATGAGAAAGATATCGTGCTTGAGATTCGCGCCGGAACGGGCGGCGACGAAGCCACGCTTTTCGCTCAAGAAGTCTTCCGCATGTACAGCCGCTATGCCGAGTCGCAGGGCTGGCGCGTGGAGGTGCTTTCTAACAGCGTTTCGGGCGTGGGCGGGCTTAAGGAAGTGATCGGCATCATTGAAGGGCAGAAGGTTTACAGCAAGCTCAAGTACGAAAGCGGCGTGCATCGCGTGCAGCGCGTGCCGGCGACAGAGCAGCAGGGACGCATTCACACATCCGCCATAACCGTAGCGGTGCTGCCGGAAGCGGATGAGGTAGAAATCCAGATCGACCCGAAAGACATCCGCATCGACACATTCTGTTCCTCCGGCCCCGGCGGCCAGTCGGTGAACACTACTTATTCCGCCGTGCGCATTACACACCTTCCCACGGGCATGGTGGTTTCCTGCCAGGATGAAAAATCGCAGATTAAGAACCGCGCCAAGGCCGAGCGCGTGCTGCGCTCGCGCTTGTACGAATTGAAGCTCCAGGAACAGCAGCAGCAAATCCTCGAAGAACGCCGCTCGCAGATCGGTTCTGGAGACCGCAGCGAAAAGATCCGCACTTACAATTTCCCTCAAAATCGTGTCACCGACCATCGCATCGGGCTTACGCTTCATCAGCTTGACCGTGTAATGGACGGCAAGCTAGATGAGATTATCGACGCCCTCGTCACCTGGCATCAGGCGGAAAAGCTCAAGCAGACCGCGTCAAAGAGCGCGAGTGATTCCGCGCCGGTTGCCCACATCGCTTCGTGATGGTACTTCGGGAAGTTCTTCGCAACGGAGCCCAGAGGCTTATGGAAGGGGGAATTCCTGCATCACAATTCGCCGCAGAGCTGCTGCTGATGCACACGCTCGGCTGCGACCGTGCTGAACTTCACTCACGCCCTGAGCGCGAGATTTCGCTAAACCTCGCGGAGCGATATTCAGCTTTCATTTCTGAACGGCTCACCGGCAAACCCACTCAATATATCACTGGACATCAGGAATTCTGGGGGTTGGATTTCGAGGTCACGCCTGACGTGCTCATCCCGCGGCCTGAAACCGAAGGCTTGGTGGAGGCGGTCCTCGATTTTGTGAGACGGCACGACGCTGCCCGCAATGCCAAGCCACGCATCGTAGATGTAGGCACGGGGTCCGGTTGCATTGCTCTGGCGCTTGCTTCGGAGTTGCCGGGCGCGGAAATTGACGCTATAGACATTTCGCCTGCCGCCCTTCGTGTTGCAGAGAGAAACGCCGCCCAGCTTGGTCTGGCCCATCGCGTGAGGTTCCGGAAAGACGACCTGCTTACCGGCTTTTTGGCAGAAACAGAACGCGCGTTTGACTTTGTCGTTTCCAACCCACCTTATGTAGGCGCCGGCGAATTGGATCAAGTCCAGCGCGAGGTCAAAGAGTTTGAACCGCGATTGGCATGGGGGGGTCTTGAACGCGGTGATGAGGTTTACCGCCGGCTATTTCCACAAGCTCTGAGACTGCTTAAGCCGGGAGGCTACGTAGCAGCGGAAATTGGATATCGACAGCGGGAGGTGGTGGTAGGCTTGTTGGGTCCGGAGTGGACTGGAATCGAAGTCCGGCCAGACTTAGCAGGAATCGCGCGCGTGGTCATCGCGCGTAATGGGTTGTAGCGGCGGCCTCTGGCCGCCGGCTTCTAAATAATAAAAACCGGCGGCCAGAGGCCGCCGCTACAAAATGGGAACCTTGAAGAGACAGGGATTTTTCATTACGCTCGAAGGAATTGATGGGACGGGCAAAAGCACCCAATTGCCCCTGCTTGCAGCATGGCTGCGCAGGAAAGGTTGGCATCCCCTGATCACGCGCGAGCCGGGTGGCACTCGCGTAGGCGAGCAAATCCGCGGTGTTTTGCTTGCTTCCGCCAACCGCGAGCTTACGGCGGTAGCAGAGCTTTTGCTAATGTACGCGGCGCGCCACCAACATCTTGAAGAAGTGGTGCGGCCGGCTCTCAGGCGCGGCGAACTGGTTCTAAGCGACCGGTTTAATGACGCGAGTTTTGCCTATCAGGGATCTGGCCGGAAATTGGGTAATGGTCCCGTGCGTATGCTAGACGAGCTTGTTTGCGGCGCAACTCAGCCGGGACTTACTCTCATTTTTGACGCGCCGCCGAAGGTGGCAGGGAAGCGTGCCCAAGGCCGCATGGGAGGGCATATACACCGACGCTTTGAAAATGCCGGATTGCGATTCCAGGCCAGCGTGCGCAAAGGTTATCTTGAAATCGCGGGGCGCGATCCTGATCGCGTGAAAATCGTTCGGGCGGACCGGCCAGTGAATGAAGTGCAAGCAGAGGTACGGGGATTGGTGGAAGCATTCCTGCGTGGTGCAAGATTTATACCTGACTAAACCGGTATGCAAAGTGTTGAAAGTAGTCTCTTGTCCTGTCATTCTTCGCTGCGCACAAAATGACGGGACAAAGAATTCCGGCCTCCGCCTCAACACCAGGCTTTGCCGAAAGTTGGTATAAATTCACCCATGGGCTTTGAAACATTTCTCGGTAATCCGGTTGTTGTCGCCAGCCTGCGGGAGATGCTTGCGCGCGACGCGGCGCCCGGCTCTTTGCTCTTTACGGGGCCTGATGGCGTTGGGAAGCGGACTCTGGCTACAATGATGGCCAAGGCCCTCAACTGCGAACGCTTGAAGGATGATTTTTGCGGTGAGTGCGCGCGCTGCGTGAAATCGGCGGAGATGATTGAGCTTTCGCACGCGGATTTAGAGAAGCGCCGCGACATTAAAGACGCGGCGCGACGCGTGGAGGGGTTGCTTTATTTTGACGTTCAGCTGATTGCGCCTATCACACGTTTTATCCTTACCGATCAAATCCGCCTAATGCGGACCGTCGCTTATACGCGGCCGTTTGAACTTCCGCGCCGCGTGTTCATCATCGATCAGGCGCAGGCCATTCATTGGCAAGCTGCTGATCTATTACTCAAGGTGATGGAGGAGCCGCCAAGCACTACGACTCTCATCCTAGTTTGTCCGAACCCCTACGAACTCCGTCCCACGATACGATCCCGCTGCCGCCGCGTCACGTTTGCGCCGGTTGAAAATTCCGTGATCGAAAGACTGCTCGAAACTGAGAAGCGGATCCCCGCCGCCGAACTTAAACTGGCCAGCCGCGTGACGGAAGGCAGCGTGGCCGCGGCGAAGGGCTTTGAGCTTTCGGTATACCAATCCCGTCGCAAACCTTGGATTGACTTCCTAAACGGCATCGCCACGAAGGACCTGCATTCAATGACCACATCAGATTGGAAGGTTTTGTTCGATTCCACAAAGGCGCTGACCGAGCACCGTTCAGAACTCGAAGCTACCCTGAGAATCGGCTATGGTTTGTTGAACGACATGCTGTGGATTCTTGAAGGCCTGCCCCGCGAGGGGGTAGTGAATCTCGATCTTACGCCGCGCCTGAAGGTTTGGGCTGCGAAACTGACGATCGAAGGCATCGAGCGGCTTAAAAATGGTCTCGATAACACATACCGCCTCCAAACACGCAATGTAAATCAGCAACTTGGGTGGGACGCGTTGGCGACGGAATTGGTTTAGAACGCCAACGGCAGAACCGCGATGAACCGCAACTCGTCAGAAAAACCGGAGCGGCGCGCGCCGCTCGAGCTGCTCAAGCCGGATGTAATCGAAGGGCTGCTGGCGCGGTTCCGGCTCACACGCCTGTTGCAGCGATTTCCCGAGCGCCCCATGTGGGCGCTGTTCATGTTTGTGAACGGCTTTATTGCGATCGCAATTATGTCTGGGATCGCAATGCTCTCGCATACGCCGTTCATCTTTCCTTCGCTGGGCCCCACGGCAGTGCTGCTTTTTTATACGCCTTTGGCTCCAACCGCTTCTCCGCGTCACACGATCTGCGGCCATGCGATTGGGATTATCTGCGGGTACGCGTCGCTGTGGATGGTCTCGCTTCATCACTCGCCGGCGGCCACGGTAGCGGACATGAATGGAGCGCGCGTTCTGGCCGCCGCGCTTTCGCTCGCCTTGACCGGCTCTCTCATGATTTTGCTCAAGGCGGCTCATCCTCCCGCCGCCGCTACGACGCTGATCATTTCGCTGGGCATCGTGACGCGGCCGTTTTATCTTGTAGTGATTGAGGTTGCTGTTGTTTTGCTCGTGGCGCAGGCCATCATCATCAATCGCTTGGCCGGACTTGATTATCCTCTGTGGGCCAAACGTCAGGAACAGAAGCCCGCCTCTGGAGACGGCCGCGGCGAAGGCCCGCGCGAACACGATTGAGGACGCATTCATCACTGAAGGCGCCGTTTATGGGGCGAGAATTGGGCCTCTGCATTTCACGCTTGCTCAAAGTACGTCTGCGAAGTATAAACAGCATTTGGGGAATACACGGCGCAAACCGCAGCAAGACCAGAGTGCATCCACCCGAGCGACCTTGCCTATGCCCACGGAGATAAAAAAGGATGAACTCATGGCCCGTATTGCAGATCATGATGCTACAGCCATGGCGACGCTTTTCGATCAACTTGCGCCCTTGCTGCGAGGCATGATTCAGCGAATGATTCCGTCGCCGGACGAGGCCGAGGATGTGCTCGAAAGCCTTTTCCTCCGGCTATGGAAGCCGATGGGACGCCAAGGACAATCCAAGGAAGGACCGGAAGGGGCAAGTCTGGAAGCGTGGCTATTTATCACCGCGCGGCGGGATGCGGCCGAGTGGCGCCGTCAAGAGCTGCGGCAACCCAGCCTGCGCATGTCGGTGGAAGAGGGCCTTGCGTCGCCATGGCTTCCGAAGTCTCGTGAAATCGACTTGCTCTCAAGCCGGCTGGATCTGGTGGGACGGGCGCTCGCGCAATTGCCAAAAGCCCAGCGGCAGATTCTCGATCTTGTGCTTTATGAGGGGCTCACGGAAGTGGAAATCGCTGCGGCGTTCAAGGAGCCGCAGGGGAAGGTTAGGGACCACGTGCGAGCTGCGCTTAGTTTTGTGCGGCAGCGGTTGCATACGCTGATGGGGACATGGACTGCAGACATTTAGAAAATACCTACGAACTTTTCTTGCTCGGCGCAATTGGTGAAACCGACGCTGCGCGAATTCAGGAGCACGTTGACCGCGCATGTCCGAATTGCATCTGGGGCCTGCATGAAGCCGCGCTCAGCCTCTTTGCTCTTTTGCAGCCCGCTAAGCCGGTGCTTTCCACTGCCAGGCAGAGATCGCATTTCTTGCAAAGGCTGAAAGAAGCGCAGCACGCCGTCAAATGAGCGATGAAGAACAATCTCGTCCGCCGAAATACCTGCGACTATTGATAGTCGCTATCGTGGTAATTCTGATTGTGATTGCCTTCGCGCTTTCCTGGCTCACAATGCCGCGCGTGGCGAAAAAGCCGCGTTCACAAGTGCCAAGCTTGCCCTCAACAGCGAAATAGTCACGGCGGGCGCGGAGATTATGCCGCCGTATTATGCGCCTGGTCAGCCAACAGCCCAGCCTTCCGATTTCAAGAATCGTTGGGCCGCCGCATGGCCTGGGAATTTTCGTTCTGACTCGCGGAATTTTGCCGAGTGAATAACACGGCGGTGACGAAACCTTTCAACGGGAAACACAACGTGAAGCATTTCGTGATAAACCACCGACTCAACAACTTCGCGTGGCACGCCAGGACGGTCGAGAACGCGGTTGACGGTGATGGTCTCATGCGCCGGGTCGTGATGGCCAAGAATCGTTTGAGATGTTTTGCGGCTCCATCCAATCTTGCGAATTTTCAGCGCGCCTTGAAAGAATTGTTCGTTCAGCAAGCGGAAGATTTCCTCAAGATTATAGTGGCGTCCCTGAGCAGGGCGCAGACGCTTAAACCCGCGCTCGCGCCGGGCATCATCGATGCGCTTACGGACGGCAGGCGCCATTGTATGAGCAAGATAACAGGCGCGCGCTTCCCGTGAAGGCTTTCGCCGATAGTACCCCATGATCAGAATTTCGGCCAAAGCCTCAATCACAATGGGTGGCGCGTCATGGAGGACATCGAATATTTCAACCTTGTATCCACCATCGTTCTTGCAGATCGTGCTGCGTGGGTGAGCCCACTCGCGGAAGTTGACTTCGAACCGGACAGTCCGCGCATCGGGACGCAGCCGCCGGTAGACACGCAAAAAAAGCTCCTCGGGACGGGTCGCAAGATCGAAGGGAAGAGGGAGTTGCGAGGGATTGAATGTTTCGGGTGTATTCATGGCGTCTTGAAATTGGCGGATTGCAGGACCGTCTTTGGGTTTCAGGCGAATGTTCAGTCGTTGCCCGGCTCTGAGTTCTGCTGGCTCTTTTGCTCCTTCTTGCGTAGCTTTTGCTCCTCCCTAATGCGTTTCTTCTCTTCTTTAGCTTCGGATTGGGCGGCTTTTTTTCCCTCTTTTTCGGCTTGTTTTAATTCTCCGAATTTCTTGACCTGGCCGCCATAAGCCGTCGTGGCTCCGTCGAGCGTATCCTCCAGATCTGCGATGGCGTTTGCAAGATTCTCTGAATACTTTGTGGCATGAGGGTCTGGCGTCAGCTGTGCGTGTTTGAGTTCTTCAAGCTGGCGTGGAGCGCGGTCGAGAAAATCGCGGAGCCCACCGCGCATATCTCCATCGCGACTATATTGGAACTGAATCCAATTCTTCAGTTCGTCGTCAAGGTCAACATATTGACCTAGAACTTCGTTGAGGAATTTACCCATTCTGTACTGTGGGTCCACCGGACGGCTCCGGTAATTCTCAAACGTTAATAGGCGAGTCTGCATGAAGTCCATGTATACCTTGATGCGTTCGCCCGGATCCTGCGTATCCCGCAGTTTGTCAACCTCGCTTTCTGACAAAGACGCCTTCTGCTGCGCTTTTATCACAGGCGCCGCCATAAACACAAAAATCAACAGCAAAAGAGAACTCCGGCAGTTTTTCATTGAGGCGGTCCTTTGCCGGGATTCTGATAGGCCGGGATCTTTCCCTTCTCTACAGTCGCCCCAGAAGGGGAAGGAGCGGCGCCAGGGAAAAGGCCCACGAGCACCTGAGAGTGTATTTGGTTCAGTGTTTTCAGGGCGCTGTCGACTGGATCGCGGTCGAGATAGAAAATGCGGCGGCGCAATTGGTTGAGCGCGCGAGTTTCTTCGCGCAAACCAATCTCCAATTGCATGAAACCATCAGGTTTTTTGGCAGGATTGCGTCCGGTGCTTTTGAGCAAAGTCCAGGCATTTTCCATTATGATGGTGGATTCTGATAACAATTTCTGCCCTTGCGGTATCTGCTGATGATTGTAGGCCTCTGCCGCTTGGCCGACTTCAAGCCGGCCTAGGCGAATCTGAAGCTTCGCTTTCTTTACCGGATTCTTTTCGCGCTGAATGCGCGCTTGTAAATCCGCCGTGGTGTCCTGCCGGCGCGCTTCACTGGCTGCTGGAAAAAAGACAAGGACAAATACAACGGCAAGCCAAATGAACTCTATGGAGAACCGGGGTGCGTCAAAACCATACGCGGCTTTCTTTCGCAGCTCTCTTGCGCGCGCGGCAAGCCCATCGGGTTTGCCGTAGCTCCTGTATGGGCGTGAAGGGATGAGGCGGAACATAGACGACTATCTTTCTAATTCATGCTCGAGTAATTTGATCCGTTGCTGGGCCTGCCAGGCTTGGTTTGGATAGCTTCCATGCGACAAGGAAAGAAACTGCTGATAGGCTGCGATGGCCGGGCGCGCGTCGTGAAGCTGGTCATAGCTCGCAGCCAAAAAGAAATAGTTCATTGCGCTAGCCGGAGGTGCTTGAACTAGTTGTTGCAACAGCGGAACAGCCTCGGCGTAACGCTTCTGGAAATAGAAGCTCGCCGCCAGACCGCTAGCGGACTCGCGGTCGGCGCCGTTCAGCTTCAGCGCTGCGGCAAATTCGGTTTGCGCCGCGGGATAATTCCGTTCCTGCATTAAGGCGTCACCTAAGCTGCGATGGAGATCGGCATTGCCAGGCGCGGCGGCGAGAGCGGCGCGATAGTCCTTTTCGGCCCTTGGATACTGCTTGAGCAGCATTTCGGTGCTGCCTATCGCCGCCTGAATGCCAGGAAATGCGGGATCCTTCTGCGCGATTTCTTGAAGGCTCGTGAGCGCGGCTTGGGTTTTGCCTGACCGCTGCTCGACGGTTGCCAGCTCATAGCGCGCCTTAAAATCGGACGGACTCAGCGCCAGATACCGCTCCAAATAAGGCTCCGCCGCATCATCCTGCCGCAAATTCGCCAGCGCCAGGCCCGCGCCGAGCTCGGCTTCGGTCAGTTTGGGGTCCGCCGCCGCGGCCTTTTCAAAAGCGTCGCGAGCCGCCGCGAAATCCTTTTGATTAAACTTCATTTGGCCAAGTTCAATCCACCCGCGAGGCGAATTCGGCTGCAGAGAAGTTGCGTTCTGCAATTCCTTTGCGGCGTCCGCGGCGTCGCCGGTGAGATCATAGGCGCGGCCCAGGTAGAGTCGCCCTCGCGCGTCCTTTGGGTTGAGCGCCACAGCCTCTTTCAACTGCGGCACGGCGTCCGCGGGCCGGTTCAAATTGAGCAGCAGAATTCCTAAATTCAGCCGCGCCTGGAAGAGCTTGGGATCGTCTTCAATCGCCTTGCGGTAGGCGTTGACCGCATTATCATTTTGGCCGAGGCCGGTGTATGCGTATGCAAGGTCAAACCACGCCGGAGCATAGCGCGGATACGAAGTTAGAAGCGGCTTCAACTTGGTGACGGCCATCGCGTAATCCTGCCGTTTGATCGCCGATTGCGCAGAGACCATCAGAGCGTTGGGAGATTCTGATCCCGCTGGTTTTGGTTGCTGAGAGAATGCGGCGAATCCCGGCAGGGACAGAAAAACGCAAAGAATCACAGGGCGGAACTCTCCGCTGAGCAAGGCCGCCGCATGGAAACGACCACGTATCCACCCATGAGCACTCTTGCGCATAGCACTATTTTACCGTCTTTTCGCTCCGGCGAAGCCTGTTCTCTCATGCAAGCTGGGCCGTTACCGTCACGACCGACATGCGCGGAATGTCCAATTGAATGGTAGGGCCGTTTACGGTTACAGGGTGAGTTTTGGGCGTGATATGGCCGGGGTCGTCGAAGCTGTTACAGGCGTTATAGTCGTTGTCATGCAGGATCTGCGCTAATCCGCTCGAAGCCGAAGCTCCTCGCAAAGAACATTCAACGCTCATATCCGCATCGTAGCGAGGATTCACGAGACTGAGGATCAATTCTTTATCATTCTTTGAAGCAGAAACCGAAAGCCCGAGAGGTGAACTATCCGATGTCTCCACGCGCAAGGCCGTATTCGAGCGATGAGGCTTGAAAAGGAGGAAAGCATAGTAGCTCGTGGTCCGCACGCAATGCGCGCCCCCGGGACCATCCGTGAGCAGCATCGATTGCAGCACATTCACCATTTGAGCGATGTTGCACATATAGAGCTTATCCGCCTGACGATTGAAGATGTTGAGCCCAAGTCCCGCCGCGACGGCGCTACGCATGGTACTTTGCTGCCAAAGCGCGCCATACTGCTCGTACTCGTGCATCACCGGACGGTCCCAGACGCCCCATTCATCCACAACCAGGCCCATATCAGAACCGCGGCGGAAGCCGTCGACGAGGGCGCGCTGCTGGACAATCGCTTGTTCCATCCCGGCAAATTTAGCCAATTGCGCGTTCATCGAATCCGGGGTGAACTGGAGAGGCGGCTTGTCGCCGTTCTCGTAATAATGCATTGAAAAACCGTCGGGCAGGCGATACCGGCCCATGCGCTCCAGCACGCCGCGGGACCAATCCAGGTTGTCCATGTTGGGGCCGCTGCCCACCAAGAACGGACGCGGTCCCGTCAGCTTCTTGCTCCTGCCGAAAGGAAACGCGCGTAAATACGAAGCGAAGCGGCGGAAGTTATCCGAGTATTCGTCCGGCGTCATCTCGCCGCCGCAGCCCCAGCTTTCGTTGCCCACCCCCCACAGGCGGATGTTGAACGGCTCCGGAGAGCCGTTCGCCGCCCGTTCATCCGACAAAGAGCTTCCCGATGGATAATTGCAGTATTCAAGCCAGTCGCGCATTTCTTCCGGCGAGCCGCTACCCACGTTGCCGGCGAAGTAAGGCTCGGCGCCGATCAGGCTGCAGAAGCCAATAAATTCGTGCGTCCCGAAGCTGTTGTCCTCCACGTATCCGCCCCAATGGATGTTAACGCGCTTGGGGCGCTGATTGGCCGGACCAATGCCGTCGCGCCAATGATAGTCATCCGCAAAGCAGCCTCCCGGCCAGCGCAGCACGGGCACGCCCAATTCTTTCAGATATTGAACCGCCTGCTTTCGATACCCGTTGATGTTAGGAATCGGCGAGTTCTTGCCTACCCACATACCTCCGTAAACGCAGGAGCCGAGATGCTCGGAAAACTGTCCGTGAAACAGCGGGCTAATCACCCCAATAGGAGCGTCCGTCCGCACAACGATCCGTTGTAGATTCGACGCGTCTCCAAACAGCCTTCCGGGAGTAAGGGCGGAGAATGACAGCGCGGCGCCGCTCAGCGCAAATTCGCGCCGGGACATGGTAGATTTCACGATTTCGCCTCCATTTTGGCCCCAGCGAGGCCATTTTTATATAAGATTAATCGCTTAATCTAACGTAGCAAAAAATAATCTGCAATAAGAAACTTTTGCCATTAAATAAGTTCGGGTGGAAGTTGATGATTTTGCCTGGCGCCGCGCGGTTGTATGATATGGGGTCCGAAACGAAGGAGTCGCCATGTTTGAAAATCCATCCAGTGCGCACTGGCGCACGGCCCTTTTGATCTTTGTCTCAGCGGGCATCATCCTCGGAGCCGCTCCCGCGCGTGCTTGGGAGCATGAGCCGCTTGCTGCGTTCCAGCAGCGGCGCGAGCAACTGGCGCGGCAGACAGCGGACGGAATTGTAGTCTTTTACGGCTACGAGGAGACCGACGTCGCGGCAGCCACCACCTCATTTCGTCAGAATGAGAATTTCTATTACCTCACCGGGTGGAACCAGCCGGACGCCATGATGATGATCATTCCGGCGAAGGGATCTTCATCGCCCCCGCGGGAGATTCTCTTCATCCCGCCGAAAGACAAAGCCCAGGAGCGATGGACCGGGCCGCGCCTGGACCCCAAAGTCTCCGATGCATCCGACGTGACCGGGTTTGCCAAGGTGATGAGCACTGCCGAGTTCGCCGCGCGGCTTCAGAAAGCCCTTAAACGCTTCCATAAAATCTATACTGAACTCACTCCGCAGCCTGAGAGCGGCGAAGAGTGCTTTCAAAAAGATGAAGTCGCAGACTTGCACAAGCTGGCGCCCGCCGCTGAGCTGGCGGATTTGCGGCCTCTTGTGACGCGCATGAGGATGGTAAAATCCGCCGGCGAGATCGCGCTGATCCGCAAGGCGGTTCATGCCTCCGTGGACGCGCAGCTTGCGGCCATGAAGGCGGTGCGCCTTGGCATGTGGGAATACCAGGCCGCCGCGCTGATCAAGTATACGTTTGAGAATGAAGGCTGCGAATGGCCGTCGTATCCGCCCATTGTGGGCGCGGGGTTCAATTCCACCGTGCTTCATTACGACGACGACTCCAGCCAGATGCACGCGGGCGACGTGGTGGTGATTGACGCCGCCGGTTCCTATAGCGGCTACGCCAGCGACATCACTCGCACGCTCCCGGTGGACGGCCATTACACGCCGCGCCAGCTTGAGATATACAACGTGGTGCTGGGCGCCCAGCGGGCCGCCATCACCGCCGCGCGGCCCGGCGCCTATGTGAGCGGCGATCATCACCCAGAGAGCCTTAACCAGGTTGCTCGTGACTACATCAATTCTCACGGACGCGACCTTCAAGGCGGCCGGCTGGGCAAATACTTTATTCATGGGCTGAGCCACCCGGTAGGGCTCAACGTGCACGATCCCTTTATCCCCAACCAACCTCTCGAGCCCGGCATGGTCATCACCATCGAGCCAGGCATTTACATCCCGCGGGAAAAGATTGGCGTGCGCATTGAGGATATGATCCTCATCACGCCTGGCGGCAGTGAAGTGCTCACCCGCCGCCTGCCAAAGGATCCCCAAGCCGTGGAGCAAATCATGGCGGCAGCCGCAAAGTAGCGCAGGGTTTCCGCAATTACTAAAGATTACAAATTATGTGACGGCGCCTGCTGTAGCGGCGCTCTCTGAGCGCCGGTATTTACTAATAAAACCCGGCGGCCCCGCTACGACAAGCCCGCCGCTACAACCAATAGCCGTCCCCTATGGAGTCTGTGGGACAACTCGGGTGATCAGCTAGAATCAGCGTCTGAGGCAGCTTTCGAGGGCGAGTTTTTCACATTCTTTCTGTGTGCTCCAGCCCGCAGGGGTTCAACTCCCCGGGTGGAAGTATGGTTTCCCGCTATCGCACCGCGGCGCGTTGCCACATCCGGGTCAGGTTGAAGGCCGTGCAGGCCAGCGCCCATTCCACGGCCACCTTCTTCAAGCCTCGCAAGCGGAATCGCCTCATCCCTCGCTGCTCTTTCAACACTCCGAACACCGGTTCCACCAAAGCCTGCCGCCGGCGATAGCGCGCCTGACCGGCCGCACTGCGCAATCGCGCCCGCATCCGCGCGTGTTCGGGCGAGTCTCCGGCGCACTTCAAGGGCCGGCGGTGTTGGCGCAGTTCCCCGGTCAAATGCGCGTCCGGAACGAAGCCCTCGATCCCCCGGCTTGCCAGTCCCTCAAGATTCGCCACCGAGAAAAAGCCGCTGTCGGCGCTGACTTCTTCCGGCGCCGCCCGGCAGTTCTGCTTCACCTGATCCGCCAAAGGCAACAACGACTCGCTATCGCTCACCGCTTGCGTCGTGCGCTGCGCCACGATCAGGTGATCGTCGCTCACCGCCAAATCCGCCGTGTAGCCCAGCACAAAACCGCCCGCCTCGCGCAGAAAGCGGCTCTCCGGATCGGTCCGCGCGATCTGCCGCGCGCCCAGCTTTTCTAGCTGCGCCAGCTTCTCCTGCGTCTCCCGCAACTGCTCTTCCAGCCGGGCTTGCGAACCCGCCGGCAGTTCCGTTCCCGGCCCTTCGTTCGGATCAGCCGCATCACACTGCCGTTGCCAGCGCCCAATCTCAGCCCGCGTCTTCTGCAGCCGCTGACGAAGTTCTTCGACGCTCTCGGTCCGATGCCGCGATGCGTTGGCCCGCACCCGCGTCGAGTCGATGGCCACATGCCCCAGCCGTGCCATCCCCAACCCCCGCGCCACTTCCACCACCTGCACAAACAGATCGTTGAGCGCCCCGCCATGCCGGGTGCGGAAATCGTTCAACGTCCAGTAATCGGGCGTGGCGCCTCCGGCCAAGTAGCGAAACGCCAAATCTTCTCGAATCCGCTGCTCCAGCCGCCGCGACGAGGTCACCTGCAAGGCGTAGGCGTACAGCCAAACTTTCACCATCAGGGACGGCGCGTAGGCCCGCCGCCCCTCTTCGCCGTATTCTTCTTCAAAGCGCCGCAGGTCCAATCGCTCCACCACGCGGTGCACAAAGAAGCACAGGTGATCCTCGCCCAGCACATCTTTGACGCTGGGCGGCAACAACCAAGCTTGATTGGGTTCGTAGGTCAAGAATTTCATCGCACGGCCTCCTCCTCCGTATTATCGCCATGCTGTCAAGACCTTCATCTCCTGAGTTGTCCCACAGACTC
>DASZAE010000141.1:0-4565 GCA_035945515.1 Terriglobia bacterium
GCCGCTGAGCCAGCCGACCATCCAAGAGAGATACCTTCTCCGGCCGTATCCGCAATACAACGGCGTCGAGAGTTTCCGCAAGCCGGATGCAATGTCCATGTACAACGGCTTCACCTTGCGGGTGGAGAAACGATTCTCCCACGGGTTTGACCTTCTGGCTTCATTCACCGGCAGCAAGACCATGGACAATTCATCTGCCGCAGTCAGCTATCTTGGACCCGTGAGTGAAACCTACGTGAACCAATACGAGCCAGGGCTGGAGTGGGCCATCTCTTCGCAAGATATATCGAGGGCCTTCGTGGGGGCGTTTGTTTACGAATTGCCCTTTGGGAAAGGCAGGACGTTCGCGAGCAGCGCCGGGCGCGGCTTCAATCTGCTCATTTCAGGATGGGAGGTCAACGGCATTATCACGCTTCAGGATGGCACGCCGTTGTTGATGAGCGGCGCCCAGGATCAGACCGGGCTTTTCACGCTCGGCCAAACGCCTGACAACAATGGCAGTGCCAAACTGAGCAGTCCTACCATCAACGAATGGTTCAATACCTCGGTGTTCTCTCAGCCCCCGCCGTTTACGTTTGGCAACACCAGCCGTTCCCTCCCGAACGTCCGTAATCCGGGCATCCGCAACGCCGATTTGTCGCTCTTCAAAAACGACTATTTTGGCAAGGAAAACCGCTATAATCTGCAATTCCGCTTGGAGGCGTTCAAGGCGCTCAACAATCCGCAATGGGGCGGACCGAACACCAACATCCAGGCGGGCAGCGCCTTTGGCACCATCACTTCCGACACCGGACCGAGAAACGTGCAACTGGGGTTGAAGTTCCTTTGGTAGATGGGGCGGCGCGTAAATGGCGAGGCTAAAGAGTCTGTATAAAAACTATTCCCCAATGGTGTCATTCCGAGCCCTTCGCTCGTCATCCTGAGCCCTTCGGCTTCGCTCAGGGTAAACTCCGCGAAGGATCCCGGCATTTCGCTTAAGGTAAACTCCGCGAAGAACCTGCTTCTGCGTGAAATCAACAACTTACGAGATTCTTCGTCGCCTTCGGCTCCTCAGAATGACGCGCAACGTGAGTTTTCACGCAGACACTATAGCTGTTGCGCCCGTAGTCAGACCCGCCGGGCGCCTGTAATGGCTTTACGACTCAACTGCATGTACCGGGATTGAAGCCGTAACTGTAGTGCCTCGATTGCCGGAATCAATATTTAGCCGCCCTCCGAGCTGCCTAATTCGCTCTTGCATCCCGGCAAGGCCTACTCCAACATTTGCGTCTGCTCGTTCGCGGTTCTGCAGAATGGCGGGAGGAACTCCGCAACCCTGGTCTTCAATTTTCAGGATAGCCTCGGTTTTGCTGATCTCCAACCGGACCGTCGCGGTATTGCTGCCCGAGTGCCGGTGAACGTTCGTGAGAGCCTCCTGCATAATGCGAAACAACGCGATTTCCACGTCCTGGGACAGGCGAAGTTTCGTTTCTGGGAGATACAGATCAACCTGAATCCTGTTTCGCTCCATAAACCTCTTCACGAACCAGGGAATAGCGCAAACCAAGCCGACAACATCCAAGTCGGGGGGGTGTAGCAAATGAGAGGAATCTCGAATTTCTTGCGCTGCCTGATCTGCCAGGGCCTGACTTTCCGAAAGAATTCTCGCCGCCTTGGAATCGTGGATAATGGCAGAGCAATTCTGGAGCAAGCTGAGGTTGATGACGAGCGCCGTGAGGTTTTGCGCGGTGCTGTCATGGAGGTCCCGGGCCAGGCGGCGCCGCTCCTGATCCTGTGAAGACAGAAGTTGAGCTGTCAGTTTGCGCAGCGACTCTTCATA
Source organism: Terriglobia bacterium (assembly GCA_035945515.1). GTDB lineage: Bacteria > Acidobacteriota > Terriglobia > UBA7540 > UBA7540 > RH2-MAG17b. Next base: position 1,820 of record DASZAE010000141.1, read on the forward strand.
CGTCCTTTCCCTTGTCATATCGCGGGTGACTTTGGCAAAGCCCCGGAGATTCCCGGCCTCGTCGCGAAGCGCGGTAATCACAACATAGGCCCAGAAGCGTGATCCGTCCTTCCGAATGCGCCAGCCCTCATCATGGACGGACCCTTCGGCGGCTGCCGTCCGGAGCAGGATCGCCGGCTTCCCGGCCCGTTTATCTTCCGCAGGATAAAAGACGGAAAAGTGCTGGCCGATGATTTCTGAAGGCGCATATCCTTTAATGCGCTCAGCCCCCCTGTTCCAACTGCTGATGCGGCCCTCGCCGTCCAGCAGGAAGATCGCATAGTCCCGCACGCTCTCGACCAACAGACGAAACCGCTCCTCACTATGGCGTAATGCCGTTTCGTGATCGAGCATCTGGGATCGTTGCTGCAAGGCGGCAATGCTGCGGAGCCGCACGTCTTCCGTGGCCGATTCCACATAGCTCTCACCGGGAAGGACGCGCGAATGTTCCGCGCAGACAGCAAGAAACGGAGCGGTATCTTCCTCGCGGTCAAAATATCCGAGCGGGTAACCACAACAAAGGCGGAAGGGATGATCTTGAGCTAAGCGGTTCCAAAATTTTTCGACCTGGATAGCGGCCTCACGCTGCTCCTGCGCCCAAAGGAGCGAGACCATCTCTCCGTACACCGCAACCTGAGGGTGACCGGGCTCGGCGTTCGCGCTGGCGTGTTCGATGATATCGCTCATCACGCGCGCGAATCGCGATGCGTCGGGCCGCCCGGCCACCATGAACAAAGAGAGCGCCTCGGCGGCATCGAGCGAAATGTACCTGCCGCGTTTGCGGATCGCAGCCAAGCGGAGGCCCCGCGCCATCAAATGCTTTTCCAACTTGTCCCGGTGATCCTTTGTCGCAATCACAATCGCAGCCTCGCCTGCGCAGAGCGCCGAGCCGATATACCTTCCCAAGACATCCAGCAGGAAAGCGTCATCCTGATAGAATTGGACAATGTGTGCCCCGCGATCGTGGTTGCCTGGTCTTGCGATCTGAGCACTTTGGGAGGTGGAATATTCCTTTTGGATTGCACTGGAAGAGTGCAGATTTAGCGCGGCCGCGGCAGCGCCGGACACAGGCTTAGCTTGCGTAACCATTCGTGAATCCACCAATCTGTTTTTCTATTTCTTTCTCTATGCCGGGGAGGCAGTAAAAGTTTGACAGTTCCGGGAGCAGGACAACATAATCCGTCGTGTTCGGAGAATTCGGACGATACCCCTCACCCGGCTCGCGGAGTTTACCCTGAGCGAAGCCGAAGGGCTCAGAATGACAAGCGAAGGGCTCGCCACCCTCTCCCCGCGGGGAGAAGGTAGGGATCAACGACAGGATCACACCCTCTCCCGATGGGAGAGGGTGCGCGAGGTACGAGCGCGGGTGAGGGGTATTTCAGTCCACGACCGCGATCGAGCCGCAGGAACACGCCCCTTTGAGGAGCCGCCAATCATAAAGCCTCCGGCTCTGCCAGAGGATGCTTACTTATAATATTCATCGGATATTCGGGGTATAGCTGCCAAATTGCACCCAGAGCAAACTAAGGCACTTATCCCCTCCCAGAGGTCTTAGATGAAGGCGGAAAGACGGCGGCGTCATCAATTTTTGATGGATGAGTTATGCCAAAAGGAAACACTAGGCATCCCTACTTTTTTTATTTTTTGAAGACGATGCGCTCGATGGGTTGGCGCGATGCCGCTTATTGAGGATTACAAATTATATGAATATCAAGCTTGCTCCGGCTGAAATACCGCGACGCGCTTGATCGGAAAACCGCCGCCAACGCCCCTCACCCGGCTCGCTCCGCTCGCCACCCTCTCCCGGTGGGAGAGGGTGCCCGACGTAGGAGGGCGGGTGAGGGGAAGCGTCCCGCGGAACTTGGCACCGGAGCAAGCTTGATATTCATGTCCTCAATTATTCGGGGAAGGCGTGTAGCTTTCACCGCTACAAATTCAAATGCAAATGCAGCCATCGCGCCCGGCGATGTTAAAACTCTATTCCTTTTTGGGCGGAGATGCCTTGCTGGAAAGGATGCTTGATTTCGCGCATCTCTGTGACCAGGTCCGCAATCTCGATGATTTCGGGCTTGGCGTCGCGCCCGGTAAGGATGACGTGAAGCATTTCGGGTTTTTTCTTGAGGAAATCTACCACGTCTTCGATGGGCAGAAAACCGTAACTGAGCGCATAGTTGATTTCATCCAGGATGACGATATCGTAGTTCCCGGAACGAATATGTTCAGCAGCCGTCTGCCATGCTTCCCGCACCATGCGCTTATCCACCTCGATATCTTTGCTTTCCCAGGTGAAGCCCTGGCCCATGGGGCGAATCTCAAGCGTTTCGAGCTTTTTGGCGCTGCGTAGCTCCCCGTATTTCCACTTCCCCTTGAAGAACTGCAGCATGATGACGCGCATTCCGTATCCGCAGGCGCGCATCGCCACGCCCAGAGCGGCGGTCGTCTTCCCTTTCCCATTGCCGGTATTAACCATAATCAGCCCCTTCTTTTTCCTTGCTGTCGCTCCCGCGCGAGTCACGCTAACGTCCATCGCTCATGCTCCTGATTTATAAAATTTATGATCATCAAGCTTGCTCCGGCAGAAATACCGCGACGCACTCTGGTCGGGAAACCGCCGGCAACGCCCCTCACCCGGCTCGCTCCGCTCGCCACCCTCTCCCGCCGGGAGAGGGCAAGAGGCCGGGATTCCATCCCTCTCCCGGCGGGAGAG
>DASZAE010000142.1:0-4663 GCA_035945515.1 Terriglobia bacterium
GGGGGAGCGCACCTGTGGCTCCTTCGTTTGTAGGCTGACAGGGTCCTGCTGCGGACGGATTTAGAATCCGGGCGAGGGGAGCAAGGCCAAGGGCCAGACTCAATCGAGTCATGCTGGCGTGCCGCAAGCCGCCGGCCAAACGTAAACCTTATGAGGAGGAGCTACATGGTACGTAACCTTAAGCTTTTGAGTCTTGTTGCCGCGGTTGCCGTCGTCATGATGGCGGCTTCGGTAAAGTCCAAAGCCGATGATCTTCAGATCAACGGGCTCATCAATTTCACGCCAGTAGGGACCAGCAATTGCACAAGTTCGCCATCGGGTTGCCAGGATGTAACCTTCGGCAGCCTGAGCGTTGCGGCGACAAATCCCTCTGAAGCGATTACCAGTTCGTCAGTCAGCTTTCCGTCTTTCGACCTCGGTTGGTCGGGAACGGCTGCGACGTTCAACCCCACTTCCGGCCCTCTGGCCATTTCCATTAACGGAAGCAGCGCACTCACAGGCGATATTGTCTGGGAGGACCTGATGACCTCCGGTTCGGGCGGTTATCAGCTTGATGTTTCCCTGAATAACCTCATCGGCGGGGGAAGCGACCCCATTCTCAATGCCTTTGCTCTTAACGGCCAGGGCAGCGGGATTCTGACGTTCCAGTTCACCATCCCAACCATGACTTCTGTCCAATCGCTCGTCGATTCCAGCGTGGCGCTGCCGAACAACAGCGTGTCGGCGACGCTCACCACTCCTGAGCCGGCTTCCCTGTGCCTCTTTGGAACCGGATTACTCAGCCTTGGTTTGCTGCTTCGCCGGCGTTTGCAGGCGGTTGCATAAAGCTGATTAAAACCTGATTTGTTTTTTGTGATGGCGGCAGAGATCCTAGGATCTCTGCCGCTTTTTTTTGCACCAAGCCTAAGCGCCAGCAGGTCTTTCGATGTGGGAACGGATGAAATCAACGATGGAGGTGGTCGAGGCACCCGGCTGAAAAATCTCCGTGACACCCATTTGTTTAAGCTGGGGAATATCTTCGTTAGGGATGATACCGCCGGCGAGAAGCAATACGTCTTTCATGTCCTGTTCACGGAGCAGCTCGCAGATGCGGGGCAAAATAGTGTTGTGCGCGCCGGAAAGAATCGAAATGCCGATAGCATCCACGTCCTCGTCGCGCGCGGCGCTGACGATCTGCTCCGGCGTCTGACGGAGGCCGGTGTAAATTACTTCCATGCCGGCATCGCGCAGCGCGCGGGCGATGATTTTGGCCCCGCGATCGTGGCCGTCAAGTCCCGGTTTGGCGACAAGCACACGGATAGGGCGGGTCATCATAATATGAAAGCGAAAAGCGCCTTAGGAAACCTCGTCCCGATCTGGTATGGGCAGCTTTGGCGTCCATAACACTTTAACCGCTGTATCCGGCTCCGAGATGAGCGGAGGAGGCACAAACGGCACCTTGGGCCTTGGCTTTTGAGGAACACTTGGCGGGGCTTCCGGTTTCGGAGCTGGGTTGTTGATTTTCTTTTCATCGGGCATATGTTTCACCGCCTCGAATTTTCCTGATCTGACCTTTGAAGTTACGAATATAGCTTCAATCTTATCACGATTGCGACTGCGGTAAGGAGGAGCGCGAGCAATGCCCCAAGGGTGAACCACGCCGCCTTCTGGGCGCTTCTTTGTTTAGGTCTTAACAGGGCTTCATTGAGTTTGATGCCCTCCGCAAGGGTAGGGAGAAAAGCGTATTTTGTGTCTTTGGGCGCCTCATTAGTCCATTCATACAGCGTGCTGAACGGAATGCCCGACTTGAATTTCCTTGGCCGATAGGCGCCGAATGAGGTAATGAGCGCCACCAAAATCAAAACGCCGTCAAGCGCCAAGAGACCAACGATAATCCATCCAAACCAGCCCGGCGGATTAAGCAGCGCGTGAACCTTGCCCGGTTCGGCGGCAAGCAGCGCAACCAGGATTCCGGCCAATAGCGCGCCAAGAAACCCTACCAGCACGCCCATTTTGACGTCCAGAGAATCGGCCGTCCCCATCTGTTCCTGGAGTTTGCGCTGAGCTTCCGTAAAAACAAAATAAAGCCCAAGCAGTGGCTGCTCGTCTGCCATTTTTCCTCCTCAAAAAGTGGCCGCGAACGGTTGTTGCGCAATGCTGTAGCGGCGGGCAAAGCCTATCGGGGGCCGCCGGTTTTTACTATACGTGACGCCATAAGTCGACGGTGCCTGATTCTGTAGCGGCGGCCTCTGGCCGCCGCTACAGCCAATGACCGTCGCCGACTTATGACGCTCCGTATATTTAAAAAACGGCGGCCGGAGTCCACTTCTCCAATTGCCAATTTTATCTGAATGCCGGCTCCTCATAAGTTCCGAAAACGCGCCGCAGGACTCCGCATATCTCGCCCAGCGTCGCATCGGCGCGGACGCAATTGAGGAAATACGGCATGAGATTTTCCGGCGTTGAGGCCGCGCTCGCCAGCGATTCAAGGGTCGATTGCACACGCAGCGGATCCCGCCGGCGCTTGATTTCCCGCAGCGCCTCATTTTGTCTGACTGCCGCGCTCTCATCAATCGCCAGCCGTTCAACCGGCTGTTCTTCGCGAGCAAGATAGCTGTTAACGCCGACAATTATTTTTTCTTTGCTCTCGACCGCCTGCTGATAAGCGTAAGCCGCCTCGTGGATTTCGCGCTGCGGAAAACCCTTCTCAATCGCCGCGACCATTCCGCCCAGGGCGTCGATCCGGTCAAAATAGGCGTAGCAGGCGCGCTCCGTGTCGAGCGTCAGCCGTTCGACCAGATAGGATCCGGCCAGCGGGTCCGTGACGTTGGCCACGCCGCTTTCATGCGCCAGCACCTGCTGCGTGCGCAGAGCGAGCGTGGCCGCGTGCTCGGTGGGCAGCGACCACGCTTCGTCAAGCGCGTTGGTGTGCAGTGATTGCGCGCCCCCGAGCGCGGCGGCGAGAGCCTGCACAGTGGTGCGGACGACGTTGTTGTATGGCTGCTGCGCCGTCAGCGAGCATCCGGCCGTCTGCGCGTGGAAGCGGCAAAGCCACGAGCGCGGGTTCTTGGCGGCGAATCGCTCGCGCATCACATGCGCCCATATCTTGCGGGCGGCGCGGAATTTGGCCACTTCTTCAAAGAGATCGTTATGCGCATTGAAGAAAAAGCTGAGGCGCGGCGCGAAGTCATCCACATTCAACCCCGCGCGGATCGTCCCCTCAACATACTCGATGCCGTCGCGCAGCGTGAAAGCCAGCTCCTGGACCGCCGTGGCGCCGGCCTCGCGGATGTGATATCCGCTGATTGAAATGGGATTCCACGCGGGCGTTTCGCGCGCGGCAAAAACAATCGAGTCCACCACCAGGCGCATCGACGAGCCGGGCGGAAAGATGTATTCCTTCTGCGCGATGTATTCTTTCAGAATGTCGTTTTGAATTGTGCCCGAAAGTTTCTTCCAATCCGCGCCCTGTTTTTCCGCCGCCACTAAATACATGGCCCAGAGAATGGCCGCGGGCGAGTTGATGGTCATGGAAGTGGAAACCGCTTCGAGCGGCAAGCCTTGCAGCAGGACTTCCATGTCGGCAAGCGATGAGACAGCCACCCCGCATTTGCCTACTTCGCCCTGAGCAAGAAGATGATCGCTGTCATAGCCCATCAGCGTGGGCAGGTCAAAAGCAATGGAAAGCCCGGTCTGGCCTTGAGCCAGCAGGTAACGAAGGCGCCGGTTGGTTTCCTCGGGCGTCCCGAAGCCGCTGAACTGACGCATCGTCCAGAGCTTGCCCCGGTACATGGTTTCGTGGATGCCGCGAGTGAAGGGATACTGGCCAGGCTCGCCTAGGTCGCGCGAATAGTCAAAGTCCATTAGATCAGCCGGGGTGTAAAGCCGTTTGATGGGCGCGCCGGAAGTGGTGGTGAAAACGGCCTGCCGCTCGGGCGAGCTTGCGAGGGCAGGCGCGAGCACTCCGCGCTCCCATTCTGCCTCTGCTTCGATGCTCCAGCCGGGGGTTGCCGGGACTGCCGGCTTCTTCTCTTCCGTCATGGCCCTCATTCCAACCTAAGCCCCGTGAAATGTCAATGATGTGGGCGCCGTCCTAGGGGTCGGATATTCGACTCCACCATTTTCTAGTCTTTGGACATCGTTTTGTAGCGGCGGCGTCCCCGCCGCCGGTCTTTACTATTCAAAACCCGGCGGCCAGAGGCCGCCGCTACAGATTGAGCCTAGCGCCGCTCTGAGACTTTTGAGACAAATGAGACGATTTGCAAGCCGCGCGGCCGCCTCCGAAAATTAGAAACGTTGATTCTAAAAGGGTCCTAGGGTTCGTTCCGTGATTTTGGAGTGCGGGAGCTTGCTCCCGCTATATTCTGCCTGAAGCTTGCTTCGGGCGCGTCTGGACAGACCCTAGTCAAAGCGGCAGCAAGCTGCCGCACTCCATAAGCCGATCGGGTCACTATGAGATTTTGAGACGAATGAGACACTTTTTATTAGAAACATTGATTCTAAATAACTTCTTGGGTTCGTTCCGTGATTCATGATCATCAATCTTGCTCCGGCAGAAATACCGCGACGCACTCTGGTCGGGAAACCGCCGGCAACGCCCCTCACCCGGCTCGCTCCGCTCGCCACCCTCTCCCGCCGGGAGAGGGCAAGAGGCCGGGATTCCATCCCTCTCCCGGCGGGAGAG
>DASZAE010000143.1:0-6653 GCA_035945515.1 Terriglobia bacterium
GGTGGCTTAGCACTTGAGGGGCCTCAGGGATCGAGCACGAAAGGCATAGGGTCCAAGGTTGTAAACGAGATTGATCTCGCCGCACTAATTTCACTTATTTCAAACCCGCCATCGAGGAACCGTGGAGGCAGAAACCTGCAAAAGAGAGCTCGTTATTGAGATTCCGCCGGACGTTGTCCGGAAAGAATCAGAAACTATTGCCGCTGACTTTGCGCGCAAGGCGCAGGTGCCTGGCTTTCGCCGGGGCCGCGTGCCACGCGATTTTATTCTGCGTCGCTTCCGGGACGCGATCCGCGAGGAAGTCGCCCAGAGTCTTCTGCCTAAGTTTTTTGACACCGCCGTCAAAGAGCAGCATTTCTCGGTAGTCGGCCAGCCAAGCTTTCAAGACCTGAAATTTGAGGAAGACCAGCCGTTGACGGCAAGGGTAGCCTTTGAGGTGCTGCCTGAGATCGACCTTGGCGACTATAAGGGCATCGAGGCTACCGAAGAGGAAGCTACCGTAACGGATGCGGAAGTGGACGAGGCCATCGAGCATAGGCGCGAGGATGCCGCCACCTACGAAGTGGTGGACCGGCCAGCCGAGGATAGCGATCTGCTCAGCGCGAACTATCAGGGGCATGATACTAAGGCGCCGGCCAGTCGGTTGCTGGAAGTGAAGGACGGAACAATCCGTCTGGGAGAGGAGGGCACGCTTCCTCAGTTTTCCGAAAACCTGCGCGGCGTTCGCGCGGGGGAGACGCGCGAGTTTGAAATCCAATACGCCGCCGACTTCCCGGAGCCGCGTGTCGCGGGCAAAACGGTGCGGTTTCGCGTAGAAGTGACGGCGGTAAAGCATAAGGCCGTGCCGGCTCTCGATGACGAGTTGGCGAAGACAGTGAGTGAGTTTGCAACGCTCGATGAATTGCGCGCTTCGCTGCGGCAAGAAATTGAGAAACGAAAACGGCATCGGATTGAGGCCGAATCCAAGCAGAAGCTGCTCGACACACTCGCCGCGCAGAAGCCATTCCCGGTCCCGGAAGCGCTGATTGAAGCGCGCCTGGAAGATAAGCTCAAATTGGCGGCGGGACAACTGATCGACCAGGGAATCGACCCTCGCAAGGCGCGCATCGACTGGCCTAAATTGCGCGCCGGTTTCCGTGAAGACGCAGTGAAGGACGTGCGCAACACGCTTATTCTCGAGAAGGTGGCGGAGGCGGAGAAGATTGAGATTTCTCCCGAGGAGATCGACGAAGTCATCCGCGGGTATGCGGCCGGAGGGGATGAAACGCCTGCCACAATCAAAACCCGCTTGACAGAGAATGGAGGGCTGGCTAGACTTCAATCTAGCCGCCGTAATCAGAAGGCTCTGGACTTTTTGTACCGCAACGCCAAGATTGTCCGCCCGTCGAGCCTGGCGGCCCCCTCGCTTCCGGCGGGAGCCGAAAAAAAGCATGAACAAGAATGATTCCTACTTGACCTTGATCCCGATGGTCGTAGAGCAGACCAACCGGGGTGAACGCGCCTACGACATATATTCCCGCCTGCTGCGTGATAACATTATCTTCATCGGCACGCCGATTGACGATAACGTCGCCAACCTGGTCACAGCGCAACTGCTTTTTCTTGAAGCGGAAGACCCGGAGAAAGACGTGCAGTTGTATATCAACTCGCCCGGCGGCTCGGTGACCGCGGGTCTTGCCATTTACGACACGATGCAGTTTATTCGTCCCAGCGTGGCGACCATTTGCATTGGGCAGGCGGCGAGCGCGGCGGCGCTGCTGCTGGCAGCGGGCACAAACGGCAAGCGGTACGCGCTGCCGAATTCAAGAGTTCTGATTCACCAGCCGAGCATGGGCGGCCTCTCCGGGCAAGCCACGGATATCGACATCCACGCCCGGGAAATCCTGCGGATGCGCGCCAATCTGAATGAGATTATGGCCAAGCACACGGGCCAGAGCATGGAGAAAATCGAGCGCGACGTTGAACGGGACTTCTGGATGAACGCCGAGCAGGCGCAAGAATACGGCATGGTTGATGAGATTATTTTTAAGCATAAGTAAGTAGAGGGAACCTTGAAACGCACGGGAACCGATGAGGTTTTGCGCTGTTCGTTCTGCCACAAGAGCCAGGATGCCGTCCGCAAGCTGATCTCTTCTCCGGATGACCGCTTCCGGGCCTACATCTGCGATGAATGCGTGGTGGCGTGCAATAGCATTCTGGAAAAAGACTCGCCCGAGCGCGCGCAACTGCCCCAAGCGAAGCTTTCCAAGCCGGTTGAGGTGAAAGCGTTCCTCGAACAGTACGTGGTGGGCCAGGACAAAACGAAAAAGAAGCTTTCGGTGGCTGTTTACAATCATTACAAACGAATTTTGATGTCACGCACCCGCAGCGACGTGGAGCTGGCGAAATCAAACATTCTTCTGATTGGCCCTACTGGAACCGGCAAAACGCTTCTCGCGCAGACGCTGGCGCGGTTGCTCGAAGTCCCTTTTGCGATGGTCGACGCCACCACGCTGACTGAGGCGGGCTATGTCGGCGAGGATGTGGAAAACATTATTTTGAAGCTGCTGCAAAGCGCCAATAATGACGTTCTGGCGGCGCAACAGGGCATTATCTACATCGACGAAATCGATAAAATCGCCAAGAAGGATGAGAACCCGTCGATCACGCGCGACGTTTCGGGCGAAGGCGTGCAGCAAGCGTTGTTGAAAATTCTCGAAGGAACGACCGCCAACGTTCCACCGCAGGGCGGGCGCAAACATCCGCACCAGGAGTTCACTCCGGTGGACACGACGAACATCCTTTTCATCTGCGGCGGCGCCTTTGTGGGCCTTGAGCGGATTATCGGGCGGCGGATCGGCAAGCGGGCGATGGGATTCCACGCAGCCGCGGCAAACCCGGCCGCGCCGGCGGGCCGCAGGAATATCGAAACTTTAGAGCAGGTTCAGCCGATAGATCTTATCAGATACGGCCTGATTCCCGAATTTGTAGGCCGTCTGCCGGTGGTCTCGGTGCTGGGCGACCTAGACGAAACGGCGCTGATTGAGATTCTGACTCGGCCCAAGAACTCGCTGACGCGCCAGTATCAGCGGCTGTTCGAGTTTGAAAATGTCAAGCTGCGCTTTACCGATGAGGCCCTGCGGGCGGTTGCGCGGCAGGCGCTCGAAAGAAAGCTTGGAGCGCGCGGGTTGCGAATGATCCTCGAAGACCTGATGCTCGACCTGATGTACCATCTGCCGAGCCAGCGCAAGGTCCGCGAATTTGTGGTGACTGACGAGATGGTTCGCACGCGCGAGATCAATTTCGATTCCCTGATGTTGGAAAAGGCAGGCTAATGAGCTCTTCAATCATCCCCGGACGCGAGAAAAGCGAAACCCGCACCCTTCCCATGATGCCCATTCGGGACGTGGTGATCTTTCCATTCATGATGACGCCGTTCGTGGTGGGGCGCGAAAGCTCGATCAACGCTCTTGAAGAGGCCCTAGCGGGCGATAAGAAGATTTTCCTTGCGACCCAGCACGATGCTTCCGTGGACGACCCAAAACCCAACGAGATTTATCAGGTAGGCACAATCGCGACAATCGTCCAGAGCTTGAAGCTGCCGGATGGCAATATCAAAGTGCTGGTGGAAGGCGTGGAGCGGGGGAAGATTCAAAGAATCTCGAATGAAGAGGGTTATTACCGGGTTGTAGTGAAGACTGCCGCCTTCCGCGTGGTTAACATGCCAAGCGTTGAGCAGCTCGTGCAGCGCATTATCTCGCTTTTTGAGCAGTATGTGAAGCTCTCACAGAGCTTGAATTACGAAACGATGATTGCAGCAGTCAAGGTGGATGAGATCGGAAAGTTCACCGATACGGTCTCCGCTAACCTGAATATTTCGATTGAAGAAAAGCAGGAGCTGCTTGAAATTTTCGACCCCGTGGACCGGCTCACGCGACTTGCCGACATTCTCGATATTGAGATCGAGAAACTGAACGTGGATCGGACTATTCAAGGCCGCGTGAAACGGCAGATGGAGCGCGCTCAGCGCGAGTACTATCTGAACGAAAAGATCAAAGCCATCCAGAAAGAGCTTGGTCGCAACGAGAAAAGCGAAAACGACGAACTGAAGAAGAAGATCGAAGCCGCCGGAATGACGAAAGACGCAAAAGAGAAGGCGTTGGCGGAGCTTAAGCGGCTGGAGATGATGCCGCCCATGTCGGCTGAATCCACCGTCTCGCGCAACTACCTCGACTGGCTCCTAGCGGTGCCCTGGAAGAAAAAATCCAAAGAGATACGCGAGATTAAGCGCGCCGAGCAAATCCTCGAGGAAGATCATTACGGCCTCGAGAAGATCAAGGAACGGATTCTCGAATTCCTTGCCGTGCGCCAGCTTGTGAAAACCCCAAGGGGGTCGATCCTGTGCTTTGTCGGGCCGCCGGGAGTGGGCAAGACCTCGCTCGGGCGGTCGATTGCGCGCGCCACGGGACGTAAATTCGTCCGGCTTTCGCTCGGTGGAGTGAGGGACGAAGCAGAAATCCGCGGCCACCGGCGCACTTACATTGGCGCGCTGCCGGGACAGATCCTGCAGATGATGAAGAAGGCGGCGGTGACCAACCCCGTGTTTCTGCTCGACGAAGTTGACAAGATGAGCATGGACTTCCGCGGCGATCCCTCTGCGGCGCTACTCGAGGTTCTCGATCCTGAACAGAACGACACTTTTATGGACCACTACCTCGACGTGGAGTACGACCTTTCCAAGGTTTTCTTTATCACCACGGCCAACGTGATCCATACCATCCCCCAGCCGCTGCAGGACCGCATGGAGATTCTGCGGCTGACGGGATACACAGAACCCGAGAAGGTTGAGATTGCCAAGCGTTTTCTCATCCGCAAACAGCTTGAGGCCACGGGGCTGAAACCGGAAAACCTCACAATCACGGATGAGGCTGTCACCGGCGTTATTCGCGGCTATACGCGGGAAGCCGGGGTGCGGAACTTGGAGCGGGAAATTGCCAATATTTGCCGCAAGGTGGCGCGCAAGGTGGTGAAAGAAGGCAAAGGCCTTCAGGTGACGGTGGGCAAGGACGACCTGGCCGAATATCTTGGCGTCGTCAAATTCCGCGACACCAAATCAGAAGAGAAAAATGAAATCGGTTTGGCCACCGGGCTTGCCTGGACCGAGGTGGGCGGCCAGATTCTGCACATCGAAGCAACAACCATGCCCGGCAAAGGCAAGCTGATCCTCACTGGCAAACTGGGCGATGTGATGCAGGAGTCGGGCCAAGCAGCCATGAGCTACGTTCGCTCAAGAGCGGCGCGGCTAGGACTGGACCCCGATTTTTACCGCCGGCTCGATATCCACATCCACCTGCCCGAAGGCGCGATTCCGAAAGACGGCCCCTCGGCTGGGATTACGCTGGTGACAGCCGCGGTGAGCGCGCTTGCTAAGATTCCTGTGCGCCGCGATTTAGCTATGACCGGCGAGATTACCTTGCGCGGAAAGGTGTTGCCGATTGGCGGCGTCAAGGAGAAGTTGATGGCGGCTCATCGCGCGGGCTGCCAGACCGTGCTCCTTCCCCGCGATAACGAAAAGGATCTTTCCGAAGTTCCGGAATCCATTCAACAGGAAATGGCGATCCGGTTCGTGGATACAATGGACGAAGTTTTGGACCTGGCTTTTGAGCGCAAGGTCGATGAGCACGAGGGGCTGGGGGCTGAACCTCCCACGCCGCCGCCCAGCCTTGAGCCTACGCGCGATGTTGAGCGTGAGCCCTTGGCCAACTGAACAGCGGTGGCAAGAAACCATTCGGATGCAGCGGGCATCCAATCGCCTGGATTGATGTAGAGCCGGAAGCCCGAAGCGGAAATCCGGCGCGATGCAAGTTTCTGCTGACCTCAAGATCTGATACCCAAGACGCGCAATCCCTGGAAGGCACTTTTTCTTGGTTGTCATCTTGCCGTGCTGACCACCTTTGTGAATTCCCTCGTTAAATGACAGTTACGCAAAGACTACTCCCCAATTCACGAAGACGTTCCAAGAAGGCCATAATACCGGCCGAAATTAAAGTTAATTTGAGAGAAGACGTTATGCCTGCAAAAAGACCCGAAGAAGACGCGGAAGAGAAGCCCCAGAGCTTCAAGGAAGGCGAAGTGCTCGATATCGCTAAGCTTAAGGAGATGAACATCACGACGCTCGTCTCCGTGGCGAAGGACCTGAGCGTGGTAGGCGCGAGCACCATGCGCAAGCAGGAGTTGATCTTTAAGATCCTCCAGGCGCAGACCGAAAAGAGCGGGCTGATCTTCTCCGAAGGCGTGCTCGAGTGCCTGCCGGACGGCTTTGGCTTCCTGCGCGCGCCGGACTATAACTATCTCCCAGGCCCGGACGACATTTACGTGTCCCCCTCGCAGATTCGCAAGTTTGATCTCCGCACCGGCGACACCATCTCCGGCCAAATCCGCCCGCCCAAGGAAGGCGAGCGTTACTTCGCGCTGATCAAGGTCGAGGCCATCAACTTTGAGCCCCCCGACGAATCGCGCAATAAGATCTTCTTTGATAACCTGACGCCCCTTTATCCGCAGGATCGTCTGCGGCTGGAGACCGCGAAGGACAATATTTCCGCGCGCGTGCTTGACCTGCTGACGCCGATCGGCAAGGGGCAGCGCGGGTTGATCGTCGCGCCGCCGCGCACCGG
>DASZAE010000144.1:0-6067 GCA_035945515.1 Terriglobia bacterium
TTTCTTTTCAGCGTTAGGTGTTCAGCCGCGAGTGGGCCGCGTTTTCACACCCGACGAAGAACAGCTAGGGCACGCTAATGAGGTGATCCTTGGAAATGCCTTCTGGCATGCCCATTTTGGCTCGAACCGTAATGTCGTAGGGCGGCGCCTTCGGTTTGATGAGCAGGTTTACACGATTATTGGCATTATGCCAGTGAATTTCCGGTTCCCCGATTGGGCTCAAATCTGGGTTCCTCTTGGCTGGACGGCCAAGGATCGCGCTATACGGGACAACCACAATTACATGGTGATTGTCCGGCTCAAATCGGGAACAAACATTACCCAAGCGCAGGCCGACATGAACACGATTTCAAGCCGTCTCGCGCGAGAATATCCAAACGACGATGCGGGATGGGGCGCGGTGGTCGTTCCGCTCCATCAGGACTTGGTGGGAGACGTGCGGCCCGCGTTTCTGGTGCTGCTCGGTGCAGTCGGTTTCGTGCTCCTGATCGCCTGTGCTAACGTGGCCAACCTCGTGCTGGAGAAGATCATCGCCCGGCGCAAGGAAATAGCCATTCGCGCCGCGCTAGGCGCCGGCCAAAGCCGAGTGCTGCGGCAGATCCTCTCGGAGACTGCGCTAATTTCTGTACTGGGAGGCATCCTGGGTCTGTTTCTTGCCCACTTCGGAGTCATCTTGATCGTCGCCTTCCTGGCTCAAAGGCTTCCGCGCGCGCGTGAGATCGGCTTGGATGGATGGGTGTTGGCATTTACGCTGGTTATTTCCGTTCTCACCGGTATCGTGGCAGGTCTCGCGCCGGCATGGCATTTGATCAAGACCGATTTGAACCGAGCATTGAAGGGAGGCCTTGGCAGGACAGATTCCGATTCGAGTGGTAATGGAACGCGCAGAGTGCTGGTGGTTTCGGAGGTGGCGTTATCGCTTGTGCTCTTGACCGGAGCAGGGCTGCTGATTAGAACTCTCTGGGCCCTGCGCAACGCTAATCCCGGTTTTGACCCGCACAACGTCTTAACCTGCACACTGAGAGTTTCAGAAATCAAATATCCGCAGCCAGACCAGCGAATCCGCTTTTTCGACCAGCTACTCAAGCGGGTTCGCGCGTTGCCTGGAGTCGAATCCGCGGGCGCAATTGACGATCTGCCGTTGATGGGAAACAGCAGCAACTGGCCGATCGCCATTGAAGGCCGGCCCGCCGGAGCACTTTCCGAGCAGCCCGCTGTCGACACCGTCATGGTAAGCCCTGGATACTTCCGTACGATGCGCGTGCCTCTTCTGCGCGGGCGGGTTTTCAACGAATCGGACCGCCCCGGGACGCAGCCCGTGATCGTGATCAGCGAGGCCATGGCAAAACGCTTCTGGCCTAACCAAGACCCGCTGGGCCGCCATTTGACCTCAGCGTTTGATCCCGGCGCATCGCTGGAGGTTGTGGGAGTTGTGGGAAACGTGAAGGATCGCGGCTTGGCTCGCCTGTCGCCCATCGCGACCATGTACATGCCCATATTTCAGATCTCGGACACAGTGATATCGTTGGTCATACGCACGGGCGTCGATCCCACCAGCGTGATTTCGGAAGTGAGCGGCGCCATCCATCAGATCGATCCCGACCAACCTCTTCAAGATGTAATGCCGATGGAGCAAATCCTTAATGTTTCCCTCTCCCAGCAACGCTTCAGCATGATGCTGATCGCTACTTTTGCAGGATTGGCGCTTATACTCGCGGCAATCGGAATCTACGGTGTCATTGCTTACTCTGTCTCTCAGCGCACGCACGAGATTGGCATCCGAATGGCGCTGGGGGCACAGCGAACAGACGTCCTAAAACTTGTGGTGGGCAACGGAATGTTTCTGGTGCTCATCGGAGTCAGCATCGGGATTGTAGCCGCGCTCGGCTTGACACGCTTTCTGGCGAGTATGCTCTACGGGATACAGCCAAACGACGTGATCACCCTTGTTGTAGTCTCACTAGGACTAGGGGGAACCGGCCTCCTCGCCTGTTACATTCCTGCGCGGCGAGCAACCGAGGTCGACCCGATGGTGGCGCTGCGGCACGAGTAGGTATGTGGAGTTGGTAGCGCAGATCTGTATTTTTCAAATCTGCGGGTTTCAATCTTGCGACCGGAAATCGTCAATCAGCAAAAACCGCAGACCGCAAAAGCGGTGGTCTGCGTTACGGGAGACGCCTCATGTCACTGACTACGCGGTTTCGATCATTATTCGCCCGGCAGGGCGTCGAGCGCGATCTGAATGAAGAGCTCGAGCACCACATCGAGATGAAGACGCAGGAAAACATCGAGGCGGGGATGCCGCCGGAAGAGGCGCGCTACGCTGCGCTGCGAGCCTTTGGTGGAGTTGAGCAGAAAAAAGAAGAGTGCCGCGACGCGGGCCACATACGCTGGCTCGAGGACTTCATCAAGGACATGCAATACGGCTTGCGACAACTGCGCCGCAACCCTGGGTTCACGGCGGTGGCAGTCATCACGCTGGCGCTCGGCATCGGCGCGAATGCGGCTATGTTCAGCGTGGTCAGTGCGGTGATGTTGCGCCCGCTACCCTATCCACAATCCTCGCGGCTGGTAAGCGTGACGGGAGCCTATCCCAAAGGGGCCATCGCCAGCCTGCAGGCCGATTCGCGGACGCTTGACCTCGCGGCCTACACAACGAACACCGCGTTCAATCTCACCGGGCAAGGCGAGGCGGTGCGCCTGACGGGCAGTGCCGTTTCCGCGAACCTTTTTTCTGTTCTGGGCGCGGGAGCAGAGATCGGGCGCACCTTCCAGCCAGGCGAGGACCGGCCGGGCCGTGGGCAGACTGCAATCCTCAGCGACGCTTTGTGGAAGAAACAATTTGGAGGTGATCCGGCCATACTCGGACGCGTCGTGAGGATTAACGGTGATGACCGTCAAGTGATCGGCGTGATGCCCCCCAGCTTTGCGTTCCCTTCGGCGGACGCGCAGCTCTGGCTGCCTCTCGATTTCGACTCAAGGAATTCCTTCGATTATTGGAATACGAATTTCATGCCGCTCATTGGCCGGCTGCGTGCTGGAGCCACCCTTGGGCAGGCGCAAAGCGAGCTTCATCCGCTCATCCTGCGCTCTATTGTGCTCTTTCCTTATGTCATGCCGCGAAGCTGGAACGCGAATGCAATGGTGATCCCGCTGCAGCAGGCAATGGTGAGCGGCGTGCAAACGAGGCTCCTTGTGCTCCAGTTCGCCGTGGCGTTCATCCTGTTGATCGCCTGCGCCAATGTTGCCGGCCTTCTACTATCCCGGGCAGCGGCGCGGCAGAAGGAGATGGCTCTGCGCGCGGCCCTGGGCGCCGTGCGCGGGCGAATCCTGCGCCAACTCCTGACGGAGAGTGTGATACTAGGCTTAGCCGGGGGCGCCCTGGGCTTGGTGCTGGCCTCCGGCGCACCCTCTATTCTAAAGCTGGCGTTGCCAGCGAATATGCCGGACGGAACGCAAATTACAATGAACGGCGCCGTGCTGGCGTTCACCGCTTTGCTTGCTATCGCTGCGGGCTTGGTGTTCGGCCTTGTTCCCGCCTTAACTGCCTCCAAAGTGAACCTGGCCGAAACTCTGAAAATTGCAGGCCGCCGCTCAGCCGGCTCTGTGGCCGCCCGGGTGCGAAGCGCGCTGATTGTGGGCCAGGTCGCGCTGGCGGTGGTGCTTACGGTGAGCGCCGGACTTTTGATCAGCAGCCTCTGGCGGCTGGCGCAGGTGAACCCGGGCTTTGATCCAGAGCAGATCGTTACCGTGCGCGTCTCGCCCAACGCATCTCTCTGCGCGCAGCGGACGGCGTGCGTCGCTCTCTATAACGAATTGATGCAGCTCGCACACGGCCTTACCGGGGTCTCCGAGGTCGCCGCGGCTAATACCGTTCCGCTGGACGGCCGGTTGCCCGAAATTCCGGCGGAGATTGAGGGACATCCCATCCTCCCCGGAGTGAAATTGGGGCCTATGCTTTGGGCCGGCGCAGTCACACCCGGATACTTCAGCCTGATGCGCATTCCTCTCCTCGAAGGGCGGACGTTCCGCGACACGGACACAGCGCAGTCTGAGCCTGTGGTTGTGGTCACCGCCGCGATGGCGAGAAAATTCTGGCCAGGACAAAATCCGATCGGCAAGCATCTCCGTCCGGTTTGGAGCGGCGAACCGTGGCGGACTGTGGTCGGCGTGGTCAGTGACGTCCGGCAGTATAACCTTGCCAATCAACAGCCTGCTGGCGTCGACGGAGCGTTTTACATGCCCTACCCGCAGGCCGTCAATATCCGCCGGGAGCTGCCCACGGCAATGACCCTTCTCATAAGGACTCGTGATGGGGCGTCCGGCCTCGCTCCTAAGCTGCATGAATTGGTAGCGAGCGTGAACCCAAATGTTCCCGTTGGTGAGGTGCAAACGATGGAAGAGACTGTCTCTGCTTCCACTTCGCAATCCCGCTCGATGACGTGGCTCTTTGTAAGCTTCGCTGGCGTGGCGATACTGCTGGCGGCGGTCGGAATCTATGGGGTAATTTCCCATTCCACCTCGCAGCGGACATTTGAAATTGCCATCCGGCTTGCGGTAGGCGCAAGACGCTGGAATATCTTCGCCCTTGTGCTCAGTCAATGTCTGCGCTTGGCGCTGGTGGGGGTGGCTATAGGCGCCGGAGCTTCGCTCGTGGTGACTCGCATGTTGTCTACTTTCCTTTATGGTACTACGGCGACGGATCCGGCGATTTTTGCGATGGTTGCAGGCCTTATAATCCTGACGGCGCTGCTGGCCGGATTTATGCCCGCGCGTCGCGCGACTAAGGTTGATCCGATCGAGGCGCTGCGGCGAGAGTAAGTGCCAGGTGTCTGGAGATGGTAGTTCAGCCCTGCGCTTTTGATCTCTGCGGCTTTCAATCTTGCGACCAGAAATCGCCAATCAGCAAAACCGCAGACCGCAAAGGCGGCGGTCTGCGCTGCGAGAGACACTTATGTCACTGGCTAAACGGTTTCAATCATTATTCGGCCGGCAGGATGTCGAGCGCGGCTTGAACGAAGAGCTCGAGCACCACATCGAGCTGAAGACGCAGGAAAATATTGAGAGGGGGATGTCACCGGAAGAGGCGCGATACGCGGCGTTGCGAGAGTTTGGGAGCGTAGAGCAAAAGAAGGAAGAATGCCGGGACGTGGACCGGTTGCGCTGGGCCGAGGAATTGTTCCAAGACTTGCGCTACGGCTTGCGGCAACTTCGCCGCAAGCCTGGCTTCATGGTGGTCGCTGTGCTCACGCTGGCGCTCGGCATCGGCGCGAATACCGCGATTTTCAGCGTTGTGGATGCGGTATTGCTTCGGCGCCTTCCGTTTTCCAACGCAAATCAACTCGTCCTGGTATTGGGCGCCCCGGTGCAGGATCCCGATGCGCTGACGGGCCTTTCCTACAGGGACTTTGTCGAGTGCCGGAAACAGAACCACGCGTTTAGCGAGCTGGCGGGAAATGGATTTCACGATCTCACGCTGACCGGGGCGGGCGAACCTTCCATTGTGGCCACTGCGCCCGTGACTCCGGAGATATTTTCTCTGCTGAGGGCGAAGCCTCTTGCAGGCCGCACATTTGTGCCCGAGGATGGCAAGAGAGGCGCGGCGCCGGTGGTTGTTTTGAGCGAAAATCTCTGGCGCAGCCGCTACGGCGCGAATCCAGGCCTCATCGGTCAATCCATCATTCTGGATCATCGCTCGTTTACGGTCGTCGGAATCATGCCGGCGAGGTTTCGCTATCCGGTCGACGCTCCTCCTGAGGACGTCTGGATTCCGGTCGCGCAAGACCCTCTGTCGGCGCCTTTGATGACGCGGCCCGGCGTGCGTTTGCTGCGCGTGATCGGCCGGCTCAAGCCGGGCGTTTCTATCGCGCAAGCTCAAGCCGAAATGGACGCCTTAGGCGCAAGATTCGCCAAGGAGTTTGCCCTTCAAGATTCTGGATTCACAATCCGCGTCTTGCCATATCAACAGGTAGCCATAGGGAACGCGAAATCTCCCCTGCTTATTTTATGGGGCGCGGTTGGATTGGTTCTGCTGATCGCTTGCGCCAATATTGCCAATCTACTTCTG
>DASZAE010000145.1:0-2387 GCA_035945515.1 Terriglobia bacterium
GCATTGCAGGCTCTGCGCTTTTGGACGCGACAACAATGCAGCAGGCGCGTACAGCTACTCGCTTGAAGAAATCTGGGAGCGCGCGGGACAAGGCGTTGCCGAAGGCGCGACAGAATTTCATATTGTCGGCGGGCTGCATCCGGATTTACCGTTTTCGTTTTACCTCGACATGATTCGCGGCCTTAAGCAGCGCTTCCCACAAGTGCATCTGAAAGCGTTCACGATGGTCGAAGTGGGATTTTACGCGCGCATCTCAAAGCTTTCTGTGCGCGACACCTTGCTCGCCATGAAAGATGCCGGCGTTGATTCCCTGCCCGGCGGCGGCGCGGAGATTTTCAATCCCCGCGTGCGCAAAATTATTTGTGACCATAAAACAAGCGGCCGCATGTGGCTGGATATTGCGCGCATCGCGCATGAAATTGGCTTGCGCTCGAACGCCACGATGCTTTACGGCCACATCGAAACGCCGGAAGAACGCGTCGAGCACTTGCTGCTGCTGCGCGAGTTGCAGGATCGCACGAAGGGCTTCCAGACGTTTATCCCGCTCGCCTTTCACCCGGACAATACCGCACTCGCGCACTTGCCCAGGCCGACTGGATTCGACGATCTGAAAACGATAGCCATTTCGCGATTGCTGCTCGACAATTTCGAGCACATCAAAGCCTACTGGATCATGCTGACGCCGAAAATCGCGCAAATCGCGCTGCGATTCGGCGCGGACGACATCGACGGCACAGTCCTCGAAGAAAAGATTTATCACGACGCGGGCGCGACCACTCCTCAGCACATGACTCGCGCGGAGCTCGAACGCCTGATTCGCGCAGCAGGCCGCGTTCCCTTCGAGCGTGACACACTGTACAATCCCGTCGACCGCTCGAAGACGCCTCTGCCCGCCGCCGCAAATCGCACCGCCGATTTCATCCCCGAAACCACCCTTTCCCTCAACGTTTAGCTGCTTATGGAACGGCGCGCGCCTTCTGAATTATTTCCTCCCAATTTTCCTCCGCAATTGGCAGCAGCAGCCTTCATATCGGGCACCGAGACCGCGTGGAGACCTGCAGCCGCGATTGAAGCGGTCGAATGGTTTGGCGCGCATGGCTACGCGATGCTTGGAACAGAGCTTTGGCTTCTACAAGCCGGTCGGATACAGAGCCTGCCGATCGGATTGAGCGGAGAGCGTGAAGTACACGGCAATACGGTGAACCGTGAAAAGAACGAAGCATGGGATACGTTCGTCATTCGTTGTGCTTCAGAAACTCTAAAATACCTAAAGGCATTCAAGCCAGCTGACATAGCCGAGGAAGGCGATTTGCATTTCCAGATATCTTGGATAAGCAAGGGCGACTTCGACAAACTCAAGGCAAAGGCAAAGCTCTTATAATGCTAGCGATTTTTTCCGAGCTAGCATTTGCCATCCGAGCCAAGCGTAAGACGGCACATACGTAAGACTGATCATAAGCGGGCTCCAGCGCCATTCATGCAAAATGCCGTAGCGGATGAGCGTGTGATACGAGAGGAATTGCAGAATGGTGAGGAGAATCCAAGCCGGATTTGGGAAGAAGCACAGGAATGGAATGATCCATGTAAAGTACCAGGAATAGGCGTTCGGCGAGAGCATCAGGATGGCGCCGATAATCAGATAGGCGGCGCGCTCGGGTTCGAGCCGCCGCGCGGCTGTCCACAGCGCAAGCGCGACAACGATTCCTACGCCGATTCCCGATGCCCAATCCGCCGAACCGCTAAAAGCCCGGAGAACCGAAAACAGACTGGCATTGTTATTCTGGAAGTGCGCGCTGAAAAAGGCCAGGGTTGAGGGAATCTGCGCCCAGGCAGACCGATAAGGCCAAAAGCACAATCCAGCCAAAGCCGCCGAAGCGAAGACTGCCGCCCAAGAGCGGCCAGAACGCGGCCAGCGGCGCATCCATACCGGGAATAGCGCTGCCGGAAAGACTTTCAGCAGGGCCGCTGCGGCAAGCAGAATCGTTGACACGCCTATCCGTGACCGTATAATTAGGAGTGCCGCTACCAGCGCGGCTAAGGCTAAAGAATCACTGTGGCCGGTGCCCGCGAATTCGACCACCACCAGCGGATTCCAGGCATAAATCGCGAGACGGAAATTCCTTTGAGGGCTGGACCGCAGGCAAATTGCCAGAAGAAAAACGGTCAGCAGATCCGCCAGAAAAAATGGAAGTTTGAACGCCACGTTGCCCGGCAAAAATCGGGCCCCGGCGCGGAAAGCGAGTTCGGCGAGCGGCGGATAGATGTTGGGCATATCGTGAGCTGACAACGGATGTCCTAGGGGCGTCTCGCGAGCGCCAAGCGCCAAAGTGTCGGGCTTGACCAGGTACGGGTTATACCCAGCGAGCTGAATTTGGCCGTCCCAGTGA
>DASZAE010000146.1:0-6827 GCA_035945515.1 Terriglobia bacterium
CCAGGGCCATGCGAAGCCCGAGGCTAGAAACAGGGCGAGCGCCCAGAAGGGTCCATTGATGAGCATTCGAGCCTGGCTAATAGGGCGAATCTTGCGATCCACCATCGCCCAGCGCATCTGATGATCCCAGAAATCGCGGAAGGGCATTTTCTCGGTCACCATAGTCACGATGGAACTTGAAAGCCGGATTTTGTAGCCCGCGGCGGCCACTCGCCGCGCCAGCGCAAAATCATCTCCGTAAGAGTTCTTCACTGCGTCGAGGCCGCCCACTTCCCGCAACGTGCTCTGGCGCACAGCCACGGTAGAGGCAAAAGCGTGGCGCATCGGCTCAAGCAGGTTGGAAAGAATCGCGGTGGGTGCAAAATCCGTGTTGATAAAGTTCGCCTCCAGGCGTGCGCCCAAGCCGCCTCCGGGCGCCACGCCCTTGTAAACGCACGTGACCATGCCAATCTTCCGGTCCGATTGCATCTCTCCCACGATACGCCGCAGATAATCGCGGTCCACACGCACGTCTGCGTCGCTCATCACCAGGATTTCCGATTCGGGCGGCTGCAGCAACATGCGCAGCAGCTTGCCCACTTTGCGGTTCGACGAAACCTCGTCGCCAACCGTTTGGGTGATCCGGGCGGTGGGGTAAGCGCGCTTGATTTCGTCAAGCGCCGGCAGAGCGGGATCGTTTTCGGTTGTGACGCCAAAGAGATATTCTTTCCGGGGATAGTCCAACTCCATGAAACTTCGTATGTTACATACGAGATCTTCGTTGAAGCCGTGCAAAGGTTTCACCAGGGCAACCGGTGGCCAATCTGACGACGGTCCCTGTGGTTCAGCGTCCCGTTTGGCTCGCCGGGAAAAGACAAACCCCGCAATTGCGGCAAGAGCGTAATAAATCATTGAGCAGCAGCAGCAAATCAAAAGAATGTCACGCAAAATGATTAACAAGAGTTTTCCTTGAATCCAGACTTGATTTCATCTTCCGATTTTGCCACAAAAGCCTTTGGAGGAGTCCCTTAAAGCACCACAGAAGGCTGCGAGGATCGCCATGCTGCCGGCAATAGCTGCCGGACCGGACCAGCCGCTTGCGCGGAAAACCACTTTCTTTTTTCCCCAAAGCGCGCTAATTTCTCGTTGCGTTGCTCTGTTTAAGGATTTTATCAGCCCCAATATAACAGATTAGAGCGAAACGAAGCCCTTAGCCTTAATTTTCAAGTTAAATGATACGCGAAATTAAAATCCGGTCCGATGCACAGTCTCCCCGGCAGCACATCGTTGAAGTTTTGTTGGATGATGGCGCGCCGGGCAAAGCACGGTTGATCATGGATGGCGTTGCCGAAGAGGTGGATTGGACTGAGGTTGAACCTGGCGTTTACTCTTTCCTCGCGGGGAACAGGTCCTTTACGGTTTCTGTGCGCAAACAGGCAGCCTCGGTCGCGGATGGCGGGCAGCGCGCACGCTATGAAGTCTCGACCGGGAGTCATGCGTTTCAAATAGAAATCGAGGATTCGCGCTCCCGGAGCAGGACGGCAACAGGAATCGCCGAGGAGGGCCCGCTCGATATCCTTGCGCCCATGCCGGGACGAATTGCCAAGCTGCTCGTCCAGGAAAACGCGACGGTCGCAAAGGGCGATGGCCTTGCCGTGATTGAGGCCATGAAGATGCAAAATGAGATCCGCGCCCCGCGCGCCGGAAAGATCGGAAAGATCAACGTGAGTGAAGGCGAGGGCGTGGAAATGGGCGCGCGGTTGATGCGTGTGGTATGAGAGACACGACGGCAGTGCAGTTTGTCGCCTTTCCCCGCGCGGCTTCTGGTTTGGACAAAACCAATTTGAATCACGACAGCCCGGCGCCCTTATAACGGCGTGAGCAGGCTGGCGCGCTTCAGAGGGAGGCGCTACCGGGTTGCGGCGGATGGTCCGTGATTCCGCAGAATTTCTTGCGCGAGATAATCCGTCACGCGGGCGTGGTTACGGAGGCTTTCGATGTAAGCGGCCTTAAGCAGTTCAACATTTTCGTTGGTTAGCGTTTTGCGGATGGAATCCTGGACGCCGGGGTCAGAGATCTGGCGCTGGCCGGCGCTGACGCGGCCGAGCAGCTTAAAAATGTGAAAACCGGCGCGGTCGCGAATGATTCCGGTGATCTGTCCGGGTTTTAGGGATTTCAAGGCGCGGCTCAAAACACGGTCTGGGGCGAAGCGAGAAACCGGAAGAAAGCCCATATCGCCCCCGCCGGGCGCGGTGCGCGGGTCTTCCGAATATTCCTCCGCAACCTTGGCAAAATCTTTGCCGGTGCGGACCTGCAAGTAGAGCGCCGCGATCTTGCGTTCGGCTTCGCGCTCGTTGCGCGCGTCATCGCGCATCAGGTTGCGCACTTCAGGATCGGGAACGGGAGTAACCAGAATCCCGGCCAGGTGCACCTCAGCTTCGGGCACGTCAAACTCCGTTTTATTGTGCTCATAGTAGGCGGTGATTTCAGCGGGAGTCGTCTTGACCTTGGAGAAGACTTCTTGCTGAATCAGTTTTTGAATAGTGAGGCTGTCCTCCGCCTGCTTTCGTAAGGCTGCGGGCGCCAAGCTGCCGGCTGGGCTGTGGTCTTGGAGTCCGTCTGAGACTGTGCCGCGAATTTGGGCTAGTCGCGCATCCACTTCTTTGCTGGAAACCTGAATGTGGAGATCGGCCGCCCGCTCAAGAAGCAGCGCCCGGTCGATCAGATCATTCAAAATGGCAAGCTTAAATGAGAGAACCTCGGCGGGCTTTGCTTCGCCCGGAAGCGTTGCCTGCCGCGCTCGATAGATGGCCTCTACTTGGTCGCGGCGGATGGGTGTTCCATCAACCCGCGCCCACACTCCGGGATCTTTGCTAGCGCAGCCCGCAATGCCCAGGACAGCAGAAGCCACAAGCAAAACGGCCAAGAACTTAAGAGCTTTTCGAAAACTCATATCATGAAGATTGTAACTTGGTTCCAAAGCAATCGACGGCAGGAGAATGCGTTATACCGCATGACGTCTTAATGGGCTTGTCGCGCAGACGATAGCCAATTGAGGCAAGGGTGTCATAATGCTATTGGGTCTTCGCCCCGAATCTATCAGACCTGCGGGGCGCGGAACACGTGTTATGGAAAATCCTGAACCCAACCTGGCTGCCGAAATCCCCTCCGCTTCCCTGCGATTATGGGTGGGGCTTTGCGTTATCCTTTCCATCTTTATCATCTTTGCGGTTTATAGCATTCATCAAATCCGGTGGCTGGAAAACTATCAGATCAACGTCGTGCAGAGGAATCGGCGCGCCTCGATTGCGCTCTCGCAGTTGCAGGATGATGCTCATCAATTAGGCATTCTGCTGCGCGATATGACCCTGAAGCAGGCGGAGTATCCCATTCCTGATTGGCGCGCCTCCTTCGACAGACTGCATGGGGACACGTTGAACGCTCTCGCGGTAGAAACCCGATACGCCGTGGGCACGCGTGAAACCGACGCGAAAACAGCAGAATTGCGGCGCGAATTGAGCAGTTTTTGGGCAAGCAGCGATCATGCGTTTGATCTGGCTCAGCAAGGCAAGGAAGCTGAGGCTCGCAGTCTGTTTCAAGATAACTTGGTGGGTCAAGACGCGGTGCTGGTGGGCACGGTGGCCGATTTGCTGCGGTCGAACGTCCTGGCGCAGATCGACGCGGCGCGAAGGATTAACCGTATCTATGAGATATTTAAGCGGAACAACTTTATTTTGCTGGGACTTTTGCTGCTGCTTGCGGTTGCGACCGGGCTTTACACATTTCAAGCAAACCGCAAAACTATTGAGAAGCTCGGAGATTTGGCCGGGCGGCTGCAAACGCAATCCGAGCAGCTCCGCAAGCTATCTTGGAAGCTGATCGACGTGCAAGAAGATACGCTGCGCCAGGTTGCGCGCGACCTGCACGACGAATTTGGCCAGATTCTAACGGCGATTGGGATTATGCTGAACCGGGCAGGGCAAAAAAACGCCGCGGATTCTCTGGGTGCGCCGCTCAATGGGATTCAGGAAGTAAAGAACGTGGTTGAAGAAACGCTGCAGACGGTCCGTGACCGCTCGCAGATGTTCCGGCCCGCGATTCTCGACGATTTTGGACTCGGCAAAACGCTGGAATGGTTCACCGAGCAGTTTTCCCGCCAGACCGGCGTGATCGTGCATTTCGAGGGCAATGAAATCACCTTTCTCGGCAGCGACGGAATCCACATTTACCGCATCGTGCAAGAAGCGTTGAGCAACGTGGCGCGCCACTCGGGCGCGAGTGAGGCCTGGGTGCGGCTCCGCCGGACGGGGGATGCGCTTTCGGTGGAAATAAGGGATTGCGGCCGGGGATTTTCACCCAGCGCGGAGATGAATCAGGCTGCGGGCGAAGGATTCGGCTTGATGGGGATGCGCGAGCGGGCGCAGCGCCTGCACGGAAAGCTTGACCTCCGTTCCATTCCCGGTGAAGGAACTGTGGTGTCCATGCGCATCCCGGTTCCGCAAGGCCAGACCGAAGCTAGTCAGAAAGCGAGATGAATATGACCCAAGAGAGCGGAAAGAAAATACGCGTGCTGCTGGCGGACGACCACACGCTGGTTCGCCAGGGTTTTCGCCGCATTTTGGAAGACGATCCGCGCATCACTGTGGTAGGAGAGGCTGCAACGGGCGTGCAGGCCATCGCGCTTGCCAAGGAACTCAAGCCAGACCTAGCGGTGCTTGACCTCTCCATGCCCGAACTCGGCGGCATCGAGGCGGCGGGAGAAATCCTAAAAGCGAATCCGTCCATTAAGATTCTCATTCTCAGCATGTACTCGAACGAGGCCTATGTGCGCAAAGCCTTCGCGGCCGGCGCCAAGGGCTACATGCTGAAGGATGCGATTGAGCTCGACCTGACTCGCGCAGTATTTTCCCTGGCGGAAGGGAAGGCCTATATGAGCCCTGGCATCTCAAATCTCGTCATCGAAGGGCTCCGCACCGGCGCCATGCAGGAAGATAGCGGCGATCTTTACGAACAGCTCTCGATGCGTGAAAAGGAAGTGCTGCAACTCATTGCGCAGGGGAAATCGAATAAAGAAGTGGCGGCGCTGCTGAATATCAGCGTCAACACGGTGGCAGTTCACCGCGCGCGCATGATGGAAACGCTTGGATTGCACCGCACGGCGGAACTGGTGCTCTATGCGGTGAAGAAAGGCCTCGTGCAGCCGCACTAATTAAGAACTGAATGTTCATCCCTTGGCAATCATCGCCATGAAACCTAAACTCCGCGCCCGGTGGAATCTGATCCCAAAAGATGCAATGCGGCTGCAAGAGCGGCTGCGCGGCCAGGTTGTGGACGAGGACCAGTTCGATGAAATCCGCACGGTGGCCGGCGCCGACTTGGCATTCAATCCCGAGACCAAGATGGCCGTTGCCGGCGTGATCGTCTACCGCTTCCCACAGCTTGAGGAAATTGAGCGGCAGTTTGCATGGCGGCGCTTAGAGTTTCCCTATATTCCAGGGTTGCTCTCGTTTCGCGAGATCCCTGTGCTTCAGGCTGCATTTGCCCTCCTCAAGACCGAACCCGACCTCATGATGATTGACGGGCACGGCTGCGCGCATCCGCGGCGTTTCGGTATTGCGTGCCACGTGGGCGTAATGTTCGATAAGCCGGTGATTGGCTGCGCTAAATCGCTGCTAGTGGGCGAGCATGGGAAAGTGGGCCAAAAGGCGGGATCAACCGCGGATCTGAATTTTAAGGGCGAGCGCGTGGGCGTCGTCTTGCGCACGCGCGACGGCGTGCAGCCCATCTACGTCACCGTGGGGCATCGTATCTCGCTTGACTCGGCTGTCCGCATTGTCAACCAGTGCCTATCGGAGACGCGCATCCCGAAGCCTACGCGCGAAGCGGACCATTTTGTGCGCATGTTGCGGATTGCAAGCCAGGCCGGGAAAAGCAAAAGCCTCTCGCCAAAGCGCCGAGGCGCAAAGAAAACGCAAAGAGCAACATCTTGATTCCCTTTGCGAAACCTTGCGACGGCGCGTCTTTACTAGAGGTCTTTGCCTTTTCCCATTTTTCAGTCTCTGCGGAAGGGAAGCGAAGGCGCAGAGATCGCCATTCTATTCCGGGTCTTCAAACATCCGCTGTTCGGGCACTACCACAACAATGCCGCTTTCGGTTACGTGATATTTCTTGCGGTCCTCTTCGAGATCGTAACCAATGTAAGTGCCTTCGGGGATCTGAATGTGACGGTCGATGATGGCGCGGCGGATGTGCGAATGACGGCCGATCTGCACGTGGGGAAACAGGATGGAGCTGTCGATTTCCGTGAAACTGTTCACGCGCACGTCAAACGACAGAATGGATTGCGAAACACGGCCGCCAGAGACGATCGATCCCATGCAGACGATCGAATCCACCGCGATGCCCATCCGGCGGCCTTCTTCGGCGAATACGAATTTTGCGGGCGGATACTGACGTTGATAGGTGCGAAGCGGCCAGTGCTTGTCGTAGAGGTTAAAAACGGGTGAAACCGAAACGAGGTCCATATTTGCTTCATAATACGCCTCGATGGTTCCGATATCCCGCCAATATTGGGCTTCCTTTTTATTTTCATCGACGAAGTTGTAGGAATAGACGCGGCGGTTGCCCTGAATAAGCTTCGGTATAACATTGCGGCCAAAGTCGTGGTGCGACTCCGGATCGTCCGCGTCGGACATGGTAGCCTCAATGAGCAGGTCGCGGTTGAAACAGTAAATGCCCATGGAGACGTGCGACTTGGCTGGATCGTAAGGCGAGGGTTTCGGGTCCGGCGGCTTTTCCTGCCAGCCCACGATGCGGCCCTGCGAATCGAGCTCCACCACGCCGAACCG
>DASZAE010000147.1:0-3620 GCA_035945515.1 Terriglobia bacterium
ATAGGCCGCAACGTCAAACGCCTCCTGCGTGGTCAGGCTTCCCGGTTGGGTAGGCGGCATGTTCGCTTTGACGAAGGCCGCCATTTTGGGGAAGTGGCTCATGCCCGCGCCATCGTTGAACGAACGCGGCCCCCAAAGAGCGGGAGACATGCCGGGAACGCCGGCCCCGTCCGCCTGGTGGCACATGGCGCAGCGCGCCGCATAGATTTTAGCGCCTGCGGCCTTGTCCACATGGCTCGGCGTTTGAAGCCGCGGCAGCCCGCGGCCCTCCACCGTCGAGCCGCTGGGAACGCCTTTTGAAAGCCAAGCCATATAGGCGATCATGCCAATCATCTCTGGGCTCTCTACGGGGAGCCGCTTGCCATTTTCGCTGCGCAGAAAGCATTCTTCGATCCGCTCCTGAATGGAGATGACCCGGCCAGAGCGCGGAAGATACAGCGGGAAAAGCGTGGTGACGCCGCCCAGCGGGCTCGCGTAGGCAACGGTTCCGCCTTTCAGGTGACAATCAGTACAACTCATGCTATCGCCGGTGTAGGCTGCGGCGTACTTTGGGGTGTTCATGATAATGTTCCGGCCCAGGCGGATGCTTGCGCCTATTGGGCCTGAAGGAATAGACGAAATTGCGGGAGGCTTCAAAGACACGGTAGGGATCGCCGTGGCGGGCGAAGCTGTATGGCTTGGCTGCGCCTGATTCGCTAGCCCTTTGCGCAGCCCAACAAGAGACAAGGATATGGCTAGAAAAGCCGCTACGGCGAATTCAAAACGCCGAGTAAATTTCACTTTAATCATAGAAGATCCATGTTTGGAGTGCGGGAGCTTGCTCCCGCTGTGCCGCATCGAAAGCTCGATTCCGGCATTCCACAGGGCGGGGCAAGCACCTCATTCAAGCGGCAGCAATCTGGCACTCTCCAAAGATTAGAAGTATTGATTCTAAAGGACCCCTAGGGTTCGTTCCGCAATTTTGTTTGCTTCTGTCATTTCTTCCCGTTACTTTCTAATCTTTTGGGCTGGCCTTCGGCGCCGGATTCGGTTTTTAGCCCTTTAGTCCTTCAGCGGTCCCAACCGCTGGCCGCAGGGTTTTAAAAACAAAATTCTGCGCTACAAAGCCAGGTGCGCTGAGACTTTTGAGACAGCTTTCATTAGAAACACTAATTCCAAAGGACTTCTTGGGTTCGTTCCGCGATTTTGTGTGTTTCTTTCCATTTACTCCGGCCGCTTTCTAATCTCTGGGGCTGCTCTGTAGCGGCGGCCTCTGGCCGCCGGTCTTGACTATTAAAACCCGGCGGCCAGCGGCCGCCGCTACAGATTGAGCCTATCACCATCCTGAAACTTATGAGATAAATGAGACAGTTCGCGAGCCGCGCAGCCGCTCCCGAAAATTAGAAACGTTGATTCTAAAGGACCCCTAGGGTTCGTTCCGCGATTTTGTGTGTTTCTTTCCATTCACTCCGGCCACTTTCTAATCTCTGGGGCTGCTCTGTAGCGCAGACCGCCGCCTTTGCGGTCTGCGGCCCCTTTGAATGCACAGAAAACCCGCAGACCTCAAACTCGGAGGTCTGCGCTACAAAAAGCCTAGCACCTCGCTTTGAGAAATTTGAGACCAATGGGATAAACGAGACGACTTTTTCGCCAACGCCCCATTGGCCGGGTGAATCCGCTCATTGGCCCGAAGGGATGGCGAATCCAAAACTTTTATAGATGGCTTGCGCCGCGCTCGTGCGCAGAAATTTCACCCATTCAGCGGCAGCTTCGTGGTGGGGGGCGTCGCGCAAGACTCCGGCGGCATAGATGCCTGTTGTGTTATAACGAGCCGGAATCGCAATGCCCGTAATGGGATTGCCGATGCCTTGCTGAAAGCGCACTTCGGATTGCCACGTCACGCCGGCGTCGGAAAGCCCTTCGAGGATGCGCAGCGGCGTCTGCCGGTGATGGATTTGGGTGAGGAACGTTTCTCCTTCCTGGCGCTTGGCCACCATCACGCTGTGGACCAGATTCGCTCCGCCCGCGCGCTCGAGCGATGCTTCGATGAGCTTGCCCACTCCTTCCCATTCAGGATTCGGCATGGAAAGCCGGACGCCCGGCCGTGCAAGGTCTTCGAGCGACAGGATTGCTTTGGGATTGCCTTGCCGCACCATAATCGTCAAGTCGTTGGTGGCGTAGCGCACGACACCGGTCACTAACTGCTGAGCGGCAAGTTGATTCAGTTTTTTGGCTCCGGCCTCGTAGACGTCGGGCTGCGCCGTCAGCGTTAAACTGCCCAGAGTTAGAGTTCCGCCGTGCTCCATCTGGCGGGACAAGATGCCGGGCGGCAGCGTCTCATAGTAAATATGGCCCCTCAGATCGGGATGCTCGCGCTCGAACGCCTCCACGAGTTTCGGCAAAACCATGAATTGATTGCCGCCGATAAAGAGCACCAGTTTAGCGCCCACGGGGTTGCCATGCAGGTCAGGCACGCTGTCCACCACCGGCACATCGAAGATATAGCCTTGGTTGACCCAAGGGTCATGATCGTAAGACCAAGCCAGATGTCCGGGCGGGGTTTGCTGACTGAATCCGGCAGGCGCGATAAGCGCGGCGAATAATAGGGCCAAGCCGGATTTTACCAAGGCATTCTTCATAATCCTTCCACTCCGAAGATTTCGTCCGGCGAGGCACAACAGAAGGGATCTCAAATTGTATCGCAAAGGTGGCGAACTTTAAGCAACGGTAATGTAACTGAAACGCCCTTCAAGCTGCAGCACCGCCACCGCTGCGACCATCGCCGGAACCACCAGCGATCCCGGCAGCTTGTGGGCCAGAAGATCACCCACGATCTCCTCCGGTTTTGCGCTCAGGCTGAACCGCTGAATCAGCTTGCGAGCTTGTTCCTCCGTCGCCGTATGGCAAATGAGGAACTTCACGCCTCGCTTTTGCAGGCCTTCGATGCTGTGGTCCTGGTAGATCGACTTCTCGTCGTCGGGGCTGTGGTTGCTTGCGTCCGCCTTGGAGCGATGGAAAATGTTGCGCGCAGCGGGAGCGCCGGTGGCAGGGTCTTTGACGCCGGCATATTCGCCCAAGCGGTATTTGGCCCACATCGCGTCGTCAAAGTTCAGCAGGTTCGCTGAGCCGTGAAGCGCCGCCACAATATTGATTTCCGCGGGCGCGGCGCCATAGCTGAACTGAAAACCATTGAGTGAGTTTTTGATATTGTTCAGAAAGACGCCTTGATTGATCACGGTGATGTCGTAGACCTGGCGATAGCGCGCGGAGCGGCTCATCAGGGCATGAAAAGATTTTGGGGACCAATCACCGGCTTTTTCCACGAGCTGGGCTTCTGCGGGGCGGCCAAGAGCCAGAGTGGCCGCTCCCGCCAAGCCGAGTGAAAGAAACTCTTTGCGTGAAACGCTCATCGGACTGTTTTCTCCTTATGGGGGCGGTAATGGCACCGCCGCTACAGCAAAAATAGCGTAGAGTTTTGCATGCAAAACTCTGCGGCTTTCGCGGGTCCAGGCGACAAGCCGCTGATTACTAACCGCAGAGATCTATACAGAGCGTCATAAGTCAGCGACGGTCATTGGCTGTAGCGGCGGCCTCTGGCCGCCGGTCTTTACTATCGAAAACCGGCGGCCAGAGGCCGCCGC
>DASZAE010000148.1:0-9112 GCA_035945515.1 Terriglobia bacterium
CATCAAACTGATGAAGGCGCAGCAGCCACGCGGCGGACGCATTATCAATAATGGCTCTCTCTCCGCCCAGGCGCCACGCCCCAATTCAGCGCCCTATACGTCCACTAAGCACGCCATCACCGGGCTGACCAAGTGCATTTCGCTCGATGGCCGCAAGCGCGATATCGCGTGCAGCCAGATTGACATTGGCAACGCCCTCACTGAGATGTCCAAGCGAATGTCGGGTGGAGTGCTCCAGCCGGACGGCACGGCTAAGCCTGAGCCGTTTATCGACGTTCAGCATGTGGCTGATGCCGTCCTTTATATCGCGCGTCTGCCCTTGAGCGCGAACGTGCAATTCATGACCATAATGGCCACCAATATGCCTTTTATTGGACGCGGATAACCAAATCCTCTATCCTTCGCCCTCATCCCCTCAATCATTAGAATTCTCTTAGGAAAATAAAGTGTCTCATTTGTCTCATAAGTATCAGCGTGATGTGCTAGGCTCAATCTGTGGCGGCGGCCTCTGGCCGCCGCTACAAAGCTGCCCCTCAGATATTAGAAAATGGCCGGAGAGAGCGTGAGAAATGCACGCAAATTCGCGGAACGAACCCTAGGGTTCTTTAGAATCAATATTTATGCTTTTTGTTCGCCCCATTCGGCGGTCCCATAAAACGTCTCGTTTGTCTCAAAAGTCTCGGGGTGGCGTGATAGG
Source organism: Terriglobia bacterium (assembly GCA_035945515.1). GTDB lineage: Bacteria > Acidobacteriota > Terriglobia > UBA7540 > UBA7540 > RH2-MAG17b. The sequence continues at coordinate 698 of DASZAE010000148.1, forward strand.
CTTTTTGTGGCGCAGACCTCCGTATTTGAGGTCTGCGGGTTGGTGCCTGTTCCATCAGACAAGGTGCTGTAGCGGCGGCCACAGGCCGCCGGTTTTTCAAGAAGTAGAAGCCGGCGGCGAGGACGCCGCCGCTACAGAGCGTTCCCCGAAGATTAGAAAATGGCCCGAGAGAGCGTGAGAAGCGCACGCAAAATTTGCGGAACGAACCCTAGGGGTCCTTTAGAATCAACGTTTCTAATAAAGGCAGCTCAGAGTTCTGTGGTTAGAACTATGCGCTTTGTTGTTCGTATCGTTGAAAGGTAGCAGGGTTAAAAGACGAACCTCATCGCTACACGTTGGAGGCAGTTTGCCCAATCCTGGACCATTTTACAGATTGAAAAGTTTATTTCTGGTTCTGCCGATAAGGATGGGAGATAGAAGGGATGGTATGGGTGTGACTCTGAGAATCCCAGAAAATTTAAGGGCGGCGCAGCCCAGTTTTGAGAGTGCAATTCCTAAGGCGGCCCATACGCGACGGCTAACCGCCGGATTCGTCCTGATTTCGATTCTGGCAACCGTGCTGATGGCAGTCGCGGCGCCTAAAAGCCGGGGTGCCGCCAGCGCGCTGCCCACGCTCACCACGACGCGCGCGGCGCACAGCCTCACCGAAAAAGAGGCGGCGCGGCACTACCCGGTCCATTTGCGCGCCATTGTCACCTATTACGACCCTTACATCGATAATCGCCACGGGGCGCTTTTTGTTCACGACGCAACCGGGGCCATCTTTGTCTTAGTGCCCTCGCGGCCCGTCCTGCCGATTCACGCGGGCACGCTGCTGGATATTCAGGGCGTGACCGGGACGGGTGATTTCGCCCCGATTGCGCAGAGCGCCCGGATTCGGGTCATTGGGGAATCGCACGTTCCGGAGGTAGCCCCGCGCGTAAGCCTGACGCGTTTGCTTACGGGCGCGGAAGACGGGCAATGGGTAGAGGTCAAGGGCCTTGTACATAGGGCTGAGGTGTCCCGATCCGGGATGGATGTCACTCTGGAGCTTGCCACAGAAGAAGGCGATATTAACGCAACAACAGTGAGACAAAGGGGATTTGACTATTCCCGCTTGGTGGATGCGGTGGTGGTCGTTCACGCGAATGAGGCGCCTATTTTCAACCATAATAAACAGATGATTGGCGTCCGGCTGTTTTTTCCTGGCCTTGCCCAAGTCAAAGTCTTGCAGGCCGCTCCCGGTGATCCTTTTTCATTGCCTATCCGGTCCCTTCAAAGTTTATTGCAGTATGTGCCCGACGCTACTTTGCAGCATCGGGTGCGCGTGCGCGGCCGGGTCACGCTCGATTGGCCGGGCCGCTCACTCTGCATTGAGTCTGGCGCGCAGGGGCTTTGCGCCTCAACGCGTCAAACCACTCGCGCCGAGCCGGGGGAACTCATCGACGTGGCGGGCTTTCCTGCTCCGGGCGACTATACACCCACTCTGGAGCACGCCATTTTCAGAACGGTCGCCAGCGGTAAGCCTGTAGCGCCGGTCCCAGTGACGGTTGGCCAAGCCGTTAACGGCAAATATGACGCCCGGCTAGTCCAAATTCAGGGACAATTAATCGGTGAAAATGGGGCTGCGGCCGACCCGGTCCTGATGCTATCGTCGGGAGGCATAATTTTTCCGGCGGCCTTTCCGCCCGATGTAGCAGGCGCAGAAATGAGCGCCTGGAAAGAGGGAAGCACAGTTTCTCTGACTGGAATCTGCTCCGTTCAGCTTGACAGGGAAGGCACGGCTCGTGAAGGAGGCTTCGCGACGCCCAAATCGTTTCGCATCCTGTTGCGCTCGCCCGAGGATGTGACCGTGTTAAGCAGTCCTCCCTGGTGGACCCTGCGCAATGCTCTTTGGATTTTCGCCTTGATCGCGCTTTTCTTCGCCGCCGCGCTTGCCTGGGTTTCGATTTTACGCCGCCAGGTGCGCCGCCAGACGGAGGTGATCCGCAACGCCAAGGATGCGGCTGAGGCTGCTAACCAAGCTAAGAGCGAGTTCCTGGCCAACATGAGCCACGAAATCCGCACGCCCATGAACGGCGTGATGGGCATGATCGAGCTGGCGCTCGATAGCGCGCCGAATATTGAGCAAGCCGAATATCTCGCTTTGGCCCGGCGGTCGGCCGAGTCCCTTTTGACGGTGATTAACGACATTCTGGATTTCTCCAAAATCGAAGCGGGCAAGCTGAAACTCGACTTGATTGATTTCAACCTGCGCGACAGCTTGGAAGAAACCGCCAAAACGTTTGCTCTAAGAGCTCACGAAAAAGGGCTTGAGGTCATCTGCGAGGCGGCGCCTGGCGTCCCGGCAACTGTCAGCGGAGATCCCACCCGCCTGCGTCAGATCATTACCAATCTTATGGGCAACGCGCTGAAGTTCACCGAAAGAGGAGAAATTGTCCTCGGCGTCGAACGCGTGAGCGCGGAAAACGGCCGCGCGCGGTTGCGTTTTTCTGTGAGGGATACGGGCATCGGCATTCCGCCCGAAAAGCAGAATTTGATCTTTGAAGCCTTCTCGCAGGCCGACACCTCCACTACGCGGAAGTATGGCGGCACGGGACTGGGACTGACGATTTCATCCCGTCTGGCGCGCATGATGGGCGGAAAAATCGAGATCGAAAGTAAAGAGGGGCAGGGCAGCGTCTTCAGTTTTGAGGCCGATTTCGGCGCGCCCGAGGTTATAGCCGTTACGGAACCCGCGGGGGCCGTCTCGCTTGCGGGCGTCCGCGTGCTGGTGGTGGATGACAACGCCACGAACCGCCGCATCCTGGCGGACATGTTGGGCCGGTGGGGCATGAAGGTGAGCCTTGCGGAAAACGGGCGCGAAGCCCTCGCGGCGCTCGAAGAAGCGGATAAGACAGGTGAGCCTTATGAGATGATGTTGACAGACTCCGAAATGCCCGGCATGGACGGCTTTGCCCTCGCCGAGCGCGTGAAGCAAAATCCAAAACTGACCCGCTCCACCGTCATGATGCTGACCTCGAGCGGCCAGCGCGGAGACGCGGCGCGGTGCCGTCAATCGGGACTCGCGGGCTATCTGACCAAGCCCGTCCGCCAGGCCGATCTGCGGCAGGCCGTCCTTCGCGCGCTTGGCCAGGCGCCCCAAAAGGAAGCGCCGTTGATTACCCGCCACTCCCTTAGAACCGAAACGCCGTCGCGCGTGCTCAGCATCCTGCTGGCCGAGGATAACCCCGTCAATCAGAAGCTGGCGCTGCGGATGCTTGAGAAACGCGGCCATACGGTGGCTGTGGCCGCCAACGGCCGCATTGCGCTCGGTCTGCTCGAAAAGCAGTTCTTTGATCTTGTGTTGATGGACGTGCAAATGCCCGAGATGGACGGCTTTGAGGCGACGGCGGCAATCCGCGAGCATGAGAAGGCTGTGGGCGGCCACGTGCCTATCATTGCCATGACCGCGCATGCGATGAAAGGCGATGAGGAGCGATGCCTACAGGCGGGGATGGATGCCTACGTGGCAAAGCCCATTCAGGCGGAAAAGCTGTTCCTCGCGGTGGAAACGGTGTTCACGCCAGAACCCCCGGAAAGCAATAAGCCTGTAGTTAACGAACTTCCCGAATTGGCTTGACGAATCTGCAAGCCAAACGCAGTTGTGGCATAGGGTTCCACGACCCGGCTTTTCCAATTTTAGATTTCGGAAAAAGCCGAGGAGTTAGACAGAGCGTTATAAGTCAGCGACGGTCATTGGCTGTAGCGGCGGCCTCTGGCCGCCGGATTTTAAGTGTAAAGACCGGCGGCCAGAGGCCGCCGCTACAGAATCAGGCGCCGCCGACTTATGGCGTTACGTATAGACTATGATCCCCGCTACTTAACGGTGGAGAACTTGAAGACCGTTGTCTGATGGTACGTCTCGCCCGGCTTCAGTTCGGTCGAAGGGAACTTGGGTTGGTTGGGCGAATCTGGGAAGTGCTGTGTCTCGAGCGTGAACGCGGACCGGTAGCCATAAGTCTTTCCATCCTTCCCTCGGATGGCGCCATTGAGGAAGTTGGCGGTGTAAAACTGGACGCCAGGCTCGGTCGTGTAGCACTCCAGCACGCGGCCTGACTTTGGGTCCGTCACCCGCGCCGCGAGCACAAGTCCCGGCCCTTTGCGGTTGATCACCCAGTTGTCGTCATAGCCGGAAGCGAACTTCAACTGCTCGTTGTGCTCATTAATGTGCTCGCCGATGGGAGTGGGTTTGCGAAAATCGAAGGGCGTGCCAGCCACTTTGCTTAGACCTCCGAGCGGGATTTCCGTAGAATTGACGGGCGTAAATTCGTCGGCATTAATCATGGCCACTTCATCCAGAATGCTGCCGCTTCCCGCTCCTGAAAGATTGAAATACGAGTGATTGGTGAGGTTGATTACGGTGTCCTTGTCGGTGGTCGCCGTGTAGTCCAGCCGCAGCGCGTTATCATTCTCAAGCGTAAACACCACTTTCACGTGCATGTCCCCCGGAAAGCCCATCTCGCCATTCTTGCTGAAGTAAGTCAGCTCCACCGCCGGGTTCGCGCCCGGAAGCTCGCGCGCCGTCCACACCTTCTTGTCGAAACCTTGCGGGCCGCCGTGCAGCGTGTTCGGCCCGTCGTTGATGGGGAGTTTGTATTCCACGCCGTCCAGCTTGAAATGGCCGTTGGCGATCCGGTTGGCATAGCGGCCTACCGTCGCCCCGAAAAACGGGTCATTGCCGAGATAGCCTTTCAGGCTGTCAAAGCCCAGAACGACGTCCGCCATGTTGCCATCGCGGTCCGGCGCCATGATGGAAACAATCCGCGCGCCGTAGTTGGTGATTCCGACTTGCATCCCTTTGCTGTTCGTCAGCGTGTAAAGATGCACTACTTGCCCATCGGGCATTTTCCCGAAAATTGTCATTTTGATTCCTGATTTGGAGTTTGGCTTTGCGGCCCCGAATGCGCAACCCGCGCTAAGCATCACAGCAAGAAACAAATACCAAGAACATCTCATGGCCTCTCCTTTTGATTTGCGCGATTGAAATGATGAATCCGCAACGAGATCAAGCCGTTCGGTGCTACAGCGGCTGCCTCTTGCAAGACGACGGATGGCCGGGCGCAAATTGGTTATTATAACGCGAAGAGCGCCATCGGGAAACGGAAGAAATGGCTAACAGCGTGAATTATTCAAGCTTAATGATGCAGGGTCATATCATAGATGTAGTTCAAATCGGCCATGCGGCTTCGGATCAGCTTCAACTCGCAGAGTCCGCCCATGCTCGGAGCAATGGTTCCGCCTTTGAAAAGGTCATAGGCCGCCGAACATTGCGCTTTGCGATACCTCTCCCATTCGGCCTCAACTTGATCAAACTCCTTCGTCATCTGCTCCGCAGTCAGAGGCTTGCCCGTCGGCCCGATCATGTCTCGAGTGCTCGCGTCCATCATGGGATTCTTCTGGCCGAGCAACGAGCACAGCGCCCCGGAGAAAGACTGGTAGTTCGCAAGCGTTGCATGGATGGCCTTGCCCAGGCAGATGTTTTCGTCATAGGTTGATCGCGCATGAGGGCAGTCGCCGGCCTTTTGCCTTGCCATCTCGTGGTCAAATGCCGCCTTCGCTTGCTGCTGAAGCTGGCTGCGTTGCTGGAAGAACTTCGCCACCGCTTGCCGGTAATCGCTCCTTTTCGATTTCGCGGCGGGTTCCGCTTCATGAGCAGCCGGTGGATGCGAGGCCTGCGCCATCGCGTTACCCGCGCTGAAAATTAAGACTGCAAACAGCGGCACGCTCCATGCTTTTTGCATAAGTTCCCTCGTCAAAGTTTGACAGTTCCGGGAGTCAGCACTGAAATGCCCCTCACCCGGCTCACGGAGTTTACCCTGAGCGGAAATGCCGGGATTCTTCGCGGAGTTTACCCTGAGCGAAGCCGAAGGGCTCAGAATGACAAGCGAAGGGCTCGCCACCCTTTCCCCGACGGGAGAGGGTTGGGGAAAAATAAGGGATGTCCGCCCTCTCCTTGGGAGGGCGAGGGAAGGGAAGATAAGCAGGCTCGCCACCCTCTCCCCGACAGGAGAGGGTGCCCGACGTAGGAGGGCGGGTGAGGGGTTTTGCCTCAAGCACGATTTTTGCAGTGCGTGAAGGTAAGGGCCATGCCCCTTTGAGGGGCCGCCCATTCTAAAGCCCGGCTCTATTTACTTGAATACTGGCGGTCCCTCATCGGGTAGGCCCGCTGCGACAAAATACTACTTCACCTTCATCTGCTTCAGAATCTGGCCGAGTTGCTGGATTTCCTGGCCGTAGCCGCTCCAGTTTCCTTCGCGCAGGTCCTCTTGCGCCCGCTGGTAGTGCTGGTTGGCTTCGTCAATCATTGATTGCACGCTGGGGGGGAGTGTTTTCGCGGGCGCCGTTGTTGAAGGCGATGAAGCCGCGGCGGTTTGCTCCGCGCCCGGCGCCGCGCCGGCGCCGCCAAAGATTGAGCCTAACGCCTCGCCGAGCGACGGCTCCATGACCACATGATCCGAATAAGCCACAATAACGCGCTTGAGCTCGGGCAGCGACGCTCCCGCCTGCGCCGCCAGATATAGTGGCTCCACATAAAGCACTGCATTCTGCACGGGGATCACCAGGAGAGTGCCGCGAACCACTTTCGATCCGCCCTGGTCCCACAAGGTAAGCTGCTGGGAGATCGTGGGGTTTTGATTGATGCGCGACTGAATCTGCTCCGGCCCGTAGATGAGCTTTTCCTTCGGAAACGTGAAGACAAGCACCTTGCCGTAATCGGGTCCGTCGCAGCGCGCCGCCATCCAGGCAATCATGTTGTTCTTGCGCGCCGGGGTGAAAGGCGCCATCAAAATAAACTCCTCAGTTTTCCCCACTTCGGGCAGTTTCATGATGGTGTAGTAAGGCGCGAGCGGCGTCGATTCGCCGTTCACAACGCGCGTGGCCACTCGCCAAAGGTCTTCTTTGCTGTAGAAGACGCGCGGATCGGTCATGTGGTACACGGCGTACTTGGCGGCCTGGATGGCAAACAAATCCTGCGGGTAGCGGATGTGGGCGCGCAAGTCCGGCGGCATTTCCGAAAGCGGATGAAACACCCCCGGAAAAATGCGCGCGAAGGATTGGATCAAGGGGTCCGTGGGATCGCTGATATAAAACTTCAATTGGCCGTCATAGGCGCTGAGGGTGATTTTTACCGAGTTGCGAACATAGTTGCCTACGCCTTCGGTAGGCTCGGAGTATGGGTATTGGCTCGATGTGGTGTAAGCATCAAGAATCCACTGGAGCGAGCCGTCATTGGCGACTACAAGATAAGGGTGGCTGTCAAAGGAAAGAAAAGGCGCCAGCCGCTCAACCCGGTCGAGGATGCGCCGGTAGATCATGATGCGGCTGGTAGGTTGGATATAGCCAGAAAGCAATATGTTGACGTCGCTAAAGCGCAGCGCGAAAAGAATCCGGCGCCAGACGCTGCTGATGGGGATTCCGCCGCTTCCTTGATAAACGCTATAGACGTTATCTTCGCCCGACGGGTAATCGAATTCCCTGGCGCGCGATTTCACGATGCAATAGTTGTTCGGCAGCTCGCCGTAATAAATTTCCGGCCGCGTCACCTTCAGAGGAATGCTGGATACGGGCGGAATATCTTTGATGAAGAGCACGGGCAAGCCGTCGGGCGTGGATTCGTTCACCGGACCCATGCAAAGGCCGTAGCCATGCGTGTAAATCAAATGCTGGTTCACCCAGTTCGGGTCGGGCAGACTGTTGGTGTTGAGCTCGCGCGCTGAAAGTGAAACCTGGCGGAGGTCGGAATTGATCGAGTAACGGTCGTTATACACGCGCACAAAGTCGTAGTACGTGCGGATTTCCTGAAGCTGCTGAAAAGTAGTGAGCAGCGGCTGATGATCCCACAACCGGATGTTCCGCATGGTGGCGTCGTTCTGCTGGATGGAGCCGAGCGTCAGATCCTGAATATCCGGGAAATTGCGCTCGTCGAAGCGATTGAGACCGTAACCCTGTCGCGTGAATTGGATTCCATAGCCGATGTACTGCTGTTCCTTTGTCAATTCGTTGGGCGCTACGATGTATTGCTGCATGATCGCCGGATAGATGGCGCCGCCGAGGATGGCCACCGCGATCACGGCTCCGATGGAATATAGGGCGGGCCGGATGCGGTCAAGATAGGCGCCGGCAAAGAAGGCGATCGCGGTGAGGACGCATAGCGCGAGCAAAATCCAGAGCACGGGAAGGGTCGCGTGAACGTCCGTATAGCCCGCGCCGTAGACCAAGCCCTGGGACGAATAAACCAGGTCATACATGCCAAGCCGCGCGCGGAATGCAAACAGCAAAAAGAAGAACCCCCCGAGCGCCATTAGGTGAAGCCGCGCGTTGCGGGCCATGGAAACGCCCCGCTGCGAAACCCACACGCCTCCTTCGATGAAATAGAGGAAACCTGCGGTGAGG
>DASZAE010000149.1:0-33964 GCA_035945515.1 Terriglobia bacterium
CAAGCAATGTGCTATTTTCAGCGTGTCGCGGCAATATGCCAGCCTCTTTTCGTTGATGTCCATCACCGCGGCTGCAAGACCCCTCAGCCGGGCAAATTCAATGACCGATAATCCAATCGGCCCAGCACCCAGCACCAGCAGCGTGTCATCTGGGCTGAAGGACGCGCGCTCGACGGCGTGCATCCCGATGCCCAGCATCTCCGTCAGCGCCAGTTGATCAAATGAAAGCGTCTCGGACTTGTGCAAGTTGGCGGCTGGAACGATCAACTGCTCCCTCATGCCTCCATCGACGTGCACGCCCAGAACTTTGAGATTCGCGCAGCAATTGGTCTTGCCGCGCTTGCAGGCGATGCAGCGCCCACAGTAAAGGGCAGGCTCAACCGCGCAACGGTCGCCAGCCTTTAATCCAAAATCATTGGCTGCAATCTCCAGAATTTCAACGCCCAATTCATGACCGAGAATGCGCGGATAGGTGAAAAATGGCTGTTGGCCGTGAAAGGCGTGCAGGTCCGTTCCGCAGATCCCAACTCTGCGGACGCGCACCACTGCTTCGTTTGGGCCTGGTGGCCCCACAGGGTCGAGACTGTCGATGCGGAATAGTCCCGGCTTTTCGAGGATGACGGCATTCATGCGAGTTGATGTAACGCCGGCATCCTGCCGGTTTTTTTATAAAACATGCCACCAGATGGCGGCGCTGTCTTCGGATGCTTACCCGAAGAAAAATAGAGTTTCCCACATTGGGAAACTCTGGGGTTTTTGCCGGTTCGTTACCAGAAACCGCAGGGTTTCTGAAAAGCGAAACCCTGTGCTACGCGAGACTCAACTTAAATGCGACCGCGTAGTCAGGCGAAAGTTTTTGCTTCGGCGGCTCGATCCGCAGGGCGGCTGACATCTGACGCCAATGAATCCGTTCCTGCGAACCAAGCAGCTCGACGCGGTGTATCTTCCCGGGGCGGTTGGCGGCGTCCGTTGCGAGCGAGCGGAGCAGGACAGGCTGATCGGGCCAGCCGAGCACGATTGCGTAAATGGTTTTACTATCCTTGCTGCGCGTGTAGCGCACGTCGCTGGCATCGAGCTGCCGGATCGTGTGCCCCTGAAACGAGCCGGCCTTGATCATGTGCGGCCCTTCGCCGAAGACGGTCCAGGGGCGAGTGGCGTAGATGGCCTCGCCGTTGATCTTAAACCAGTCTCCAATTCGTTCAAGAATCAGCCGCTCTTTGCTATCGATAGTGCCGTCAGGCTTGCCGGGAATGTTAAGAATGAAAGTGCCGTTCTTGCTGACCGTATCGGAAAGCCAATGTATGACTGCCTGCGGCGGTAGATAGCCCCCGTATTCGCCGGGTTTATCGAAGAGGCTGCGCCGATAATGCCAGTCTCCGATGCAGGTCTCAGATTGCCACGGATAGGGCAGGATTTCCGCCGCAAGACCCCGCTCAATATCCGCCACGACGGATTTTGCGAGCCGCGGCGGGACATTCTTGATGTTGAGAATGCCTTCCATTTTTCCGCCGTTCTCTTGCAGGCTGTGATTGTAATAATAGGCGCCGATATTCATGCCGCCCCATCCGAGAGGAAGCAGCGGATTATCGAAGTAGAGCAGATCAGGATTGTGCAAGTCTACGAGGTCGCGCGTGCGATCATAAAAGTCCTTCACATAGGAGATGTCCGGCAGCGCATCGTGCGGATGCTTCGGGGCATAGAGTTGCTGCGGGTCAAATCCCCCCCACCACTGGCCGCGACCGTCTTTCAGCGTCAATTCACCGTCATAGGCGCGCCCAGCCAACGGGCCGGAAGCGTCAGCGCCATGGCTGGTTTGAAACCACCACCAGTTACGGGCCTGATGCACGGTCACGCCGAAACGCAGGTTCCGCTTGCGTGCTTCAGATGCCCAAGTTCCGACCACGTCGCGGTGAGGTCCAAGATTCGCCGCGTTCCAGGGATGGTACTTGGAATTCCAGGTATCGAAGCCGTCGTGATGATTAGCCAGCGCAATGAACAGGCGGGCGCCGGCGCGAACATAGACGTCCATCAACTCCGTAGGATTCCAATTTAGGAGGGTCCATTGCGCGCAAAGGTCCTTGTAACCGAAGCGCGAGGGAGGGCCATAATGGGCGTTTTGGAACTGATTCTGGTGTGACCCTTGCATGTACATGTTGCGCGCATACCAGTCGCCGTCTTCGGGCACGCACTGCGGGCTCCAATGATTCCAGATGCCGAATTTGGCGTCGCGATACCATTCCGGGCATTCATACTGAAGCAGCGAGTCCCAGGCAGGCTTGTAGGGGCCAATTCCCGCAAGATTCGGGATGGGAGATACCATGGGGACTCCATCCCACGAGCCGCCCGGCATGGGCAGCTCCGGCGGATTACCCCAGCCTGTGGGCTTCCAATCCGCGCCGTTCAGCCGCTCGGAAACGATCTGACCATTCTTAAGGGCGTAAAAGAGCCGCTTATTTTCCGGCAACGCGCAAAAGCGCGCATAGTCCCCAGTGTATTGGTCAAAGCCGGATTGAGATCCGGAAGATGGCTCGCCGGAACCTGCTTCGGCCTGCCCTGCGCGAGCGAGCGAATTAAGAGCCGGCGGCGCGGCGGCGCGGCCGATCCGGGTTGAGTAAGGCCACGCCGCAGGTGAAGCGCCTGCTAAAGTAGCGGCCTTGAGAAAGTTTCTGCGCGAAAAAATCTGGCTCATGGTTTTCCTCTCTGGTGCAGCGCGTTTGCGAGTTTATTCCGTGTATTCCACCTTTGACAAGGTTTTTCTCCAGGCAGGCGTTAAAAAGTGTGTCTCAGTTTCAGCGGAAGCCAAAACTGAGACACGAGTGAGGAGGGGGGACTCGACAGAATCAGAAAATAAACTTCAAGCCGAATTGGATTTGCCTTGGCGTATTTGCAACGCCGGTGACCGCGCCGAACGTGAGGTCTGTGATGGTGGTGTCCGGGGTCCTCCAAACGACGTTGTTGAAGCCGTTGAAAAACTCCGCCCGGAATTCGAGGCGTTTGCTTTCCGTGATGGTGAAATCACGGAAAATGGAAAGGTCAAAATCCTTGTACCAGTTCGACCGGAGAAAATTGCGCGGATAGGTTCCGAGCGTGTATTGTGCGGGAACCTGAAAGGCGGCCTTGTTAATCCATTCGGTCGGTGTTGAATTGGAAAGGTTCGGGCTTCCCACCAAGTCGGCAAATTCAACATTGTTGCCGGTGCCTGCGATGTTGCCGGATGCATTGATGTTATAGGGTGTGCCGGAGGTCAAGGTTGCGATTCCGTTGATCTGCCAGTTCCCGATAATGTGATCGAGGGGCTTGTTCCCTGTCTGGAATCGTTTTCCAGAGCCAAATGGCAGTTGGTACACCGAGCTAACGGAAAAAATTTGCGGCAGATCATAGCCGGCCACAGAGTAGGAGGCTTTGCGGTCATACGGGTTCTGCACCTGGCACTCATTTCCGTACCAGCCGTCGCAGCCATAGTTCATCGTCTTCGACCAAGTGTAGGAAACCAGGTAAGTCAGCCCTTGGCCGTGCCGGCCGTTCAAGGAAAATTGGAATGCGTTGTAATTGGAGGCGCCATCGCTATTGTCGTAAAACGTGGGCGCGATATAGGGGTAGGGCGCGGGGGCGGGCGCCGCGCCGTTTGTGCTTGGCACCCCGATATTATGCATGCCGCCTTGATCTGCGCGCTTCGTCAAAGAGCCAACGTAATTCGCTGTGACCACCGTATTGGTCCCTATTTGCTGCTGTACGCCAAAATTCCATTCATTGGAGTAGGCATCCTGAAATTTGGGGTTCATGTACCACTGCACGGTGCCGAACGGAGTGGCGGCAGGCAAGGGCTGAGTTGTGCCCAAATTGAAAGGATCTTGAGCCGTGGCCGTGGGCGTCGGCGCGGTGGTAGTAAGAGTGTTTAGGTTTTGCGCCAGGAGCTGGCCGATGTCGGGCCATGAGCCTTCGTAGTTTTGCGCGATCTGCATGATGCCTCCCCAGTTGTCGTAGAAGCGGCCAAACGAGCCGCGAATCACCGTGCGGGGAAACAACCGGTAGGCCAATCCGATGCGGGGCTGCCAGTTGTCAAAAGTGTTCTGAATAATCGAATGGTTGGAATTGGGCGTCGCTACCACGTTGGCGGGAAGCGTTCCGCCGGGTATACACGGCGCGCCCACGCCATTGCCGCACGCAGGTGGAACGCGCGCCAGAACAAACGTGCCGTTATTCAGATCGAGGTCGCCAACGTATTGGTTTTTGTCGGCGAGGCTGCCGTAGATCGGCACCAGGGTTACGTCGTAGCGGAGGCCAAGATTCAGAGTGAGTTTATCGCTGGCCTTCCATGTGTCCATAAAATACGCCCCGTCAACCCAGCCGCCGTGCTCGGTTTCATCGACGTTCCGGCGTCCGGCGGAGTTGGGCACACCCAAAAGGAATGACGCTGCAGCGTCGCCGGTGACGGCAGTGCTGCCAGGAAGGGATGTATTAAATGAACTGAAACTGTCGCTTACCCCATAAATCGGAGATTGCGTGTTATTGCTCTGGAAGTCGGCGCCCCACTTGAACGTGTGGCTTCCATGGGCCGAAACCATGTCGCCGCGGAATTCATAGGTATTGGCGAAATGCGTATCCTGCACCATATTGCCGGTGCCGAAGCTCAAATAACCATTGATGCCGATGCCGGGGTTGAATGGCCCGCCTCCCGCGAACCCCGCCGCGTAATTCGGGGAAAACCCGACCTGCTGCCACAGGCTTGCAGCAGCATGTTGGTACTGAATGATGGTGTTGTCCTGGCCGCTCGACCGGCCAAACTCGAAGGTCCCGACGAGGCTATTGCTGAACACGTGAGTATAATTCGCTCCTGCTTGATAGCCATGAATAAATATGGGATTTACGACGCCCGGAATTCCCGCTGGATGGAGATCGGGCTGAGTGTAGCCGGAGTACCTGATCCACGTCGTGTTGCTTTGATTGAATTGATGGTCGAAGCGCAGCGAGGCTGTGTCTTGGCGGGTGAGGTTCGGCGTGTTGTCAATTCCATTGATGCCGAGGTTCGAAAGTGAAGTTGTCACCGGCGCCGGGAACAGAGTCTTGCCGTAAAGCTGCATTCCCTTATTGATCAGGTTCTGGGGAATTTGATTGTTCAAGAACGGTTGCACGGTCACCCCGCCCGATCCGTTCGGAACAGCGCTAAAGGGATTGTAAATCTGAACGGGGGTGGCTCTGTTCAGCAGCGCGCTGAAATCTCCGTTCAGCTCAGCAGGGGTCGGCGTCGTAAAGAAGCTCGTGTTGGGCGTGTGGTTGCGGTAGCCTTCATAGGCGGCATAGAAAAATGTCCGGTTCTTGCCGTTGTAGAGGCGCGGAATGATGACGGGTCCGCCCACGGCTGCGCCAAACTGGTTTTGATGAAATGGCGTCACCGTTGACAAGAATGGGTTCCGCGCATCGAAGGCATTATTGCGCAGAAATTCCCATGCGCTGCCGTGAAAGTCATTTGTGCCAGATTTGGTCACCACGTTGATAATCCCCCCGGCGACGCCGCCAAATTCCGCCGAGTCGTTGTGCGACTCCACTTTGAATTCCTCAATCTGGTCGACGATCGGGGAGACGTTATATTCGCTAATAAAGGAATTCTGATCGTTCAGGCCATCGAGCAAGAAAAAGTTGCTCCGGTCTTTCTGTCCATTGATCGACGGGAACGTGAAGGTGCCGATAGCGTTCCCTACGAATCCGCCGCCGCCCCCGGCACTTTGGCCTGAGGTCGCGCGGCTGACGCCCGGCGTCAACTCCAAAAGCTCAGTGAAGTTGCGTCCATTGAGGGGGAGATTGTTGACTTGGGTTGTGGTAATCGCCGTGCCAAGCTCAGCCGTCGAAGCTTCGAGGTGGATCCCGGCTGCTTGCACCGAAACCGTCTGCGTCGTCTGGCCGACCGGCAGCGTGATATTAAACGTCGCCGTCTGGTTCACGTAGAGAGTGAACTCTTTCTGCTGGGTTGTTTTGAATCCCGTCTTGCTCACCTCAATGGTGTATGACCCCGGCAAAATCCCCGTAATGACGTAATCGCCGACGCTATTTGTGGTCCTCGACTGCTTCACGCCAGTTGCCACGTTCTGTAGCATCACCGTGGCTTGAGGCACAACTGCCCCCGATGGATCCGTCACAGTTCCGTTAATGGTTGCTGTGGCAAGCTGCGCCCGCAATGGCAATGGAGCGGAAAGCACGAAGACCGCAAGTAGCGCAATGAGAGCTCCCATAATATGTTTCTTGTGCGTCATGACTACTTTCCTCCTCGGGGAATTCCAAGTCTATGGTACATCGTTATACTTCAGGACTTAGAGGCATGTCAAGTATTTTCTAATCGTTTCGATACTTTCAAAAAGCTATATCAAAATTGCCGTTTAATCCATGTATTTATAATAAGTTATGAGAATGATTTGAAATCAAATTGGTTTCTTATTAGATTTCTATCTCAGCAGTTTTGAAAGATTTCAGAATGCTTGAGATTTAGGTTGTACTAAATTGTGTTACAATCCTCTCCACTTCGCATACGACGTGCAGACTTGTGAATATCTTAACTGCAACAGTTATCGTGTGTTAAGAAGCCGCCCGTGTACTGCGCGCTCGATTTCTTTTGTTGGCTTGACGCACGGTCTTGCCAAAAGCGTGCTTTTGCTTGTACCATTTTGAAAGGTTTCGAGGGGATTTATAAGCAGTGACTTCTGCACAGACAACCATGCGAGACGTCGCCCGGCTGGCGGGCGTTTCCGTGGCCACAGTATCTACTGTAATCAATGGCAAGAATGGGGTGAGCGCGCGTCTTACGCGTCGCGTTCAGCAGGCCGTGCAAGCTCTGAATTATCATCCGGATCACGTCGCGCGCAGCCTGCGCGTGCGGCAGACCCATACTATTGGGATGGTGATGCCCCAAATCGCAAGCCCGTTTTTTGCCGAGGTGCTGCGCGGCGCGGAAGACCTAGCAGCCCAACAGGGCTATTCGGTTCTGATTTGCAACTCCAGGGGGGACGAGGGCCAGGAAAAAAGCCATCTTTCCACACTAATTTCCCGCCGGGTGGATGGAATCTTATTGGCGTCCGAGGACCCGCATTTTGCGCATCACTGGTTCGCTCCGCGCCGCGTCCCTCTCGTTCTTTTTGACCGCATCCCTGGAGGCTTCAAAGGAACTGTTGTGACCACGAACAACACGCTCGCCAGCTACGAGGCCACCCGTCATTTGATTTCGCTCGGTCATCAGCGGATCGGCGTCATTGCGGGCCCCCCTGACATTTCCACCTCCGACGAACGCCTCGAAGGCTTCCGGAAGGCCATGAGTGAGGCGAGCCTCCTGGTTCGTGAAGAATACTTCAAGCGCGGCAATTATAAACTGGAGGGCGGCTACCAATGCGCTTTAGAATTGACGAAGCTGGCCTTGCCGCCGACCGCCCTTTTTTCTTTCAACTACGAGATGACTTTGGGCGTCATGCGCGCGCTGTCGGAAGCCGGTATCGGGTGCCCCAAACAAGTAAGCGTTCTTGGATTCGATGACTTCGTTGCCGGACTTGACGGATTCAGTTGGGCTACAATGTTTTCCCCTAAGCTGACGACGGTGGCGCAGTCCAGCTACGAGCTTGGGCGGAGAGCCATGCAGATTCTCCTCGGTAAAATAAGTCCGGGCGATGGAGAAGAAGACGAGAGTGAAGATGGCATTGTCCGCCTTCCCGCTGAATTGCGCGTCAGGGAGTCTACCGCTCCGCCCCCGCCCTGATGCCCATCGATCACCGGTCTGCGCGGCCAACCCCGCAGGCGTTAAACAAGGATATTTAGTTAAACGCGCGTAACGGCGCGGTTAAACAGATTGCTGAAAAACTCCGTAACCATGTCATTCTGAGGAGTCGAAGGCGGTCCTGAGCGTAGCGAAGGAAGAATCTTGGAAGTTACTGATTTCCCATAGAAGCAGATTCTTCGCGGAGTTTACCCTGAGCGAAATGCCGGGATTCTTCGCTTCGCTCAGAATGACAGCGCAAACGGGTTTTTCAGCAACCTGTAAAACCGCGCCCCCCAGACTGTCAAGCCTAGCTTCGTGAAGACGATGAATTTTTCTTCACTTCCACTCCGTCTGCTCTCAAAGAAAAATATCTTAATCTCGCGGATGCTCGTGCTCACTTTGCCTCTGCTTTTCCACCCGTTAGCCGTCGCGGCGGAGCGGTCCGCGAAGGCGGCTGCGCTCTCATATTTCAATACGCAACTCGGCGTCCAGTATGTGGGCTCCAAGGCGTGCGCCCAGTGTCACGCCGATATTTACCGCGAATACATGCAAACGGCGATGGGGCGCTCGATGGTGCCACCCGGAGACGCTCCCGATTTTCCTGCGGCGCCCGTCATTATTCAATCTGAGAAACTCCAACGCCAATTTGAGGTCTTCCGCAAGGATGGCGCTCTTTATCAATCCGAATTTGAAGTGGACGCGAGCGGCAACGACGTCTTCCGCGACACCCAGCGAATTGCTTACATCATGGGCGCCGGACAAAATGGAATCGGGTATCTTGTCCAAAAAGGAAATTATCTTTTTGAAGCTCCGCTCACCTATTACACGCGGTCGCGCTCGTGGGGTCTTTCACCCGGCTACGAACTCGCCGACTACGGTTTCCTGCGGCCCGTGCCGGAAGCCTGCATCGTGTGCCATAGCGGCCGCGCGCTGCCGGTTGAGAATCGTCCCGGCCTTTATCAGAATCCCGCTTTTGAGCAATTGGCCATCGGCTGTGAGAACTGCCACGGGCCTGGGCAACTGCACGTCGAACAGCGGCTGAAGGGATCTCCCTTAAGAGGAGCAGACCTTTCCATTGTTAATCCCGTCCGGCTTCCCTCCTGGCTCGCGGATAACACTTGCATGATGTGCCATCAGGCGGGCGACACGCGCATCCTTCAGCCGGGGAAAAGTTATGCTGATTTCCGGCCAGGCGCGCCGCTCGATCAGACCGTGGCTATTTTCGCCGCGCCCTTCACCCCCGCATCGCCTCCGCGCTCGCCGCTGCTGCAGCACTACGAATTGATGATTCTCAGCCGGTGCTACCGGGCCAGCCTTCGCACTGGCAAAATAATGAGCTGCATCACCTGCCACGACCCTCATTTTCAGCCGCCCGCGGCGCAGGCGCCCGCCTATTACCGCAAAAAATGCCTGATCTGCCACACGGAGCGGAGTTGCACGCTGGCGCTTGCCGCGCGTCTCCGGCAATCTGATAACTGCATCGGCTGCCATATGCCGCAGCAGCATCTTGAGCGCATCGCGCACTCGGCGCTCACGAATCACCGCATTATTGCGCATCCTGGCGAACCGTTCCCGCAAGCAGCATTCGAGCAGACGACGTCCGCCCTTCTCGATCTCGTTCAAGTTGACGCCGCGCCAGGCGCGCGGACGGCTCCTCCAGACATCGTTTTGTTCCAGGCTTACGGCGAGCTCATGTCAAAAAATCCAGCCTATAAGTCTCGATACGAAAAACTGCTCGATCAATTAGCTTCATCCCAGCCGCGCAGCCCGGTGATTCTCTCCGCGCTCGCTCGAAGGGCACTCGCGGGCGGAACGCCTGGTGATTTGACCGCCGCAAAGGACAAATTGAGTCAGGCAATCAACGAAGGATCGACCCTCGATTCCGACTACGACCTTGAGTCGCAATTGCTTGATCGCTCGGGCGAGACCGCCGAAGCCATCTCGATTCTGAAACGCGGCATCGCGCTGAACCCTTATTCTCCGCGCTTGTATAAGCGGCTGGCGCTGCTGTATATTCGCGCGCGGGATTACGGCGACGCGCTCGGCGTCATGAAGCAGGAAATTAAAATCTATCCCGAGGATTCCTTCATGCGAATGTTGATCCAAAGAGCGGAGAAGATGTGAAAAACAACGGCGGGTACGCCGACGCGCGCCGCTCCGCATGACCGATTCATCACCACACTTGGCTAAAGCCTCTTTCACAGGTATGATGACTTTATGTACCATCAAAAACGGTGATCGAGGGCCGAAGTGCGATTCTCAGTTCCACATCCAATCCCGTATCAAGGCAGCAAGCGCAGACTTGCCCCCGCCATTCTGAGCCACATTCCCTCTGCTCGATATACCCGCCTTGTAGAGCCGTTTGCCGGTTCAGCCGCCATTACGTTGGCGGCGGCTTCCCGCAAAAAGTTCGACTCCTATGTCATTGGAGACGTGCTTGAACCCCTCATACGGCTCTGGAAAATGGTCATCGATAATCCAAAGCAGCTTGCCGACGACTACGAAACGCTATGGCGCCGCGAACGCGAGAAGCCCATTGATGCCTACTACGAAATTCGCTCCGAATTCAACGCGGACCCGAAACCCGCGAGGCTCCTTTATCTCCTCGCTAGATGCGTGAAAAACGCCGTTCGCTTCAATCCCACAGGCGAGTTTAATCAGTCACCAGACAAACGCCGGACTGGTACACGCCCGCAATTAATGGGGGCCGAGATCTTTGCTGCGCATCGCATGCTGGCTGGCAAGTGTGAGGCCATACACGACGATTTCCTTACGCTCTTTCTGGCGGCGCAGGAAGGAGATTTTTTCTACCTTGACCCGCCTTACCAAGGGACCAGCGAAGGCCGCGATCAACGTTACATCGCGGGTGTCAGTCGCAGTCGAATGATCGAAGCCCTAACGATTCTCAACGAAAAGCGCATCCCTTTCATTCTCAGCTACGACGGATTCTGTGGAGCGCGCAATTACGGCGACCCTCTGCCCTCGACTGTCGCGCACCGAATTCTGTTGGACGTTGGCAGGTCCAGTCAAGCCACGCTTAACGGTCGGGACGATATAACTGTTGAGTCCCTCTATGTATCAAACTTCCTTCCGCCAAGCACGCGCGAAGCTACAACCCTGTCCCTTGATGACTTTGCAGAACAAACCAGCCTCTTTACATAGTCGTGCGTCTCAAAATTCGCTTTATCTCCTCTGGAACGCTTATCTTGTGACGCGCGGCTTTACGCCTCATTCGCTCGAAGTCCTTCACTTCACCGCCGGTCCAAACAATATCTGCCCGCCTCTGCTGTTGCATGGCCACGTGGTCGTAAGAAGTCGGTTCAGCCCAATAGCAAGACCGGCATATATCAGGCTTTTTAAGCTCAAGCCAATTTCGGCAATGCTCACAGTCCCATGATTTTTTCCGATTGCATGAACCACAGAGTACTTGAAACGGTTCCACCTCTGTTTCATTTGGCTCCCCTGCAACCTCATACGGGATGCGGTGATCGACCTGCAAATTATGCTCAGCGCCGCAAACTTGGCATTTGCCACCAGCAACCTCAATAAGCGCATCGCGGCCCTTTTTCGGAAGCATCCGACGTCCGGCCTTCCCCCCTTGCAATCCCCCTTCACCGAACTCATACGCAGCTATGGAGCGCCCTCTACTGTCTTTAACCTTGAAAGTTCTCAGGGGAAAACCAAGCTCGCGCGCATCACGGGCCGCGCGGGGTGGATGCTCATACCCCGCTGCGCTGATTTCCTCAGTCGTGACGACACCATTTTTTACAATGCTGTCCAGAACAAATCGTGCCCGTTTGTTCGTGACCTCCGCGATCCGTTCAAGAAGCTCTTTCGGAACAGTGCGAACGACAGGCTTATCAGGCATTGAACAGTTCCTTCGGCGGAACGCTCAATGCGGCGGCGATTTTGTAGATGTTCAGCAGACTAATGTTCCGCTCACCACGTTCGACGCTTCCGATGTATGAACGGTCAAGGTTGCATGCGAGTGCTAGCGATTCCTGCGAAAGGCCTTTCTGCTTTCGAAGATCGCGCACCCGTTCGCCGAAGTGCTTTTGTATTTGTGCTTCACGCCGCTCGTCCATCCGAACATAATGGAATCACCTTGGATGACAATACGTCCACGGACTTTACGTACCATCGCCGAGTCGAGTCATGACGTATGTTGAATTGCGAAAAGGAAAAGCCCATGCCTCGCGGGCCAGCAGGAGAAGTTTTTTGCCCTCTGCCCGCATCATTGTTAAAGCGGTCCAAAATACTCCTAGCCACGATCAATCGCTAGGGCCTTTAGGCGATTGATTGTAAGCTTGTAGCGTTCCAAAGGCCCGCGGACAGAAAGGCGCTGACCGCGGCTACCCCTCATATACTGTAGCGGAGACCTCTGGCCGCCGGTTTTGATAAGCGAAGACCGGCGGGCAAAGCCTGTAAGGAGCGCTATGAAGAAGCCAAATGCGTCCCGAATGCGATAATGTGAACATCACGTATGTCTAATTTTTCTCGACTTCGATTCGAGCGAGCTGCCGGCATGGCTGCATTATTCATCATGCTGATGCTGCCTTGTGGATCGCTCGCCACCGCGGCATCCATCTCACCGGCTGCGCTGCTGGCAACAATCCCCGCGTCATGCCGCGCGCGAGACCATCTGCCTGGCGAGGCGGCGCAACTGCTTCACATAGTGGCCGCGACGCCTTCCGCGGGAGCCTACAACGCATTGGGAGCCTTCTACGGCCAAGCGAAGCAATTAGACTGCGCCGTGGCCGCGTTTAAGGCCGCGCTCACTCTCGACCCTCGGTCCTCGGAAGCGCATAACAATTTGGCGCTGGCGTTTGTCGGGGAGAACAATCTGAACCAGGCCGCAAACGAATTTCGAGCCGTCATTGGGGAGCGGCCCGATGCCTACCAAGCCCACAATGGCCTGGGCTTGGTGCTGGAAAAGATGGGACAACGAGAAGAGGCGGCGGCAGAGTTCGAGACCGCGGTAAAGATCAACCCACGCTTCTTTTTTGCCTCGTTAAACTTGGCCGAAGTCGATATGTCACTCAAGCGGCACACGGCCGCAATCTATTATTTGGACAAAGCTTTGGCGCTTTCACCGCCCGAGGCCCTTGCCGACCGGATGAAAATGGATAAGGGCGTGGCCTATTCCGAAAGCGGAAATTACGATCAAGCCGGCGCCCTCTTCCGGGATTTAATCGCGCGCCATCCCGGTTCCGCGCAGCTTCATTTCAATCTCGCCACTTCGTATGCCCATCACGAGCAGTACCCACAGGCGGTCAATGAATACCGCCGCGTTTTGGAGCTTGATGCGGCCAATGACAGCGCGCGAATTTCGCTGGCCCAGGCGCTCTTGATTCTTAACCAGGCGCAAAGCGCCATTCCGTATGCCCTGAAATACACTCACGACCGCCCTGATGACGCGCTGGGTTACGAGGTGCTTGGCAAAGCCTGCCGTGAAACCGGGCAGTATCCGCAAGCGGAGGACGCCCTGCGCCGCGCGGTTCAAATGGACCCGCGGAACTACGACGCCCGCTACAACCTGGGCTACGCGCTGGCGCGCCTCGGCAAAACGCGGGAGGCGGTGCAGGAGCTTCAGGAAGCCAAAAAGTTGAATCCGAATCCCACTCAGGCGGATTATGAGCTTGGACTGCTCCAGGCCAAGGCCAAGAATCTGCCCGCGGCCCAGCAGGAATTCCAGGCATTTCAAACGCTGCAGGTTGAAAAAGACGACAAAGAAAAGGCGGGCGTGCTTAATAATCAGGGCAACGCGGATTTGAAAGCGGCCAAATACCGCGAGGCGGCGCAGGCTTATGAACAGGCGGTGGCGCTTGATCCGGCCAATGCACAATGGCATTACAACTACTCGCTGGCGCTCTCTAGTCTTGGCGCCCACGCGGGCGAAGAGCGCGAATTGAAGAAATCAATCGCATTGAATCCGGGCCTCGCTGCGGCGCATGATGAGCTGGGTTTGTGCTATCTCAATGACAGCCACTTGACGCAGGCGGAAAAGGAATTTAAGACGGCGCTCGAAATCAAGCCGCAATTCGCCGAGGCGCAAAATAACCTGGGCGTGCTCTACACGCGGGAGGGAAACATTGGCCAGGCTGTGGCCCTGTTTAAGCAGGCGGTAACCAACAACCCCCAATATGCGCAAGCTTTTTTGAATTGGGGCCTCGCGCTGGCCAGCGCCGGACAGTATGCTAGCTCTACGGCACTCTTCAAAAAAGCAATTCAGATTTCGCCCGGCTTGACCGCAGCCTACACCGCCCTTGGCGAAGCCTTGGTGAAAGAAGGGCGCAAGGCGGAGGCAATTCCTGTTTTTCAAAAAGTGATTGCTTTGCAGCCTGGTTCGCCCCTGGCTCACCTCAACCTAGGCATTGCGTGGGCGGATCAAAATAAGTTGGAGGATGCGCTAACCGAATTCAAGCAAGCGGCGCGATTGGATCCGCAATACGCCCCCGCCCGCTATAACGAAGGGCGCGTGTATAACGCCCTCAAGCAAACGGAAGCAGCCCGCAGCGAACTCGACGCCGCGATTAAACTTGATCCCAAAAATCCGGACGCGCTGATCTTGCTGGCCGGCATTGAGCGCGAGGCGCATCATACGCGGCAGTCTAGCGAACTCTTGCGCAAAGCCATCGAGTTAGAGCCGGAAGATTCCGCCGCGAGAGTGATGCTGGGCCGGAATCTCGAGGACATGGGGAACGCGCAAGAAGCGGTCGAGCAATGGCGGCTGGCGCTAAAGTCGGACCCGGAAAACACTCAGGCGCTTTACAACTTGGCGCGGGCGCTCAACAAGACCGATCGTCTTGAGGCGAAAACTTATATGGATCGCTTCCAGGCATTGCAGCAGAAACAGGCGCTTACCGACCGCCTGCAAACGTTGAATAATTTTGGCCTGCGCGCGGCGGATGAGAAACGATGGCCAGAGGCAGTGTCGGATCTCCAGCAGGCGCTGAAACTGTGCGGGGAATGCGCGCAAGGCGAGACGCTGCACAAGAACCTGGGCTTGATTTATTCGTGGGAAGGCGACGTGACTAACGCTCAAATTGAATTCCGCGCCGCTCTAAAATTGAACCCTCAAGATAGCGACGTCCTCAAAGCCATGCAGATTCTTGAGTCCCGTCAGCCCCTGTCTGGAGGAAAAAATTAACGCGCGAGCTTAAATTTTCACGATTTTTTTGGGTTTTTTGAGGCGTTTTTGAGCAAAAAAACCAATTTTTGCAATTGAGTTCTTCATAAACGGAGTAAGTCAACTCCATAAATGGAGCGAAATGAACTTTACTATCGGCGAGCCAGCTACGGACGGGTGGCCTCCTCGAAGAGTGATTCCATCACTTCGATGCCATTCTAGGGCCGCCGGGGCCCGCTTCCGTGACTCTTCTAATCGTTTCAAAATTGACCTGATATGTCTCCCCTGCGAAGCGGGCAGATTGGCCTCCTTGGATAGCAAGGATTAACTTGGATAGGGCTGATTTGGTCTAACAACGCGAATGAAGTGATCCGTAAACTTATGGTAAACGCCGGGAACTTCAACCTGGGGCATGTGGCACGTAACGCAATTTCGCGCCGCGACGGGACAGGCGGGAGCGCGCGGCGCGGCTGCGCCGGGCGCATGGCAGGCGAGGCACTTGGCGTCATAAGCCGCTGCGCTGGTTACGACCGCATGGTGCGGATCGTGGCAGGCGATGCAACTGATGCGGGGGTCTGTCGCGCTATAGCAGCGGCTGCGCTCCAACCGGTAACCCTGGAACCGGACGTTCTGCGCGCCGCGAATCTTCAACACCTTTTCCTGCGCTGTCGTGCGGTGGCAGGCACCACAGAAAGCTGTGATGCCGCCCGTCGAGAGCTTTCCGGGATTAAAGATGAGCCGCTGCGCATCGCCTCCTCGCTTGACAGCCGCAATGTGCCGCGCCCCAGGACCGTGGCACGCCTCGCAAGTGACGCCCGCAATCATGCGGCTCAATTCGACTTGATTGCCGCTGACAGCGCCCGTCGCATGGCACGCGAGGCATTGCCGGACAGCGCGATCCGAAAGTGGATAACCCAGCGCCTTCCCGAGCGAATCGGGCGGGTACAAGATGTGCCCCATCGTGACCGCAAGGCGCTGAATGCCGTCGTAATAGCTGACCTGGCTCTCGAAGTAATATCCGCCGTAGCGGAAGACATAGGTCTGGCCTACGCCCCCAACTCCATAGCCGAATGCCCAGATGATTGGGACCGAGATCGCTCGCGCGCCATCCGTCACGGTGAACATGCTGCCGCTTCCCTCCCTCTGAAGCGTGTACAGATAAGGTCCGTTGCGGAATGTCATGAGGGAATGCTCGCGGAGAAGATCGCTCTTCGCGGGCGTTTCAAGCGCATGAGACATGGGCGTGAGGCTTTGCGCCGCCTCGCCTGGATGGCATTGCGCGCACGCTTGGGGTCCGGCATAGCGGGCGCCGGGCAGAGCCGAAGCCGGCAATCTTGCCGGGGCGCTGGGCGGCGGCTCCTGCGCTGCGTTCAGACCGCGGTAAGCCGGTAAGAGCAGCGCGAGCGCCGCCAAACCCATCGCCATTTTTTGCCAGGCGTTGTGAATACGTAGCATGGGACTGTCCGGTCAGCAGTCAATGGCCGTCAATTATTGAGGATTACAAATTATAGTGACAATCTTTTCTGTAGCCGAAAAAACCGGCGGCCAGAGGCCGCCGCTACAATATTATTTGTTGTCACTATAATTTGTAATCCTCGATAGTGGGCCGTCAATGAACCGAAGATGGCTTCATGACGGCCCGCTGGGTCACGGCGCGGTTCTCTTCCTCCATCTCTTTGATCGTCTGAAGTTCGCGGTCCGCCGCGGCAGCATTTCCAGCCCCCTTGTAGGCAAGCGCCAGACGGTAATGAGCGTCGGTCTGCGTGGGGTCGAGCGCCACGGCTTCACGCAACTCGGCAACCGCAGCGTGGTATTTTTCCAGGCGGGTATCAATAATACCGAGGT
Organism: Terriglobia bacterium; assembly: GCA_035945515.1. GTDB lineage: Bacteria > Acidobacteriota > Terriglobia > UBA7540 > UBA7540 > RH2-MAG17b. The sequence continues at coordinate 16,710 of DASZAE010000149.1, forward strand.
CCAGGTAAACCAAGCGAATATGCGCTCCTTCCGCAAACGCCTTGGCCAGAAGTTGATGACCGGCCCCCAAATCGCCGCGCCGGTAGCGAATATCTCCCAGGTAGGCGCGCGCCTCCGCGTTGCCGGGGTTCGCGGCGAGTTCCCGTCGAAACTCCCTTGCAGCCTCATTAAACCGCCGCTGTTTCCAATAAAGATAACCCAGAACGAAGTGGACGTTGGGCGCGCTCGGCGCCGCGGACGCCGCCTTTTGAAATTCCTGGATCGCTTGCGTGTAGCGGCCCAGCGCGTCGAGCGCCTGCCCTAAAAGCATGTAGGCCGCCGCCGAGTCGGGCTGCGTGTTTTCAATCTGCTGAAAAACCTGGAGCGTCTTCCGCGACTGATGACTCCACAGATAGCATTCCGCAAGCACAAAGAGCAGCTTCGTGTTTCCGGGCTGGGATTCGGCAACTTTCGCCAGCTCGTTCGCTGCCTGGTTGTAGTCTTGCGTCCCATAGAAAGACATGCCCAGCAGCGTCTGCGCCTGAAGATTTGCCGGATCAAGCGCGATCGCCCGGCGAAACGGCGCGATGGCGGCGTGAAAATCTCCAGCCCTGAAGTAAGCGATGCCCAAATTGGTTTCTATCTGCGGAAGCCCGGAATTGGCAGCGAGCGCGAGCCGGTAAGCGATGATGGCATCGCCATACTTCCGTTGCCGGGCCAGCGAAACGCCGAGGTCGTTCAGAACTTCGGCGTTGTGAGGATCACGGCCAAGCACGCCGCAGGCGCGGGCTATAGGATCGTCACTTGCCGGCGATTGTGATGCCACCCGCCGGCAAAGTTGCGCGACGGCCATTGCAGGCGGCTGCGACGTTCTATAGGCGACATCATAAATCAGCGACGCCTGATTCTGGTACGGCGGCCTCTGGCCGCTCGTTTTTAATAGTAAAGATCGGCGGCCAGAGGTCGCCGCTACAGCCAATGGCCGTCGCTGACTTGTGTCGCTCCGTAGAGCAAACCCAACCCCGACGCAGACAAACGTCACGGTGGCGAAAATGGTTATTCCCAAACGCATACTTTCCCCGCACAATCGTTCGCCCTTTGCACGAATCATATCACCGGAACCGGCGGGGGCGTCCGCCAACTAAGTTTACAATGTAGCGCCGCCGTCCCGGCGGCTTTTGCCGGCAGAGCCCGCCCTGAGCCGATTCGCTCCTCTTCGAATCGCTCTGAGCGAAGCGAAGAGGCTCACGGTAAACTCCGCGAAGGGATACCGGCGCTACCAGAAGCGCATTATTTATAAGGAACATCATGCAGAGAAGAATCTCTTGACATCGCCTTCGCGCTGATAGAGCATTAGGAACTAGTTCCAAGCCATATGCTGCGCGGGAGGATTTATGAAGACAAAAAAATCGAAATTGTTTTTGGGAATGCTGGCCGTATCGGTAGCTGTTTTGGCGATGGGCGGCGTGAACGCGGGAGCACAGATCAGGACGCAAGCGTCCCTGACCGGTTACGTCAGCGATCCTTCGGGCGCCATGATTCCGGGCGCCAGTGTTGAGCTGACCAACACCCAGACCGGCGTCACCAATAAAACCACGACGAATTCGAGCGGCTACTATTATTTCCCGGCGCTGAACGCGGGCACATACAAAATCGCAGCTTCCGCGCAGGGCTTCCAAACCACCCTGCAGACTGGCTTCGTGATCAACGTGGGCGACCATGCGTCACAGAATTTCCGCCTCGCAGTCGGCTCGACGACACAAACCCTCACCGTGGCCGCCCAAGCTTCCCACCTTCAGACCGAGACGGCGCAAATCAGCGATGTGATTTCCGGAAGCCAGATCCAGAATCTGGCGGTCAACGGGCGCAACTTCATGACGATGGCTAAACTCGTGCCCGGCGCCGCCGCAGCGCCCGGCAACGCCGGCCTGGGACACCTGGCCAATGACATCGCGTTTAACGGCGGGCGGACTGAAGAAAGCACCTATTACATCGACGGCGCGTGGGACAGCGACCCCGGCAGCAAAACGAGTCTCGACACTTCACCGGCCATCGCGGCGGTGGGAGAATTCAAGGTGGTCACAAGTAACTATAGCGCCGAGTACGGCGGCGCCGGCTCTGCCGTGGTGAACGTTGACATCAAGAGCGGCACCAACCAGTTTCACGGCGAAGGCTATGAGTTTGTGCGCAACGACGCGTTTGACTCGCGGAATTTCTTTTCCAAGAGCACGCCGCCCCTTAAGTTGAACGATTTCGGGTTCACAGTGGGCGGCCCCATCAAAAAGGATAAGCTATTCTTCTTTTACAGCTCGGAATGGCGGCGGCAGCAGGCAGGAACTGTGTTCAGCACCCACACCCCGACGCCCGCTGAGATGGCGGGTGATTTCAGTCAGTTCACTTCCGTGCTGCCGAAGGGGGGCAAGCTGAATGTCCCGCCCGGGGTTTCGCCCTCGTGCATCTCAGGGACCCAGGTGAATCCCAAATGCTTCGACCCGCAGGCGGTCATCCTTGCGACGTCCGGCATCTTCCCCACAGTCACAGATCCTTCAACCTTCCAAGATTACAATGCGGCGCCCTCGCTCCCGACAAAGTACGATCAGGAGCTCATTCGCATGGACTACAACCTGAGCAGCAAGCTGAAGCTTATGGGTCATTTCATCCGCGAAGGATACGACCTCAATCCCGGGCTTTCGCAGTGGTCGAACGACAGTTTCCCAACTGTCTCCACGAATTTTGCCGTGCCCAGCAAGAATCTGGTAGTCCAACTGACCTATTTCATCAGCCCCAAGATTTTCAATGAGGCGGAATTCGGCTACGCGAACGATTCGGACATTGGCAATCCCGTGGGCGTCTACAAGAAGCCGAGCGGCTATACGATTCCAGAGTTTTATCCAGAGAATCCCGAAAACCGCATTCCTGAACTGCAGTTTTCGCAAGGTTATGGAAGCTACGATGCCGCCTTCTGGCCGTACAGCCTCACCGCTCCGGTGCGCACCTACCAGGACACCCTTACACAAATTTGGGGCAAGCATACGCTGAAGTACGGGTTGGTCTATCAATATGACATGAAGAACCAGCCAGCCCAAACCAGGACTCAAGGGGACTTTTCTTTCAACGGTGAATTCACCGGCAACTCGTTTGCGGACTTTCTACTGGGCCTTCCTGAAAGCTATTCGGAAACAAACCTGCAACTCACCGGCTTCTGGCGCTATCACCAGTTCGAGCCGTTCGTGCAGGATGATTTTAAGGTCACGCCTCGTCTGAGCCTGAGCATGGGCTTGCGTTACTTCTATATTCCGCACCTTTACACCACCAATAATGAGGTCACTAATTTCGTTCCGAGCGCATTTAATCCCGCCCAAGCTCCTGCTCTCGACAATAAAGGGAACATTGTGCCCAACTCCGGCAGCCTGACCAACGGACTCGTTCAGGCAGGACACGGCATTTCCCGGTCGTTAGTCAAAAGCTATCACAATGATCTTGGCCCTCGCTTTGGCTTTTCGTGGGACCCTACTGGGCACGGAAACACGGTGATCCGAGGCGGCTATGGCATCACCTACTTCCGCGTGCAAGGCAATGACAGCTACAACATCGTCGGCAATCCGCCGTTTGCCACCACGGCCAGCGTCACCGCGCCTCCCTTCGATAATCCCGCCGGCGGCGCCGCTGCGCCTATCACACCTCCCTCGCTGCTGGCGCTGGATCAGAATTATTTTATCCCGATGATCCAGCAATACAGTTTCGGAGTGCAAAGACTGCTGCCCGCCGACAGCCTGCTGACGGTTAGTTATGTAGGCTCGCATAGCAATCACTTGCAAAGCGAAATTAACATCAATCAGCCGCTTCCTTTCCAGAATTTTCAGTTCAATCCCATCCTCAACGCCAGCGGAACCCCCACGAACCTCTACCGGCCTTACGCCGGCTGGAGCACGATCAGTTTCATTCAACCTGGCGCAAATGGCGTTTATAATGCCCTGCAAGTCGAATACGAAAAGCAGATGGCGCGCGGCTTCCGTTTCCAGGCCTCCTACACCTGGTCGAAATCGATGGACGACGCATCTGGATACAATACGAATCCCCAGAACGCTTATAACCGCGACGCGGAGTGGGCGGACTCGGACTTCGACCGGCCGCAGATGCTGGTATTCAACTACATCTACGATCTGCCGTTCTTCCGTAATCAGAAAGGTTTCCGAGGCGAAACTCTGGGCGGGTGGCAGCTCGCGGGCATCACGTCCTATGAAAGCGGCACGCCGCTCACCATTGGCCTCACTGGAGGAAATCACGGGCTGGCTAACCGCGCGAGCGTCAATGGCCAAACGAGCGTGACGGCCAGCGTGCATGAGTGGTTTAACACTTCGATCTATTCCGTGCCCGCGGCGGGCTTCTTCGGAGATGGCGGACGCAACACCATTCGCGGACCGGCTCTCGGAGAATGGGACGTCTCGCTGTACAAGGAGTTCGCATTTGGCGAGCGCGTGCATCTGCAAATGCGCTTTGAGAGCTTTAACACCTTCAACCATACGAATTTTTCGGGCGTGAGCACCTCTCTCGGATCAGGCAACTTTGGCGCCGTCACCAGCGCCTTGAGCCCACGCATCCTCCAGCTTGGTGCGCGCTTGATGTTTTGACTTTGTGATAAGGCGGCAGTTCCAGCGGCGTGGAGTGCCTGTTCGACGGTTATTTGTTGTATCGGCGGACTCTGGCCGCCGGCTTTATTGAGGATTACAAATTATAGTGACAATCAGAAGTCGTAACACCGGCGTCCCTTCGCGGAGTTTACCGTGAGCCTCTTCGCTTCGCTCAGAGCGATTCGAAGAGGAGCGAATCGGCTCAGGGCAGGCTTTGCAGGCTGTTACACAAGGATCTTGCCTGCATCGCCGCTGAGATCGTGTGCGCCTACATCTGCCGCCGGGACGGCGGCGCTACCTCGCGTGACGTCACTATAATATGTAATCCGCAATAATTTTCAGGGCCGATCAAAAGCCCTGGCCTTCGAAATAACAATAGCCTGGACAATACTTTTTCAACGACCGTTCCATCTAAGGTCTTCAATTGGGTGGCGCGCAAAAACGTTTCATTCCCGGCGTTGACTTCGCATCGAAACTAAGATATTCAGTAGATGTAGCATAGACTGGAATAAGGTTTCGCCTAATGAAAAACATATCTTCTTGCCTGTTTCGCCCCGCATCGATTCTTCTTTGCCTTGCATTTATCTTCGCTGCCGCGCTGGCGCTGCGGATGCGTCCGCTCCGCGCTTCGGCGCAACCGAAGTCCGGCGCTGCCGCGTCATTGCCGGGCTTTGACCGCGAGATGAAGGGTTCCATCCGGCCAGGCCAAACGCTCACCTGGCAGACGCCCGCCCTGACGGCAGGAGCGCTTTATTCGGTGAACATCAGCCTGAATCATCCCGCGAGTTTGACCACGCCGGATGAGCTTGTGCCCCGCCGCATCGCGTCGCCCATCACCTTCAATATTGTGAAGAAGGACATTATTCCTGTCGTGGCGCGCGTGGTGGTGAGCTTCGATTCGCCCGGCAACCCGGAAATCAGCAAGAAGCTGCATTCGGGCGATCCTGGAACTTACTTCATCGTTCGCGCCGCCGGGCCAGGACCAGCCGAGCTCACGCTCGCCGCTCCGCCCAGCGTGAGCGCAGATTCGATAGGCTATGAGGCCGCCATCAGGCCGCTGAACGTGAGCGCCCAAGACCAGCTTCAAATCGTGCCCAACACGGCGCGAGATTGGCAGCACGCCTCTCCGATTGCCCTGGGCAAAACTGTCTTCGGAACCTCTGACGATATCGAGTACCTTTACAACACCGACGAAGGCAACGTTGGATTGCAGTGGCTCACTTTTGACTACAACCAGCAAACCCCTAAGCTTGTCTTCTTTGAGTTGAACGTGCTTGACCGCGACGTGCCCTGCGCTCTGAAGTTTTATCGCATCGAAAATGGCGCTCAAGGCAAGCATTTGGTGGAATACACCAAGGGTGAGAGTCCGGTTGAAATCCGGCACGACGATCAGACGGACGCGCTGGTGGATCATAAGATGATCACGCGCGTGCTCACGCCGGGCCGCTACTATGTCAGAGTCAAGTCCAACGACCCGCGCTGGAATCTGACCACGGCGCTTTACAACGTGCCGCCCTACCAGAACCCCCACGAGGCCGCTCAGGTGGCCATGCGCTACATGGTGGATATTGCCGACTCGTGGTTTTCCGATATACCGCGTAAGGGCGCGGTGCTCACGCGCGCCGAAAACGTGACCGATGAAACCGAGCGTTGCATCGCCTGCCACGCCGCGCACTTCACCATGCTCTCCACGCTCAAGGCGCAGCGCCACGGCTACTCGGTGGTGAACGCGCCTGAATACAAGTTCATGATCGACCGGCTGTACAACGCGCCCGCGCCGTTTTACGGCTTCCAGAATACCGACTGGCTGCGATTTGAACTCGCGCCCACCAACGGCCTCAGCCGCATGGCCAAAATGCTGTTGATGTATGAAGACTCAGTCAGCCATCACCCGACGGAAATCCCAGGGAAAAGCGCGAATTACATCCGGCTGGTTTACGACGCTCGCAACGTGCTGCCGCGCGTGGATAAGGCGCATTTTGTGGCTGAGTTTGAGCCGGCCAAGACGCGCAATTACGAATTCGACGGCAACCGTCCCATCAGCGACTTCCGAGTGGATTCGGACTCCTGGTTTGATCTGAACGATCTCGCCCGGCGCAGCCACAACGCCACTTTGGAAGCGAGCGCGGACCACCTCAAGGCGCTGATCACCACTGATAAAACCAACGATCTCGAAGACATTGTCGAGCAGACCAAAGGCATGGTGGACATGGGCGATCCGCGCTTTAAGCCCATCATCGCCCAAAATATCCAGGAAATTCTGGCCAAGCAGCACACCGACGGCGGCTGGGTGACGCCTGAATATATGTCGAACGAGCAGTTTTTTGACGCCGCCGCCCGCGCGCCTTTCGAGAAAAAGACCGATCCCAGCCTGCAGTTCATGACCGGCGAAGTGCTCTACACGCTCAAAATCTCCGGTTACAACATGCAGGATCCGCGCGTGCAAAAAGCCATTCACTGGCTGCTCGGATTGCAGCAGCCCTTTGGCGGCTGGCTCGATAACAAGGGCGAGCTCTTTCTGCTGCCGCAAAAAGAAACTTGCTGGGCGTTGATTGCGCTTTCGACGATTTATCCGGAAACGAATCCTCCGGTGGCCCCGGCGCCGCTTCCACCGGCAAGCATACAAAATACGGCGAATCCACCGCTCGTGCCAACCCTTGAGTGGCTGGACAAGGTCTGGTACCAGCGCGATCCGGCGGCGCTGAAGCTGGTGCTGCCACTACTCAACAATCCAGAGCCGCTCATCCGCGAGGCCGCCGCTTCAGCGATTGGGCGAATGGCGGTGGACGCGCCCGACCCGGCGCCCTACCGTGCGGCGGTCGAGCCGCTGGCGCAATTGCTCGGCGACCACGCTAAAATGGTGAGCCGCGCGGCGGCATGGTCTTTGCGCCAATTGGGCAACGACGGCGTTGGAATTGCCGCCATCAAGACGGCTCTAAATAGCCCTGATGATTACACGCGGCGCGGCGCAGCCCGCGTGTTCGCCCAATATTGGTATCATATGATCCCGCGCGAGGACGTAGCCCGCATCCTCGTTGACCACGTGAATGATCCGGATATGCTGGTGCGGATTGAAAGCCTGAAGGCGCTCTGGCGCTGGTGGTACCGCACGCCGGACTTCGCGCTGCGGCGGCAGATTGAGCAAGCCTTCCTCGAGCGGGCGGGCGTGGAGAAAGAAAATCCCGTCGTCCGCATGAACGTGGCCCAGGCCATTTACAATATCCTGGATGAAAACACCGTGCAGTTCCACCGCAACTGGTTGCGCTCAATGGCCCTGGAAAAGGACCGCCAGCGCGCCGAGGCTGCGCGCATTGCGGAGGTTGAACGTCCCCTTTCTGCCGAGCTGGCCGCTGCGCTGCGCTCCCCCGACGTAACCTCGCGCCAGACTGTGCTGACCGCCCTGAATTACTATTTCCTGCGCGGCGGCATCGGCAACGATTACGATTCGATTACGTTCTATGATCCGCAGTCGGCGGAGGCCATAGCCCAGGCCATCCTGCCGCTCATTCGGTCTTCCGATCCGGCAATTGCAGGCGCCGCGCTTGAGGCAGCGGCCGTCGCGCGCGATGCCGGCGATCAGAATTTAATGCTCGCGGTGATGGATCACCTGACCTCTTCCGACGCGCATACGCGCCAGATTGCGGAAGAAGAACTGGCCAAATTCCCCACGCAAGTCAACTACACGGGAAAAGTGTTGGCCCGGAGCCAACCTTTGCCGCACAAGCAGGCAGCCTCCGGTGGCGGACGTTAAAGCCCGCATGGTAATGGCATGAAACCACCGCGAAGCGGTGAAAGATGAATAGCGGTGGGCGTAACCCACAGAATGCGCGCACAGCCATCCCTCCAACCCTGAAGGGATTCAAGGGATAACTGCTTCGCCCCCGCCGATACAATATAGAGAATTCATGATGCGATTGGCCCGGAATTCGACGTTTATTTTTTTGGCTGCTTTCTGCGTCTGCTTATGGCTTGCTCTTAGTGGCCTTCGTTCCGCAGGGGGGTCTTCTTTTTCACAATCCCTGCCCGCTCCGACGGCGGCTATCGATCCGAACGTCGTCTCCACCTTGCAAACCCTGTTGAGCAGCCCGCAGGCGGACGTCAAGGTGGCAGCATTCGAATGGATGGCGCGCGACCCAAGGGCTCAATCTTCCGAATTTGCGCCCCAGGTTTTTGCCGAGCTAAAGGATCGTGACGCCAACGTCCGTGACAAAGCCCTCTCAAACCTGGGATGGATTCTCAACCGCTTTCACGGCACGCCCACCGGCAATGCGGCAACGGCAGCTATTGAAGGCGCGCTGAAACAGACGTCGGATCGCGCGGCGCAGTTGGTGGCGCTGGATTTGATCGGCGGCTCTGGTCAAGGCGGCACTTACTCGGATATTGCCGCAAGCCATGAAAACCCGTTTCTTATTTCAGATCCTGACATCCGGCAAATGCTGATTTCGATGCTCGCCGACCCGCAAAGCGCGCTACGGCCGCAACTGCTTGGCTTGGTGAGCGGCTCGGCAAACTTGCAGTCGGACCCGGCCATTATCAAAGCCGCGGCAGCGGCGCTTCAGGATGATGACTTAAACGTGCGCAATGACGCTATCCGGCTGCTGGTGATGGTTTACGGACAGCATGGCTCGCAAACCACGGTGAAGCCCATGCTTGAAGCTGCGCTTAAGGCGGACGACCCCAACGTCAGGTCGCAAGCCGCGGGCGCGCTCGGCGTCCCGGTTCCACCCGCGCCCCCCGCCGTGCGGCTGGTCTCCCTGACCGGCGCGCAGGTTTCAATGACAGACGTGCCATTCGATTTCAATTACTTCACGGCCTTTGTCCAGCCATTATTCGTGAAGAAGTATGGGTCCAACTCCTGCGTGGATTGCCACTCGACCGAGCAGGGTTCCTATAACAAGTTCCGCTTGCTGCCTCCGGGACCGGACGGGAAGTACACCCTCAAACAATCCCGCATTAACTTCGTGTCGGTGCTGGCGGTGATCAACCGGAAAGATCCCATGCGAAGCGCCCTACTGCTCAAGCCGCTCGATCCGCGAACCCAGGAAGGGTCCATTCGGGGCATGAGTCATGACGGCGGCGTCTTCTGGCACAATCAATACGACCCGGATTTTGAGATTGTCGCGGACTGGCTGAAAGGGGCAAAACTCGAAGAGTCTCCGGACAAGCAGTTGAACTTTGCCTATTTCAAGAACTCGGTCGAGCCTATTTTCTCGACTCCCGGACCCGATGGCTTCGCCTGCATCACCTGCCACTTCTCCCACGCCATCCTGCACCTCGAATCGCCGGATTCCGCTAAAGGAACGTTCTCCATCGAGCAAGTGATCAACAATTACCAATCGGCGCTGCGCGTGGTGGATGAAGGCGCGCCCTCCGATAGCTACATCGTGCGCAAGCCCACCAGCCCGCGCGAAGGGGCTGCCGGCGGTCTTTCCCACGCGGGCGGAGTTCGATGGCCCACGAAGAAGCAATCCTGGCAGTACAAAGCCCTCATCCGTTGGATCGGAATGCAAAATCTCACGCCAGGCCCCACCCAAACAGCCAAAGTAGCTGCAAACGGGAAATAACGCTGACAAGAACGTAAGCAGCCCGCGCAGCGCCGACACAGGCGCTGTCATTCTGAGCCCTTCGCTTGTCATTCTGAGCGAAGCGAAGAATCCCGGCATTTCGCTCAGGATAAACTCCGCGAAGAATCTGCTTTTGTGGAGGGCTCCAATCAGAAGTAGATCCTTCGCTCCGCTCAGGATGACAATCGACTGCTTTACGGCCAGAGGCCCCGCTACAGAAATAAGCCGCAAAGTTTGAACCGCAAAACTCTGCGCGCCAAATCCTTCCCCAATTTTGATCCTCATTCATGCCGCAGCGCCACCATCGGGTCCACTTTGGCGGCTCGCCGCGCGGGGATGTAGCAGGCGAGCAGCGCCACGCCGAGCAGGATCAGTGAGACGGCGACGAACGTCAGCGGGTCGGTAGGCTTTACGCCATACAGCAGACTCGAGAGGAACCGTGTTACAGAAAGCGCGCCCACAATTCCGAGCACAATACCAATCAGGGCTAGCTTCAGCCCTTGCCCCACGACCATGCTTAGCACATCGCCCTTTTGCGCCCCAAGCGCCATGCGGATGCCTATTTCCTGGGTTCTGCGTGTTACGGCATAGGACACGACGCCATACAGACCGATAGACGCGAGCGTCAGGGCAAGTAGGGCGAAGAAGCTCGACAGCTTGGAGAGGAGTTCGTCTTGCGACAAGGACGCGTCTACTTGCTCGGCGAGAGTCTTAACATCGGTTGGCCTAAGACGGAAGTCCACGCTTTGTAGAATGTGACCTATTGAAGGCGTGAGGCTCATGGGCGGGACCGCGCTGCGGAGTTCGAATGTGACACCACTCGGCAACGCTGCCTGGGGGAGCTGTGCAATGTAAAGGTATGCTGTGGGTGGGACGCTCTCGCGAAGGCTCAGGTACTTCTGGTCGCCCACTACACCGATAATTTTATAGCCGCGTTTTCCACTCCACGGCCCGAGTTGAAAGCGCTTGCCGATGGGATTGCGCTGGCCAAAGAAGCGACGAACCATCGTTTCGTTGATCAGCGCCACAAGCGGCGAACCAGAGCGGTCCTGCGAACCAAAATCGCGGCCAAAAAGCAAGGGCGTGCCGAGCGTCCTAAAGAACCCGGGGCCAACCGCGTTCAGAAAAATGTCCATGTTTTCGCCGGGATGCGGTGTGTAATCTTCGACCGATCTCGCGTCGTTATCCCAACCCCCTCCACTAATAGGCGTCAAAAAAGAGAAGCTCGCTGAACGCACACCGGGCGCATGAAGGATGCGATCTAACACCTCGCGGCGGAGTTGCGCGGCACGCTCCCCCTTGTATCCTGCCTTGCTCGGATTGAATTCGAACAGCAGCACGTGAGCACGGCTGAATCCGGGATTCATGGTTTCAAGATTATGCAGCGTACGGACCAATAGCCCCGCGCTGGCAATCAAGACGAGCGATATAGTAATCTGAACGATAACCAGTGCCGAACCGAGCTTTCGTCCTCTCCGCGAGGTCGCCAGGTTTCGAGATGCAGCCTGCGCAGACTCATTCGCGCTCGGTCGGGTTGCGCGCAGCGCCGGCGTCAGGCCAAAGGCGATTCCGGTAGTAAGCGCCACCAGCAGGGCGAAGCCGAGTACGACCAGATCGGGATGCACATTGAGTCGCAGTCCGCTCTGCCCGTGTGCCATCAGAGCTACGAGTACCGGGCTTGCCCAATACGCGAAGAGCACCCCCAGTGCACCGCCCAAAACTGCGAGCAGGACGCTCTCGGTGAGTAGTTGCCGAATCAGTCGGGCTCGTGCAGCCCCGAGCGCCAGGCGAACTGCGATCTCACGCAGCCGGGCACTGCCGCGCGCAAGGAGCAGGGTCGCCACATTAGCACATGCGATAAGCAGGACCATCGCCACCATCGCCATCAACAGAAACAGCGGACGCGAAAACTCCCTGCGCAGGTAGTCGGTGCCGGTCGCTGCGGGCAGGAGCACAATGTGGTGCGTGAAAAAATCACGACGCTGCTGGCTAGACCAGTGCGAAAAATCGTGCTCGTGCTGAATCTGCTGATAAACAATGTCCAGTTCCCCGCGCGCCTGTTTCGCCGAAACACCCGGCTTGAGGCGTGCGATCAGGCTGAGCCAGTTCGTATCGCTCTCGGTCAGACGATCTCCACCGGGCAGCACTTGCGGCTGCATACTTACGGGCACCCAAAAGTCGTCAACTCGTCCGGGGCTGACGCCGCCGAACCGTGACGGCGCGACTCCAATGATGGTGAAAGGCTCGCTGCCGATACTGAGGCTCTTTCCCAGCACACTGGGGTCGCGCGCGAACATACGGGTCCAGAGGGCATAGCTGATAACGGCAACCGGATGACCGCCGGTCCCGCTATCTTCGTCGAGTGCAAACATCCGGCCGATCACTGGATTAAGCCCCAGCAGGGAAAAGAAATTCACGGATACCAATTGTCCGGTAACAGACTCGCCAGAGGAATGTGACTCTGCGGTGTACGCCTGCAATAGGTCCCAGTGGTCAAATGCGGAAATGTCTGTGAACACCTGATTGTATCGGCGCAGATTCCTGAACATTTGATAAGAGAAGCTTTCGCCAACGAAAGATTCACCGCTGTGCTTTCCCTGGAAACCTATTTGCACCAATTGTTCCGGGCTCTGTACCGGCAGCATCCGCAGCATCACCGCGTCAATGACACTGAAAATGGCAGTGTTTGCACCGATTCCTAGCGCGAGCGTGAGAATGGCAACGGCTGTAAATCCGGGATTGCGACGGAACTGCCGTAGGCCGTAGCGTAGGTCCGCAAGGAGTTCTCCGGCCAAGCGCGTTCCCAGCACCTCGCGGCACTCTTCCTTGTAACGTTGATACCCGCCAAATTCCACGCGGGCCTGCCGCTCCGCTTCAGCGCGAGAGAGTCCCCGCCGTTCCAGATCGTCCGCGCGGATTTGCAAGTGTGAGCGGAGTTCTTCCTCCATTTCGCGCTCCACGCGCCTCCTAGTGAACACAAAGTCCAGAAAAGTCCGAATCGAGGAGAACATGCTCATAGTTCCTCCGGTTGCGCGCCGAGGACGGTTCCAATCGCGGCCACGAGACGGTTCCAGCCTTCCATTTCTTCCCGCAGCCGCTTCCGGCCCGCCGTTGTAAGCTCGTAATACTTCGCCCGGTGGTTATTCTCCGAAATGCCCCACTCCGCCTTGAGCAGGCCCTGGCGGACCAAGCGAAACAACGCGGGATAGAGCGCCCCCTGCTCGATCACCAGAGCGCCTTTGGAAATCTGCCCAATCCGCAGAAGAACGCCGTAGCCGTGCAGTGGTCCAAGAGAGACGGCCTTGAGGATGAGAAGATCGAGCGTGCCGGGAAGAATTTGAGCCTGCTTGTTCATGCCATACCCTAAGATGATTAGGAGTATAAAAGACGATGCCCCGCCCTGTCAAGAGCCGTCTGCGATTGAAGAGTAAATATCCCCGGCAGAGCCGGGAGCTTTAGAATTGGCGGCCCCTCAAAGAGCCTGACCGTTACCTTCACGCACTGAAAAAATCATGCTTGAGGCAAAACCCCTCACCCGCCCTCCTACGTCGGGCACCCTCTCCCCGCAAGAGTCTGTGGGACAACTAACTTTGCCGACGAAGAATCAATAAGTTACAAGGGTTGCTTCATCCGTAAGTTGTTGATTCTAGGTTCGACCTCCGAGTTGTCCCACAGACTCCGCAAGCAAGGAGAGGGTGACGAGCTTGCTTGTCTTCTCTTCCCTCGCCCTCCCAAGGAGTCTGTGGGACAACTAACTTTGCCGACGAAGAATCAATAAGTTACAAGGGTTGCTTCATCCGTAAGTTGTTGATTCTAGGTTCGACCTCCGAGTTGTCCCACAGACTCCCAAGGGGAGGGCGAGCATCCCTTATTTTCCCCAACCCTCTCCCGCCGGGGAGAGAGGGTGGCGAGCCCTTCGCTTGTCATTCTGAGCCCTTCGGCTTCGCTCAGGGTAAACTTCCGCGAAGAATCCCGGCATTTCCGCTCAGGGTAAACTCCGCGAGCCGGGTGAGGGGCATTTCGATGCTGACTCCCGGAACGGTCAAACTTCTACTGCCACCCCGGCAGAGCCGGGGAACTTCCGATGGATTAGTGATTGGTGAATGCTAAGGGGTAAGAGTGATGTGATCGATTGTAGCGCAGAGTTTTGCTGTCAAACCTCTGCGGCTTTTCGTTGGGGCCGATAACAAGCCGCTGTAGCGGCGGGCAAAGCCTTTAAGGGGCCGCCGGTCTTTACTATTAAAATCCGGCGGCCAGAGGCCGCCGCTACAGAAACAGGCTGGTGAGTTTTAACCACAAAATTCCGCGCCACAACTCTGGCCGCCTAGAAGTGCGTCAGCGTCCATACGTTGCTGCTAAAATTCTGCTTGGAGAATGCGAGATGGCGGCCGTCAGGAGACGGGTAGACGTCCGGGGCCCAGTTGCCCGGATTCCGCAACAAGACGTCAGGCTTGCCCGACGGGTTGATGTAGAGCAGCGTCCAGCCCGATTCTGAGGACGAAACCAGAAACCAGCCATCCCCGCCAGGCGCCCACTGAATTGAGCGTGGGTTGGACCAGCCTTCGATTGCAAATTCGATCGACCGTCCTGCGGCGAATCCGTAAGGACTCTTGGTCAGGGAGAGAACGTAGATGATTATTTCACCCGAATTCCGGTTGATCCACGCAAGGCCCGACCCGTCTGGAGCCAGGGTCCATTGAATCGGCGCCGGTGCGTCACAGCGAGCAATCTCCCTGTTAGAGGGCATTAACCCTTTCACCGGATCGAATGCCTGGAATACAACTTGGCTCCCTTGCCGCTGGGCCAGGATGCACGGCATTCCGGCGCGTCGCGGACACTCGAAGCGCAATCCCCAATCGGAAAAGCCTGACGCCGCCAAGACGAGTTGCGGAAGACCTCCCGCAATCGGGACGCGCATCAGATCAACCGGCTCAGTCTCTCGCCAATGCCTGGGCCGTTCCAGATACAGCAGCCATGCGCCATCCGGGCTCACGCGCGGCGAGAACTGATCGTCCGAGCCGGCCACAAAGGGCGAATCCGATTCGCTGTCGAGAGTGCGTTTGTAGATTTGCCAATTCCCATTGCGGTTGGTATCCACAAAAACCGCCCGGCTGTCGGGAGTCCAGGCGCGGGCGAAGTCGTCGCGCCCCACGCCAAAACTGAAGCGGCCAACACCGGCGAGACTCGTTCCACCGTTTTTGAGATCCGCCATATATATGTCGTGCTGCACAACCATATCCCGCAAAACTAGCCGGCTGCCGGCTGCATTCACGGTCATATCGGTAACGGGCGCATCCCACTTAGCCAGCAGCGCCGGCGCGCCGGAAGCTTTGCCAGACCCGCGATTTGTCCTGACTTCCATCACTTCCGCTCCAGACGTAGCCGGATTCGCGCCAGCAATTTTGGAATAGACGATCCCTCCATCGGGCAAGCTCACGGCATCGCCGCCAAAGTCTGAGCCGGCCATGATTGTTTCAGTCTTGCCACGAGCTAAATCATAAGCGTCAATCGAACCGGCGTTGCGGCGAAACTGCGCATTCCATCGATAGCGCACGAAGAGCAGCCGCCGCCCGTCGTCAAACCACCTCACACTGCCGAAAGTCTCGCCGCCGCCGCCCGTCACCAGGGTACGGACACCGCCGCCTTGCGCGCTCATGAGTTGTATTTCCGGCGCGGCGCCGTGATTATTGACCAAAGCAATCTGCGAACCGTCCGGCGAAACCGTGCCCGCCGGATAGGATCCAAGCTTAATAGGAGGGTTGGTTCCGATAACGGGAACAATCCAAAGGCCGAGGGTTGCGTCTTGTGGAGCTGATCCATCCACCAGCAAGCTGGCGCTATCGGGAAACCAACTGATGGATGAAACTACAAAATGCGGCCCAGGCAGCGGAAGGGCGCGCGTCTCGCCCGTGGAGATCACCTGAACGAAAAGTCCGGCAGGAATGGCATAGGCGATGAACTTGTCGCCCGTAGAAACTGCGGCGGCTGTCACCGCCATCTCCGGCGCAAAGCTAGTGAGGCGGCGCTGAACCATTTGCGCCGGCCGCTGCGCATAATGCCACAAGGACCAAGCGGCGATTAACCCAAGCACAATCAAACAAATACCAGCCAAGAAAGCCCAACGGCGCAGAGCCGTCCGAGATCTTGCTGGTTCAGAGATAGTCGCTGGAACTTCCGTGGGGCGATTCTGTTCAAGGGGTGGTTGCGGCTGGATGGTCCGTTTCGGCTCTAGAAAAGGAATAACCTCCCGCAAAGCTCCCCCGCGGACGATGGCTCCGGCATCGCGCGCGCCTGCGCGCTCCCCCTGCCGGAAATTTGATCCAAGCCCATCGTTATCTTTGACTTCTGGAGCATCTGCGACAGGCCGCCCGGTTTCTACAGGCTGCAAAACCAGAGGCGGACTTAGCGGGCCGTCCGCGGTTTCCACCTCCACTGTGCGCACTTCGGCGTTGAAACGGTATCCTTTCCTCGGAACGGTTTCGATGAAGGGGCGACCGCCTTCCGTCTCGCCTAACACCTTTCTGAGTTGAAAGATGTTAACGGACACGTTCCCATCTTCCACAAAACTGTCAGGCCAGACAGCTTTCATCAATTCTTCCCGGGTGACGAGGCGGTGGGCATTTTGGAGCAGGAAGAGAAGCGTATCAAACGCCTTTGGCGTCAAAGGGATAGGCTTGCGGTCGCGCAGAAGCAGTTGGCTGGCAGTGTCAACTCGAAACGAGCCGAACTCTAACTGCTTGCTTTTCAATCCCATAAACTTCTTCGACCGCTGGGAGCATCACCCGATATTGTTGCGTGCCCTCTAGCCGCCGGATTTTGTGGCGAAAAGTTTTGCGATTAAAACTCTACGGCTATATTTTAGCTGCGGCCCGTGGCAGCCACTTTACAACATCATCAAATCACCATAAAACGAATGATTTCAATTCGGTCGTGGCGGCTTAACAGGCTGCGGAAAAACGCTGATTTTTTTGTTTTTCGCTGTTTTCCGCTGCGAATTGTTGGCCATCATGGATTTTTCCGCAGAGGTTTTCGCGGTCTGGGGTGTTCCGGGGAGGCTGTTTTCGGCTCCCGGAGACACCTC